>NZ_JBHWHV010000013.1:65016-188499 GCF_042732375.1 Streptomyces sp. NPDC059785
CAGCAGCGCCGCGCCGGCGGCCGAGGCCGCGTACAGGCCGTCGGCACCGGTGTCGGCCAGCGCGGCCCTGGCCTCGGCGGGCGCGCCGTGCTCGATGGCGTACGTCGTCGGTGGCGCGTGGGTCAGCGGCGGTGCGCCGCGGGCCGGTTGCGCCGGTACAGCACGGCCCCGCCGAGCAGCAGCGCCGCGCCGGCGGCCGAGGCCGCGTACAGGCCGTCGGCACCGGTGTCGGCCAGCGCGGCCCTGGCCTCGGCGGGCGCGCCGTGCTCGACCGTCGACGGCAGGGCGGGCGGAACCTCCTGGTGAGCCGCGGGCGGGGTGTGCACCGGCGGGCTCTGGGGCGGGGTGCCGGGCTCGCCGGGCGGGGTGTGCGGAGGCGTGTGGGGCGGGGTGTGGGGCGGCGTGTGCGGAGGCGAGTGCGGGGGCTCGTTCGGCGGGGTGTCGCCGTAGCCGCCGGGACCGCTCTCGCAGTCGTTGCCGAAGGCGGGGTTCGCCACGCCGACCACATCGGCCGTGAGCCCGCACACGTTCACCGGCAGGTCGATCGGCGCCTCGGCGGCGTTCCCAGACACCACCCCGGGCGAGCCCTCCGCCACAGCGTGCGCCCCGCCGTGCGAGCCGCGGTGACCACCCGGATGACCTGAGTGCTGGGGGTGGTGCGGGTGCTGGGTGTGCTGAGGACGGCTCGAGTGCTGCGGGTGGTGTTCCGGACGGTCCGCGTGCTCTGCGTGCTCTGCGTGCTCTGCGTGCTCTGCGTGACTCGGGTGGCTCGAATGACCCGAGTGATCCGAGTGATCCGAGTGCGTTGGGTGGTTCACGTGCTCTGAGTGATGCGGGTGCTGGGGGTGCTGCGGACGCTGCGGCTCGGGCTGCGGCTGCGGCTGCGGCTGCGGCTGCGGCTGCGGCTGCGGCACATGCTGCGGGTGCTGCGGGTGCTCCACATGCTGCGGCGGCTGCGGGCGCTGCGTGTGGCCCGCGTCGCCGTGCCCGACGGGACCGTGCCCAGCGGGACGGTGGCCCGCGTCGCCGTGCCCGACGGGACGGTGCCCAGCGGGACCGTGACCCGCGTCGTCGTGCCCGGTGTGACCGTGCCCGAAGGGACCGTTCCCGGCGAGACTCTGCCCGGCGTCGTCGTGCCCGGAGGACCCCGGCCCGAACGGACCGTCCCCGATGGGACCAGGACCGGCGGGACCGCCCGGAGCCCCGTGCTCCTGCGTGCCGTCCGACTCATGGTGCTGCGGGTGGGAGTCAGGGTTGGGCACGGGGTTGGAATGGGGCTGGGGCTGGGTGTGGGTGTGGGGCTGGGTGTGGGTGTGACGCGGGCGCGAGTGGTTGGCGCAGGAGTTGCCGAAGGACGGATTCAGCGCGCCGACCACGTCGGCGGAGTTGCCGCACGCGTTGACCGGCACATCGACCGGCACCTGCACACTGTTGCCGGACGCCACGCCGGGAGACTGCGCGGCGACCGCGTCCGCGCCGGAGTCCGCCGACGCGGGGTTGCCGTACACGGACAGCAGGCCCGTCGCGGCCGCGGCCATGACCATTCCCCTGCTCAAGGTCTGTCGCAATGTCGTTGTCCTTCTGCATCTGAGAGTGGGAAAGCCGGCCCTGGAACCGAGGGATCAGTCCAGGGCCGGCGGGGCTCAGCCGGGCGGCTGGGCGTTATCGGCGTCAGTCGTTGACGCAGGTGTTGCCGAACGCCGGGTTCAGCAGGCCGATGACGTTGATCGAGTTGCCGCACACATTGACGGGAACGTGCACGGGAACCTGGATGGCGTTGCCCGAGACGACACCCGGCGAACCGACGGCCGCGGCCTGGCCCCCGGCGTCGGCGAACGCGGGAGCGGCCATTCCCAGGGCCATGATCACGCCGGCGACGACGGCTGCGCTCTTCTTGTGCTTCACGTGCTTTCCCTTCTCTGCGGTCATGCCCCTGTGGCGGCCTGGACCGAGCGAGCACGACTTGACCGGCTCGCAGCACGACCTGCGCGCTGTAAACGAAGAACGGAGACCCGAAGAAACTGCGGGACGAACCCCGTTCGGCTTTTCACTCAGATGCTCCGTACGGAACCCACGCGGCGCTCGGATTCACGTGAAAGAAACTCTCCGCTCACACACAGCGCGATATTTCCCGCCGTGTTCCGTAAGCAGTGGGAACACACCTGACAAAGAAGCCCGGGCCGCCCGCGAGTGGAATCGCGAACAGCCCGGACGCCCGGAGGGGTCAGTCGGCCTCGGTGACCGCCGACAGGGCCGAGACGTCCTCCAGAACGTGCGACAGAGCGCCGTCCCGCTTGGACTCCGTGGAGTTCTCGGTGCACTGCTGGTTGATGTCGTCGGCCAGGACGTTGATGTCCTGGATCGGGATGGCGATGACGTTCACGATCGGAAGGTTGATGTCCTTCAGACCGACGCACGGCTTGTTCAGCGTGCCCTGAACCAGGGACAGCGCGGGGCTCATGTTGCCCTTGGTCACCGAGTTGCCGAACGACGTCGAGGCACCGTTGCCGCTGGCCGAGCCCGGGCCGGAGTCGTCGCCGATGGCAAGCGCCTGGGGCGCAGCCGCCACTGACATACCGATGACGGAAGCGGCGGCTGCTGCGGTGACCATAGCCTTCTTGAGCACTTCAAGTTCCTTTCCTCGTAGCGACGCATGCTCTACGGCCTCATCAACACGACCCATCGGGATTGGTTGCGGCCGTTCACCCGATTGGCTCGCATGAAACCGCGAAACACCGGAAAGCAGCCGGGAAACGGCGGAGGAACCGCCGGAAACCGCAGGCGACACGCGTTCGCCGCCCGACCGGTAGGACAAGAAGTGGAATGTGGGCCGACCGGGTGAAGGCACGAAACCGCCTAGTCCTCACGGAGTTGACCAGAGGGCTCCGGTGACGGGGTTTCCTCAGAAAGGACTGGCCAGTGATCAAGAAGGTTATTGCCACCGCGGCTCTCGCCGCTTCCGTCGTCGGAGCCTCCGCCATGGCGGCTCCGCAGGCGCTGGCGAACGGCAACGACGAGGGCCCTGCCGCGGCCAGCGGCAATGGCGCCTGGCAGAGTTACGGAAACTCGGCCACGTACGGCAACATGAGCCCGCAGATGGCCCTCATCCAGGGCTCCTTCAACAAGCCGTGCATCGCCCTGAAGGACATCAACGTCCCCGTGGTGAACGTCATCGCCGTCCCGATCCAGGACCTCAACGTCCTGGCCGACGACATGAACCAGCAGTGCGCCGAGAACTCCACCCAGACCAAGCGGGACGGCGCGCTGGCGCACCTGCTGGAGGACGTGTCGGTCCTGTCGTACGCCCACGAGCGGGACTGATCCCCACGGGCTGTGCAGCGGGCCGCCGGTTCTCCGGCGGCCCGCTGTCGTGTGCGTTCCGGGCCCACCCGGGCGTCAACGGCTCGTACGACGCCTCGTCAACCCCCGTACAGCGCCTCCACGGCGTCCGTGTAGCGCGTCGTCACCGCGTGCCGCTTGACCTTCAGCGACGGTGTCAGCAGTCCGTTGTCCTCCGTGAACTCGCCCTCGACCAGCGTGAATTTGCGGATGGACTCGGCGCGGGAGACGGCCTCGTTCGCGTAGTCGACCGCCTTCTGCACGGCGGCGATCATCCGGGGGTCCCGTACGACCTCGGAGAGCGGGGTGTCGGGCGGGAGCTTGCGTACGGCGAGCCAGTGGGCGACCGACTCGGGCTCCAGGGTGATCAGGGCCGCGACGAACGGGCGGTTGTCGCCGACGACCATGCACTGGCCGACCGGGGGACGGCTGCGCAGACGGTCCTCCAGGACGGCGGGCGAGACGTTCTTGCCGCCGGAGGTGACGAGGATGTCCTTCTTGCGGCCGGTGATGGTGAGGTAGCCGTCGGCGTCGAGGGCGCCGAGGTCGCCGGTGGCGAACCAGCCGTCGGTCAGCGCGGCACCCGTGGCCGCCGGGTTGTTCCAGTAGGCGCCGAAGACGACACCGCCCTTGACCAGCACCTCGCCGTCGTCGGCTATGCGGATCGCGGTGCCGGGGACCGGGAGGCCGACGGTGCCGGGGCGGGGGCCGAGCGGGGGTACGACGGCCGCGGCGGCGGTGGTCTCGGTCAGGCCGTAGCCCTCGTAGATCATGATTCCGGCGGCGTAGAAGAAGAGGTTGAGGTTGCGGTCGAGCGGGGAGCCGCCGCTGATGGCGTAGCGCAGCCGGCCGCCGAGCTCCTTGCGGACGCGGCGGTAGACCAGCAGGTCGTACAGGGCCCAGGCGGCGCGCAGGCCGGGCCCGGGGCCCTTGCCGCGGCCGAGGAGGCGGTTCAGGTGCGCCTCGGCGAAGCGGACGGCGATGCGGTCCGCGCGGTCGAAGGACGAGCCGCGGCCCATCTTCTCGGCGGTGGCGCGGCCGGTGTCGTGGATCTTCTCGAAGAGGTAGGGCACGCCGACGACGAAGGTGGGGCGGAACGCCCGTAGTGCGGGCCGGAGTTCGTCGGGTTTGAGGCTCGGGCAGTGGCCCAGCTCGATGCGGGCCATGAGGCAGGCGATCTGGATCGAGCGGCCCAGGATGTGGGCGAGCGGGAGGAAGAGCAGGGTCGAGGCGACCTGGCCGGTGACCTCCTTGAACAGGGGGTGCAGCAGCTCGACCGTGTTCGCCGCCTCGGCGTGCAGATTGGCGTGCGTGAGGACGCAGCCCTTGGGGCGGCCCGTGGTGCCGGAGGTGTAGCAGAGGGTGGCGACGGTGTCGGGGGTGAGGGCGGCGCGGCGCTTGGTGACGTCCTCGTCGGTGATGTCCCGGCCCAGCGCGGCGAGTTCGGCGAGGGCACCGGCGTCGACCTGCCACCCGCGCGGCGGTTCGGCGTGCCCGGCGGTGGCGGTGGTCACGGCGTCGGTGTTGGCGCGGGTCTCGGTGACGACGAAGCGGGCGCCCGAGTCCCGGACGATCCACTCGATCTGGTCGGGGGACGAGGTGGCGTAGACCGGGACGGTCTGGCCGCCGGCCGCCCAGACGGCGAAGTCGAGGACGGTCCACTCGTAGCGGGTGCGGGACATCACGGCGACCCGGCCGCCCGGTTCGAGCCCGGCGGCGATCAACCCCTTGGCGGTGTCGGTGACTTCGCGGGCGAAGGCGGCGGCGGTGACCGGGTGCCAGGCGCCGTCACGCTCGCGGCGCAGCACCACGGCGTCGGGTGCCTCGGCCGCGTTGGTGAAGGGCAGGTCGGCGGTGCTGCCGGTGGTGGCGTGCGGTACGAGGGGTTCGGCGCGGGCCTCGCGGACCGTGCCCGTGCCGTCCCTGACGAGTTCGATCCTGGTGCGGGCCGCGAGGTCGGTGCGTTGCTTGGCCCGTTTCAATTCCGTGCGTACGCCCATGGCGGCTCCCGGATCCGGCTGATGCCCTGGTCCTTACTCCCGAGTAAACTTACTCATGCGTAAGAAAAATTCAATGGGTCGTGCCGGACCGGTACCGCAGCTCGTTCGCGCGGGAGACCGCCTGGGCGAGGCCGTCGACCGCGCTGCTGCCCGCCGCGTCCGCCACCTCGCGGGCCGGGCCGACCAGTTCGGAGAGGGAGGGCGCCCCCGGCAGCGGCTCCCAGCGGGTGTCGCCCCCGCGCAGGGCGTCGGCGAAGTACGCCGCCACGGCGCTGACGCGCAGGCCGGTGCTGCCGGAGGACCACAGGTCGTCGCCGAGGGCGGCGGTCTCCAGCTCGCCCGACGTCTCGTGCGGGGCGCGGGTGCGCGGGTCCAGCCAGCGGACGGTCGCGGTCGCCAGGTGGCCCGAGGCGCCGGGCCGGGTGCGGACGGCGTAGAGCGCGGTGACCGTGTGGCCCGGGCCGACCTCGCCGCCGTCCACCCGGTCGTCGCGGAAGTCGTCGTCGGCGACCTGCCGGTCGTCGTAGCCGATCAGCCGGAAGTCCTCGACCGTCCCCGGGTCGAAGGCGACCTGGGCCTTGGCGTCGCGGGCGGTGAGGCCGACGTTGCGCGGCAGTTGGTCGCAGAAGACCGTACGGGCCTCTTCGGTGCCGGAGACGTACACGGTGTGGCCGTCGCCCCGGTCGGCGAGGCGCTCCATCAGGGCGTCGCCGTACTCGCTGCCCACGCCGACGCCGAACAGGGTGATGCCGTGGGCGCGGCGGGCGTCCGCGATCCGCTCCAGGATGGAGTCCGCGTCGGTGTCGCCGGTGTTGGCGAGGGCGTCGGAGAGCAGCACGACCCGGTTGGTCGCGCCCTCGCGCAGACCGTCGACGGCGGTGGCGTAGCCGGTGCGCACGCCGGCGCCGAGGTTGGTCGAGTCGGTGGGCTCCAGGCGCCCGACGGCCCGGTGCACGCTGCCGCGGTGGCCGCCGAGGCGGGTCATCGGCAGCACCCGCTCCGCCTCGTCGCTGAAGGTGACCAGGGCGACCGAGTCGTCGTCGCGCAGCCGGTCCGTCATGACGTCGAGGGATTCCTTGACGAGGTCGAGGCGGCCCGGCTCGCCCATGGAGCCGGAGATGTCGATGACGAAGGTGAGGGCGGCGGGCGGGCGTTCGCGGTCCGTCTCGGCCGCGCGGGTGGCGAGGCCGACTCGGAGGAGCGACCAGTCGCTCCCGCCGGTGCGGTCGCCGTCGACGGTGCCGGTGCGGGCGCCGTCCACGGTGACCGAGAAGCCGTTGCCTGCGGGGCGCCGGTAGTCCTGCGGGAAGCTGTTGACGAATTCCTCGGGGCGCACGGTGGCGGGGTCGGGCAGCCGCCCGTCGTCGAGGGCGCGGCGGGCGTAGCCGTACGAGGCGGTGTCGACGTCCAGGGCGAAGGTGGAGAGGTGATCGGGGGACGGGGCGAACTCGCGGTCCTTCTGCCCCTGTTCGCCCGTGGTGCCGTCCGGGGCGGGCAGCGGGAGCGTGCCGCCGCTGGAGCGGCTTCTGCCGTCCGACGTGTAGCCGTGGTCGTCGCTGTCGCCCCCGCCGCAGCCGGTGAGCAGCACGGCGCCCGCCAGTGCCCCGGCGAGCAGGGTGCCGCGCAGGCGCCGTGCGCGGTGGGTTCGGTCCTTCGCCATCCGTGCCCCCTCGGTGAGCGGCCTGTGGTGACCGACGTCTGTGACTGTGACGTCCGAGGGGGCGCGGTCGTGCGCCACGGGGCGTTGCGGATGAGTTGCGAAGCGGCCACGGCGGGGGCCCGCCGTGGCCGGTAGGTGATCCTCCGGAGACCTAGGAGACGATGTCCTTGCGCCTGAAACCCCTGAAGGCCAGGGCGAACAGCACCAGCGCGTACGTTATGGAGACCGAGGCGCCCTGGAGCATGCCGCCCCACTCCATAGTGGGCTGCACGGCGTCGGCCCAGGCGAACTGCCAGTGCGCGGGCAGGAAGTGCCGCCAGTCGCCGAGCGCGGTCACCGCGTCCAGGACGTTGCCGACGATGGTCAGTCCCACCGCGCCGCCGACCGCGCCGAGCGGGGCGTCCGTCCGGGTCGACAGCCAGAACGCGAGCCCGGCGGTGACCAGTTGGGACACGAAGACGTACGCCACCACGATCAGCAGGCGTCCGGTCGCGGTGCCCGTGGCCAGGGAGCCGCCGGTGGGGATCTGGAGCGGTCCCCAGCCGTAGGCGACCGAGCCCACGGCCAGGGCGACGACCGGCAGCAGCACGATCGCGGCCAGGCTGAGGCCGAGCGCCACGGTGAGCTTGGACAGCAGCAGCCGGGCTCTGGGCACGGGCGCCGCCAGCAGATAGCGCAGGCTGGACCAGCTCGCCTCGGAGGCGACGGTGTCCCCGCAGAACAGGGCCACCGGGATCACCAGCAGGAAGCCCGCCGAGACGAAGAGGCTGACCGCCGCGAAGTTCGCGCCCGACGCGGTGGCCGTGTCCATCAGCGTGACCCGGCCGCTGCGCGAGCCCGGTTCGCCGCCGACCGCGAAGGCGACGACGAGGACGAAGGGCAGCAGGCCGAGCACCGCCGCCATGACCAGGGTGCGGCGCCGCTTGACCTGCCGGGCCAGCTCCACCCTGAGGGGGAGCGTGCGCCCCGGACGGTAGCCGTCGGCCGTCTCGGCCCCCGGCCCGGTGCCGGTCCCGGTCCCGTTCTCGGTGCGCTCGGTGAGCGTGCTCATGCGGAGCCTCCGATCAGCGTGAGGAAGGCGTCTTCGAGGCGCCGGTTGGGGCCGACCGACGCCACCGGTACGTCGAGCCGTACGAGGTCGGCGACCAGGCGCTGCGGGCTGCCCTCGGGGCCGAGGCGGACCAGCAGCCCGTCCTCGGTGACGGCGGCCGAGACCACGCCGGGCAGCGCGCCGACCTTGTCGGCGACCGGCTCGGTCACGGGCACGGCGGTGCCGACGAGGAGGGTGTCGCCGGAGCCGACGATGTCGCGCACCGGGCCCGCCTGCACCAGCCGTCCCCGGTCCATGACCACCAGATGGGTGCAGGACTGCTCCACCTCGGCGAGCAGATGGCTGGAGACGATGACCGTGCGGCCCGCCGCCGCGTAGCGGATCATGACCTCGCGCATCTCGCGGATCTGCGGCGGGTCCAGGCCGTTGGTCGGCTCGTCGAGGATGAGCAGGTCGGGCAGGCCGAGCATGGCCTGGGCGATGGCGAGCCGCTGGCGCATGCCCTGCGAGTACGTGCGCACGGCGCGGGCCAGGGCGTCGCCGAGCCCGGCGATCTCCAGCGCCTCGTCCAGGTGCGCGTCCCCGGGCGGGCGTCCGGTGGCGCGCCAGTACAGCTCCAGGTTCTCCCGGCCCGACAGGTGCGGCAGGAAGCCCGCGCCCTCCACGAAGGCGCCGACCCGGGACAGGACCGGTGCGCCGGGGCGGATGGCGTGCCCGAAGACGCGGATCTCGCCGCCGTCGGGCGTGATGAGGCCCATCAGCATGCGCAGGGTGGTGGTCTTGCCCGCGCCGTTCGGCCCGAGCAGGCCGAGGACCTGGCCCTTCTCCACCCGGAAGGACAGTTCCCTGACCGCGTACCGGTCCGCCGACCTCGCGTAGCGCTTGCTCAGGCCGGTGATCTGGAGCGGGACGTCGGCGAGGGCGGGGTCGGGCTCCGCGTCGGCGGTGCGGCGGCCCCCTGTGAGCAGCACCGCGAGCGCGATCAGCGCGCCGGCCACGGGCAGCCACCACACCCAGGAGGGCAGCGCCGTGTCCGCGGTCTGCACGCCGGGCACGACCGGCACCTTCAGGTCGCTCTCCAGGGACACCGTGTACGTCGCCGGGGTCACCGGCGAGGCGTATCCGAGGTCCGTGGAGGCGAGGACGAGGCGCAGCCGGTGTCCCTTCCTGAACTCGCGGTCGATCGCGGGCAGGGTCAGCTCCACGTCCTTGCCCGCCTTCGCGCCCTCGACGCGCACCGGCGTCACGAGCCCCGAGGGCAGCACCTGGCTGGTGCCGTCCGGGCCGACGTCGTACACCTTGGCGAAGAGCACCGCGTCGTCGCCGGTCGACTTCACGTGCACGGTGGCCGTCGGGGAGCCGGTGATCCGCAGGTCCTTGCCGAGGGGTGCGGAGTCGAACTTGGCGAACTGCCCAGGGAAGTCGATCGACAGGCCGACGCCGAGCGAGGAGAGCTGGGACAGGCCGCCGCCCTCGTCGCCGAGGCCCGGCAGGTTCGATATGGCGGGCGGGTTCGCGCCCGCCGGGTTGGCGAAGCGCTGCTCGCGTCCGGCGAGCGCGACGCCGCGCGGGCCGCTCTCCAGACCGGGGTAGGTGTCCGCGCTCGCGCCGCGCAGCCGGGCCGCGCCGTCCGTGGAGTCGACGCCTCCGGTGCGGGTGACGCGGAAGGCGGGTCCCGTGTCCGCCTTCTTGTCGTCCTTCAGATAGCGGTCGAACCAGGTCTCCACGCGCGCGTGGACGCGGTCGGCCTCCATCTCGCCGCCGTCGTGCCCGCCCGCGATCCAGTCGACGTCCACGGGCGCGCCGTTGGCGCGGATCGCCTTGGCCGCCGCGTCCGCCTGGCCGAGCGGGAAGAGCGAGTCGGTCTGGCCCTGGACCAGCAGCGTGGGCACCTTGACGCGGTCGCCGACGGCGGACGGGGAACGGGCGTCGAGCAGCGCACGGGCCGCGGCGTCCGGCTTCCCCGACTCGGCGACCCGGTTGTACATCGCGCACAGCTTCGGCTCGAACTTCCGGCAGCCGCCGCCGGTGTTGATGAACAGGCCCGCCCAGAGCTTCTTGAACACCCCGTTCGGGAACAGGGCGTCCGCCAGGTTCCAGTACGTGATCTCCGGGGCGATGGCGTCGACGCGCTGGTCGTACCCGGCGGCGAGCAGGGAGACGGCACCGCCGTAGGAGGCGCCGCTCATGCCCACGCGCGGGTCGCCCTTGCCGTCGAGCTGCACCTCGGGCCGCTTCGCCAGCCAGTCGACGAGCGCGGAGACGTCCGCGACCTCGCCCTTCGGGTCGTTGAGCCCGATCGAGCCGGTGGAGGCGCCGAAGCCGCGGGCCGACCAGGTCAGCACCGCGTACCCGTCGCGGGCGAGGTCCTCGGCCTGCTCCCGCACGTCCTCCTTGCTGCCGCCGAAGCCGTGGGTCAGCAGGACGGCCGGGCGGCGGCCCGAACCGGCCGTGAAGTACGAGGTGTCGATCCTCGCGCCGTCGGTGGCCAGCACTCTGTCCGTGCGGTGCACGGCGGGGGCCTCGTCCGAGGCGGCGGCCGTCCAGGTGCCGGCGCCGGCGAGCACGACGACGGCGGCGGCAGCGGCCGCCAGCCGCCGCGGCCGCCACCGTGCGGGGCCGCGCAGTCGGGGCAGTCGAAGATCCATGCGTCCACGGTACGGGCCGCCGCCGACAACCGATGCAGCCGCCGGTCTGAACCCCGGGACCTCCCAGAGGCGTACGGTCCGCGCCCGCCGTACCGCGGGCGCGGTACTCAGGCGGCCCGGTCCGCCGCGTCCTCGGGGATCGACACCAGCCAGCGGGTGGCGGTGCGCGGGCGCAGGTAGAACGCCCAGTAGAGGGTGGCGACGGCCGTGATGCCGCCGGTCCACAGCAGGTAACCGACCTCCTGCTGACTCAGGATGTACGCGAGCACGGCGATCAGGAGCACCGGCACGGCGGGCCACAGCGGCATGCGCCAGGCGGCGGTGCGGGCGTGCGGGCCGCGCCGGGCGAGCAGGGCGGCGACCGCGACGAGCAGGTACATGCCGGTGACGGAGACGCCGGTGACGCCGTACAGGGTGTCCAGGTCGACGAAGCACAGGGCCGCGCCGGGGACGCCGACCACCAGGGTGGCCACCCACGGGGAGCCGAACCGGCCGAGGCGGGACAGCCCCTCGTTGACCGGCCGGGGCCACGCCTTGTCGCGGGCGGAGGCGAACAGCACCCGGGAGTTCTGGATGACCATGACGATGCCCGCGTTGACGATCGCGAGGGCCACGCAGAGGCTGACGAAGGTGCCGACGGCGGAGCTGGACCAGGCGGTGACCATGGTGCCGATGTCGCCGCCGGTCAGCGCGGCCAGGTCGGGGGCGCCGAGCGTGATCGCGGCCACCGGGACCAGGATGATCACGGTGGAGATGGCGAGGGTGGCGAGGACGGTACGGGCCACGTTGCGCCGCGGGTTCTCCAGTTCCTCGGAGAGGTAGACGGCGGTCGAGAAGCCCTGGGTGATGAACAGGGCGATGGCGAGCCCGGAGACGACCAGCATCGCCGTGACGGTGTCCGCGTGCCCGCCGGCCCCGGCCACCTCCATCGACACCAGGCTGCCCGCGCCGCGCTCACTGTGCGCGAAGCCGAGGACGGCGACGACGGCCGCCGCGATGACCTCCAGGACCAGGAAGACGCCGGTGATCCAGGCGTTGGCCCGCAGGTCGAGCAGTCCGGCCAGGGTGGCGAGCAGCATGACGGCGGCGCCGCCGTAGGCGGGGTCGAGGTGCACGAGCGGTTCGAGGTAGTCGGCGGTGCCCATCGCGATCACAGGCGGCACGATCACGACGACGAGCAGCGACAGGACGAAGACCAGCCAGCCCGCCAGCCGCCCGGCCATCGTGGAGACCATGGCGTACTCGCCGCCCGCGCTGGGGACGAGGGTGCCCAGCTCCGCGTAGCAGAACGCCACGGCGATACAGAGCAGCGAGCCGATGGCGATGGTGAGCGCGGTGGCCGTGCCCAGGGTGGAGAAGAGGTCGGGCACGACCACGAAGAGGGTGGAGGCGGGGGTCACGCAGGAGAGCGTCAGCAGGGTGCCGCCGACGACGCCGATGGAGCGCTTGAGCTTCTGGGGACTGCCGGAGGAGCCCCCGGACGCCGCGGGGACGGCGTCCGCACCGGGAGCGGCAGTCCCGGCGGCTGTCTCGACAGGGCGGAGCGTGTCGGTCATGGAGCGGTTCCGATCGACTCGTGCGTGAGGGTGATCTGCCGGGAGCGCTATCGCCTCCGGCGGATCGTGTCGTGCGTACCTCGTTCCGCTCCCGGTTGCCGTGAATGGAATCCGACGGAAACCGTTACGTCAATGACTGTTCGCCTACGGAATTCGCAGATGAAAGACCCTGTGAATGCGCATCAGGCCACAACTGGGCAAGCGCCGTACCCGCTTGCGGCCGTACGGGAACCGCAGCGCGCGCGGGCAAAAAAATGCGGCCGCCCGCATCGCGGACGGCCGCACCGAGGGCTTTGCAGGAAGCCAGAGGGCTCGGGCAGGCGGTCAGTGGTTGCGCGGGAAGCCCAGGTCCACGCCCGCCGGGGCCTCGGACGGGTCCGGCCAGCGGGTGGTGACGACCTTGCCGCGGGTGTAGAAGTGCGTGCCGTCGTTGCCGTAGATGTGGTGGTCCCCGAAGAGGGAGTCCTTCCAGCCGCCGAAGGAGTGGTAGCCGACGGGCACCGGGATCGGCACGTTCACGCCGACCATGCCCGCCTCCACCTCCAGTTGGAAGCGGCGGGCGGCGCCGCCGTCCCGGGTGAAGATCGCCGTGCCGTTGCCGAACGGCGAGGCGTTGATCAGCGCGAGCCCCTCCTCGTACGTCTCCGCGCGCAGGACGCACAGCACCGGGCCGAAGATCTCGTCCTGGTAGGCGTCGGCCGTCACCGGGACGCGGTCGAGCAGCGACAGGCCGATCCAGTGCCCGTCCTCGTACCCCTCGACGGTGTAGCCGGTGCCGTCGAGGACCACCTCGGCGCCCTGGGCCGCCGCGCCCGTCACGTACGAGGCGACCTTGTCGCGGTGGGCCGCCGTGATCAGCGGGCCCATCTCGGAGGACGGGTCGGTGCCGGGACCGATCTTGATCTTCTCGGCGCGCTCGCGGATCTTCGCCACCAGCTCGTCGCCGATCGCGCCCACGGCGACGACCGCGGAGATCGCCATGCAGCGCTCGCCCGCCGAGCCGTACGCGGCCGAGACGGCGGCGTCGGCCGCCGCGTCCAGGTCGGCGTCGGGCAGCACCAGCATGTGGTTCTTGGCGCCGCCGAGCGCCTGGACGCGCTTGCCGTTCGCGGCGGCGGTGGTGTGGATGTGGCGGGCGATCGGGGTGGAGCCGACGAAGGAGACGGCGGCCACGTCCGGGTGTTCCAGGAGGCGGTCGACGGCGACGCGGTCGCCGTGCACGACGTTGAAGACGCCGTCCGGCAGCCCCGCCTCCGCCAGCAGTTCGGCGAGCTTCACCGACGCCGACGGGTCCTTCTCGCTCGGCTTGAGGACGAAGGTGTTGCCGCAGGCGATGGCGATGGGGAACATCCACATCGGCACCATGGCCGGGAAGTTGAACGGCGTGATGCCGGCGACCACGCCCAGCGGCTGGCGGATGGAGGCGACGTCCACCCGGCTGGCCACCTGGGTGGACAGCTCGCCCTTGAGCTGCACGGTGATCCCGCAGGCCAGGTCGACGATCTCCAGGCCGCGGGCGACCTCGCCGAGCGCGTCGGAGTGCACCTTGCCGTGCTCGGCGGTGATCAGTTCGGCGATCCCGTCACGGTTGGCGTCGAGCAGCGCCCGGAACTTGAACAGGATCGCCGAGCGCTGGGCGAGCGAGGACTGCCCCCAGGTCGCGTACGCCTCCTTGGCGGCGGCGACCGCGGTGTCCACCTCGGCCGCGGTGGCGAAGGCGACCCGCGTGGTGACGGCGCCGGTCGCCGGGTCGGTCACCGGGCCGTACGTACCCGAGGCGCCCGCGGCGTTCTCAACGGGCCTGCCGCCGATCCAGTGGTTGACGATCTTCGTCGTGCCAGACGTCATGCCAGAAACTCCCTCACAGATGGCGGCGCCGGGTGGAGACGTGCCGGTCGTACTCTTCGCGCGCCTTGACCGCCGACGGCCGCGTCGCGGTCTCGGCCACGGGTACATCCCACCAGGCCTGCGCGGGAGGCGCGCCCGACACTGTGTCTGCCGTTTCGGTCTCCACGTAGACACATGTGGGAGTGTCCGCGCCGCGAGCCTCCGCGAGCGCCGCCCGCAGCTCGCGCACGGTCCGCGCGCGCAGGACGCGCAGCCCGAGGGAGGCCGCGTTGGCGGCGAGGTCCACGGGCAGCGGCTCCCCCGTGTACGTACCGTCGGCCGCCCGGTGGCGGTAGGCGGTCGCGAAGCGCTCGCCGCCCACCGACTCCGAGAGGCCGCCGATGGAGGCGTACCCGTGGTTCTGGAGGATCACGATCTTGACGGGCACGTTCTCCTGGACGGCCGTGACGAGCTCCGTGGGGTTCATCAGGTAGGTGCCGTCGCCGACCAGCGCCCAGACCGGCCGGTCGGGGGCCGCCATGCCCACGCCGATCGCGGCCGGGATCTCGTAGCCCATGCAGGAGTAGCCGTACTCGACGTGGTACTGGTCGCGCGAGCGCGCCCGCCACAGCTTGTGCAGATCGCCGGGGAGCGACCCGGCGGCGTTGATGAGGATGTCGTCCTCGTCCACCAGCGCGTCGAGCAGGCCGAGGACCTGCGGCTGGGTGGGCCTTATGTCCGGGTCCTCCGTCTCGTACGCGGCGTCGACCCGGTACTCCCAGCGCTCCTTGTCGTCCGTGTACTCGGTGACGTACGCCGGTTCCGCGCGGTGGCCGTGCAGGGTCAGGGCCTCGGTGAGCGCCTCCAGGCCCGCGCGGGCGTCGGCGATCAGCGTCCGCCCGGCCAGCTTGTGCCCGTCGTAGGGGGCGATGTTCAGGTTGAGGAAGCGGACGCCGGAGGCGGCGAAGAGGGTGTTCGAGGCGGTGGTGAAGTCGGTCCAGCGGGTGCCGACGCCGATCACCAGGTCGGCGGTGCGGGCGAGTTCGTCGGCGGTCGCGGTGCCGGTGTGGCCGATGCCGCCGACGTCCTGCGGGTGGTCGAAGCGCAGCGCGCCCTTGCCCGCCTGGGTGGACGCGACCGGAATGCCGGTGGCCCCGGCGAGTTCGGCGAGCGCGGTCTCGGCCCGGCTGTGGTGGACCCCGCCGCCGGCCACGATCAGCGGGCGGCGCGCCTCGCGCACGGCCCGTACGGCGTCGGTGAGTTCCGTCGCATCGGGCGCGGGCCGCCGTACCGCCCAGACCCGCTCACCGAAGAACTCCTCCGGCCAGTCGTACGCCTCCGCCTGCACGTCCTGCGGCAGCGCGAGGGTGACCGCGCCGGTGTCCACGGGGTCGGTGAGCACCCGCATCGCCTGGAGGGCGGCCGGGATCAGCACCTCGGGGCGGGTGATCCGGTCGAAGTACTTCGACACCGGGCGCAGACAGTCGTTGACGGACACGTCGCCCGCGTACGGGACTTCGAGCTGCTGGAGCACCGGGTCGGCGGGGCGGGCGGCGAAGACGTCGCCGGGCAGCAGCAGGACCGGGAGGTGGTTGACCGTCGCCAGGGCGGCGCCGGTGACGAGGTTGGTGGCGCCGGGTCCGATGGAGGTGGTGACGGCGTGGGTGGAGAGCCGGTCGCGCTGGCGCGCGTAGCCGACCGCCGCGTGCACCATCGCCTGCTCGTTGCGCCCCTGGTGGTACGGCATCGCGTCCGCGTACTCCACGAGCGCCTGGCCGATCCCGGCGACGTTGCCGTGCCCGAAGATGCCCCAGGTGGCGCCGATCAGCCGCTGCCGCTCGCCGTCCCGCTCGGTGAACTGGACGGCGAGGAACCGCACCAGCGCCTGCGCGACGGTCAGTCTGACGGTCCCCCGCGCCGCCTCCGCCGTCGTCCGGTCGGTCCGCTGCGACACCGGCTCTGTCATCGATAGCCCTCCGCGCTCGCTACGTGTTCCGGGTGGAAGCGGATGCGCCACTCCCGCTCAGGACCCGGCCCCGCCATCACGTTCAGGTAGTACATGTCGTGCCCCGGCGCCGCGACGGACGGCCCGTGCCAGCCGTCGGGTACGAGGACGGCGTCACCGCTCCTGACCTCGGCCAGCACGTCAGCACCCCCGTCCCGTGAGGGGAATACGCGCTGATAGCCGAAACCGTTCGGCCCCTCGATCTCGAAGTAGTAGATCTCCTCCAGCTCGCTCTCCTCGCCCGGCCGGTGCTCGTCGTGCTTGTGCGGCGGGTACGAGGACCAGTTGCCGCCCGGGGTGACGACCTCGACGGCGATGAGCCGGTCGCAGTCGAAGGCGTCGGCCGAGGCGAAGTTGCGCACCCGGCGGGCGCAGGTGCCGCTGCCGCGCTCTTCGACGGGAACCTCCGGCGCGGGGCCGTAGCGGGCGGGGAGTCGGCGCTCGCACTTCGCTCCTGCCAGGGCGAAGCGGCCTCCCGCACCGGAGGCGATCTGGGCCCGGGCGTCGCGGGGCACGTACGCGAAGTCGCTGACTCCGGCGAACACGCTCTCCCGGCCCAGGATCTGGAACTTCTCGTCCCCCGTGCGCACCGTACAGCCGCCGCTCAGGGGAATCAGGATCCACTCGCTGTCACCCGCGTCGAAGCTGTGCGTGCCGCCGGGGGCCAGCTCCAGGATCCGCAGGGCGCTGTGGCGCCAGCCGGCCCGGCCGGGACCGATGTCGAGGGCGTAGCCGGTGCTCGCGGCGGCGCCCCGGGGGACGTAGAGGTCTTCGTCGGTCATGCGGCGTTCCTCACAGGAGTCCTACGGCGGTGTCCACCGCCGCCCTCACGTCACCGTCGGCCGGGTAGAGCAGCGAACGGCCGACGACCAGGCCCTGCACGGTGGGCAGTTGGAGGGCACCCCGCCACTTCTCGTACGCGCCCTCCTGGTCGTCGCCGACTTCGCCGCCGAGCAGCACGGCGGGCAGGGTGGAGGTCTCCATCACCCGCGCCATGTCGTCGGGGTTCTCGGTGACGGGGACCTTCAGCCAGGTGTACGCCGAACTGCCGCCGAGGCCGCTCGCGATGGCGATGGACTTGGTCACGGCCTCGGCGCTGAGATCGTTGCGCAGGGTGCCGTCCGCCCGGCGGCGGCACAGGAACGGTTCGACGAACACCGGAAGTCGGCGTTCCGCCATCTCGTCCACGGCGCGTGCGGCGGCCTCCAGGGTGCGCAGCGAGCCCGGGTCGTCGTAGTCGATGCGCAGCAGCAGTTTGCCCGCGTCGAAGCCGAGCCGGTCGAGGTCCCGGGGGCGGAACCCGGTGAAGCGGTCGTCCAGTTCGAAGGAGGCGCCGGCCAGACCGCCGCGGTTCATCGAGCCGAGGACGACCTTGTGGTCGAGGGCGCCGAGCAGCAGCAGGTCGTCGAGGACGTCGGCGCTGGCGAGGACGCCGTCGACGCCGGGTCTCGACAGCGCGAGGCACAGGCGCTCCAGCAGACCGGCGCGGTTGGCCATGGCCAGCGCGCGGTCGCCGACGGCCAGCGAGCCGCGCGCCGGGTGGTCCGCGGCGACGATCATCAGCCGACCGTTGCCCGCGACGAGCGGACGCCGGGGGCGGCGGGCGGCGGCTTCGGCGATCGCTTCGGGAGTGCGGGTACGGGTGCGGACCAGGGCGGACACGTCGATGGCGGCGGGAGGGGGAGCGGGAGCGGGGGCGCTCACCGGACCGCTCCCGCCGTGAGCGCGGCCTCGATCTCGTCCGGGTCCGGCATCGCGGAGGAGCACTCCAGGCGGGAGGCGACGATGGCGCCCGCCGCGTTGGCGTACCGCATGACGCGCTCCACGTCCCAGGAGCCCAGCAGGCCGTGGACGAGGGCGCCGCCGAACGCGTCGCCCGCGCCGAGGCCGTTGAGGACCGTGACCGGGAGCGGCGGGACCTCGGCGGACATGCCGTCGCGGTGGACGGCGAGCACGCCCTTGGGCCCCTGCTTGACGACGGCGAGTTCGACGCCCGCCGCCAGCAACGCGCGGGCGGCGGCGTGCGGTTCGCGCTCGCCGGTGGCGATCTCGGCCTCGTCCACGTTGCCGACCGCGACCGTGGTGTGGCGCAGGGCCTCGGCGTAGAACGGGCGGGCCGCTTCGGGGTCCGTCCAGAACATCGGCCGCCAGTCGAGGTCGAAGACCGTCGTCCCGGCCTTCGCGCGGTGCGCCAGCGCCGCGAGCGTCGCCGTACGGCTGGGCTCCTCGCTCAGGCCCGTGCCGGTGACCCAGAAGACGCGGGCCGCCCGTACGGCGTCCAGGTCCAGTTCGTGCGCGTCGATCTCCAGGTCCGGGGCCTTGGGCTGCCGGTAGAAGTAGAGCGGGAAGTCGTCCGGCGGGAAGATCTCGCAGAAGGTGACCGGGGTCGGCAGTCCGGCGACCGGCGTGACCCAGCGGTCGTCCACCCCGAAGCCGCGCAGCGCCTCGCGGACGTAATCGCCGAAGGCGTCCGCACCCGTACGAGTGATCACCGCCGTCCGTCTGCCGAGCCGGGCGGCGGCCACCGCCACGTTGGTCGCCGACCCGCCGAGGAACTTCCCGAACGACGACACCCGCGCCAGCGGCACACCCGTCTGCAACGGGTAGAGGTCCACGCCGATCCGCCCCATGGTGATCAGGTCGTACGCCATCGGGCCCGCACCGCCGTCCAACGCCATCGAGCCCGCACCGCCGTCGTACGCCATCGGGTCCCCTTCGCTTCGGCTGTCCCCAGGTCTAGCCCTGCCCGGTCAGCCCTGTCAACGTTTTGTCCGGACATTCGGACCAGCCCTTGACACCCTTTCGGGGCCGCCGGAAGCTGACGCCCATGACGTCGTTGTCACCGCAGTCACCGTCACCGTCGCCGCAGCCGTCGTCGCCGCAGTCACCGTCACCGTCGCCGCAGCCCTCGTCGCCGCAGTCATCGTCGAATTCCCCGCTCACCCGTATCCGTGTCGGTTCGGCGCCCGACTCCTGGGGCGTCTGGTTCCCCGACGATCCCCGGCAAGTCCCCTGGCAGCGCTTCCTCGACGAGGTCTCCGGGTCCGGCTACGAGTGGATCGAGCTGGGCCCCTACGGCTATCTGCCCACCGATCCGGCCGTCCTCAAGGACGAGACCGCGCGGCGCGGGCTCACGGTGTCGGCCGGGACGGTGTTCACCGGGCTGCACCGCGGCCCCGGCGTGTGGGACGCCACCTGGGCGCACGTCTGCGACATCGCGGCCCTCACCCGTGCGATGGGCGCGGAATACCTCGTCGTGATCCCCGCGTTCTGGCGCGACGACAAGACCGGCACCGTGCTCGAGGACAGCACGCTGACGCCGGCGCAGTGGCGCGATCTGACCACGCAGACCGAGCGCCTCGCCCACGAGGTCCGCGAGCGCTACGGCCTGCGGATCGTCGTCCACCCGCACGCCGACACCCACATCGACAGCGAGGAGAACGTCACCCGCTTCCTCGACGCGACCGACTCCTCGCTGGTGTCGCTGTGCCTGGACACCGGGCACTACGCGTACTGCGGCGGCGACAGCGTCGAGCTGATCGAGACGTACGGCGAGCGCATCGGATACCTGCACCTCAAGCAGGTCGACCCGGAGATCCTCGCCGGGGTCAGGGCGGACGGGGTGCCGTTCGGGCCTGCCGTGGCACGCGGCGTCATGTGCGAACCCCCGGCCGGCGTACCGGCCCTCGAGCCCGTACTCGCCGCCGCCCAGAAGCTCGACGTGGACCTCTTCGCCATCGTCGAGCAGGACATGTACCCGTGCCCGCCGGACCAGCCGCTGCCCATCGCCCGGCGGACCCGCGCGTTCCTGCGCTCCTGCGGGGCGTAGCCGGCCCTCCAGGACTCTTCCGGTGCTCCCGGAAGCTCTTCCGGGGGCTCCGCCGGGCGTAGCACGATGGGTGTCCGGGTGCGCGCGAGGCGGCGGGAGGGGCGGATGACGATGAGGAACGTCCGGCGGGAGGGGCGGGCGGCGACGGGCATCGTCCGGCGGGCGGGGCACGGCCCCGGTGGCTCCTGGGAGACCGTGTCCGGCCCGCCGCACCCGCGGCTGCGGCCCGGGGTGCTCAGCTACCGCGGGATAAGGCTCGCCTTCGACCGGCCGCGTGTCCGCCTGGAGGCGCCGATCGGCGCGGCGACGCTGCTGCTCGGCTTCGGGGAACCGGTCCGCATCTCGGCCGAGGGGCGCGCCCCGGCCACCCTGGTGTCCGTCTGCTCCGGGCTGTCCACCACCCCGGTCGTCGGCGAACACGACGGCCGGCTCGCCGGCATCGAGATCCTCCTCGCCCCCTGGGCGGTCTTCACCCTCTTCGGCACCCCGCAGTACGAGCTGGCCAACCGGACCGTGGATCCGGACGACCTGCCCCGCCCGCCGGGCGCCCGCGCCGCCTCCGCCCGCTGGCACGGCGCCGGTGAACTCTGCGCCGCGCTCGCCGCGTTACCCGGCTGGACCGAACGGTTCGCGCTGCTCGACGACGCGCTCACCCGCTGGACCGAGTCGGGCCCGCCGAGTTCCGCACGGCTGGTACGGGCCTGGTCGCGCCTGGAGCGCACCGGGGGCGCCCTGCCGGTTCCCCGCCTGGCCGAGGAAGTCGGCTGGAGCGTACGGCAGTTGGAGAACCGATTCCGGGAACAGATCGGACTCGGCCCCAAGGCCGCGGCCCGCGTCCTGCGCCTCCAGCGCGCCAGACGGCTGCTCGCGGCGGGCCGCTCCCAGGCCGAGACGGCGGCGGCCTGCGGCTACTACGACCAGGCCCATCTGAGCGGCGAGTTCCGCGCGATGACGGGGTGCACACCCCGCGAGTTCACTGCGGCACGGGCTGCGGCGACCGGGACGGGAGTGGGGGCGGGTGCTGCGGGGACGGGCGCGGGTGCGGGAGCCAGGTCGATGGGGGCGGGGGTCACGGCGGTGCCGGCGGGTGCGGTGGGGGACGGTGCGGCGCGTGGGGCGGTTTCCGGCCGCCCGGGCGGCTCGGGCACCGGCTCGGACGCACTCGCACCGGCGCGTCCGGGGCCCGCGGACATCGGGCATCTCTCCGCGCTGCCGGACGCGGACCGGCTGGCGGGCGAGGCCACGAGTCTGCTGCTCCCGCCCGGCCGGAGTGCGGATTTTTCCAAGACCGCGAGGCGTGCCGGACGGCAACCTGAAGCCTCCGGCCGGTGATCGGGGGAATCGGGGGAACCGACGCGTTCCGGCCGGACCAGGGGGGAGCGGGGAGCTGGTGGGTCGGGCCCGGCGCAGCGGGTCCGACCCACCTTGCGCTTTCCGCCCCGGCCTGACGGACGATGCGTCGATGCGTCACTCCTGTAACAAAAGACCTCTTCTCGTCACACTTGTCGCGTGTACGCGGGTCTTGGGTCACACCCGGGCCACAGCCCTCGCCTCCCGTTTCCGCGGCGTCGTTCACCGGGCACTGGCTTCGTGATCGCCAGCGCAGCGCCCGGTCCCCCCGACGGCCACACCCCGGCCGCCACCGCGGCGCGCGCAGGGAGGTAGAACGCAGATGACCGACCGGAAGCTCTGGGGCTACAAAGAGATCGCCGCGCACATCAGGGTCCAGCCGGACACCGTGAGGTCGTACCGCAAGCACGGACTGCTGCCGTCACCGGATCACGTAGAGGGCGGAAAACCCTATTGGTACGCGGACACCGTACGGACCTGGGTCGCCTCACGGCCCAGCAACCGCGGCCGCAGAGACCGCTGACAGACCACTGAGAAATCACTGACCGAACCTGACCGCCGGGCCGGAGCCGTCCGGTCCGGCGGTCCGGTCAGCAGCCCGGCCGGCGGCCCGGTCGGCGGTTCGGTCGGCGGTCCGGTCAGCGGTCCGGTCAGCAGCCCGGCCGGCGGTCCGGCCGGCGGTCCGGTCGGCGGTCCGGTCAGCGGTCCGGTCAGTGCCAGGGCTCGATGACCGTCACGCCCGGGCCGGGCGCCGTCGCCATCGACGCGAGCGCGGCCGGCGCGGCGTCCAGCGGTATCGCGGAGGTGACCAGGAGGTCGGGACGGAGCACCCCCGTCCGTACCAGCTCCAGCATGGCCGGGTACGCGTGCGCCGCCATACCGTGGCTGCCGAGCACTTCGAGCTCCAGGCCGATCACCCGGGACATCGGGACCGGGGTCGTCCCGGTCTCCGACGGCAGCAGGCCGACCTGGACATGACGCCCGCGCCTGCGCAGCCCGTTCACCGAGGCCGCGCAGGTGGCGGGCGAGCCCAGGGCGTCCAGGGAGAGATGGGCGCCACCGCCGGTGAGGTCGCGCACCGCCTCCGCCGGGTCCGCGACGCCGGCAGCGTCCACGCACTCGGCCGCCCCGAACCTCCGCGCCAGCTCCAGCGCCCCGGACGAGACGTCGACCGCGACGACCCGGGCGCCGGAGGCCGCCGCGATCATCACCGCCGACAGCCCGACGCCCCCGCAGCCGTGCACGGCGACCCACTCCCCCGGCGCCACCCTCCCCTGCGCGACCACCGCACGGAACGCCGTCGCGAACCGGCACCCCAGCGACGCCGCCGTCCCGGAGGACAAGCCGTCCGGCACCGCGACCAGGTTCACGTCCGCGTGCTCCAGCGCCACGTACTGGGCGAAGGAGCCCCAGTGCGTGAAACCCGGCTGCGTCTGGCGCTCGCACACCTGCTGGTCCCCGGCCGCGCAGGCGGCGCAGCTTCCGCAGGCGCAGACGAAAGGCACGGTGACCCGGTCGCCGGGGCGCCAGCGGGTCACCCGGGCGCCCGCCGACTCGACGACCCCGGCGAGTTCGTGCCCCGGGACATGCGGCAGCGTGATGTCCGGGTCGTGCCCCATCCAGCCGTGCCAGTCGCTGCGGCACAGCCCGGTGGCCTCGACGCGCACCACCACCCCGTGCTCCGCGGGCTCCGGGTCCGCCACCTCGCGCACCTCGGCCGGCTCGCCGTACCGCTCGAACACCACTGCCCTCATCCGCCCCGCCCTTCGTTTCCCACTTCCCGCTGCGCGCGCCTCGCCCGGAGGCCCCTTGCAGGAGGGACGCTAACCGCGCGCCTCCACCTTGTCCCGCCCGAGGTCCGAGTCGGGGTCGGGGTCGGGGTCGGGATGACCGTCCGGGTCGTCCGGGTCCAGGTCCGGTCGGCCGTCCGTCGTGGTGGCCGGGCGGGCCGTGTCCTCCTCGCTGAGTCCGAACCGTTCGTGGAAGCGCCGCAGCGGAGCGGGCGCCCACCACGTGGCCCGGCCCGTGAGCCGCATGACGGCGGGCACCAGGAGACTGCGCACGACCATGGCGTCCATCAGCACCGCCAGCGCGATGCCCAGGCCGAGCATCTTGGTGTTGGTCACCCGCGAGGTGCCGATGGCGACCATCACCACCGCGAGGATGACCGCGGCCGCCGTGATCAGACCGCCGGTGCGCTGGAGCCCGAAGCGGACCGCTTCCTGGTGCCGGCCCGTCCGGTCGTACTCCTCCTTGATGCGGGAGAGCAGGAACACGCCGTAGTCCATGGACAGTCCGAAGGCGACGCAGAACATCAGGACCGGAAGGGTCGTCTCGATGGACCCCGGGCTGGTGAAGCCGAGCAGGCCGGACAGATGGCCGTCCTGGAAGACCCACACCACCGCGCCGAACATCGCCGTCAGACTCAGGGCGTTGAGCAGCACCGCCTGCACCGGTATCAGCACGCTGCCGGTCAGCAGGAAGACCAGGAACAGGGTGACGACCGCGATGAAGCCCGCCGCCCAGGGCAGCCGGTCGGCTATCGCCTGCTTGGAGTCGACGAGGACCGCCGCCGTGCCGGTCACCTTGGTGTCGAACGGGGCGTCCACGGCCCGCAGATCGTCCACCAGCCGCTGGGCCGGCTCGTCCACCGCCTCGCCCTCGGGCAGCACCGTGAAGTACGCCGAGTCGCCGTTCACCAGCGGTCCCTCCACCCGCGTCACCTCAGGCAGCGCGGCTATCCGCTCCTTGTACGCGGCGTACTGCGCGGCGCTCGCCCGGCCCTCGGCGAGCACCTCGAGACCGCCGCCCGGACTGCCGGGGAACCCGTCCCTGATGTGCTGCTGCACGACGTGGGACTCGGCGCTCGACGGCAGCTGGCGGTCGTCGGCCGTGCCGAACTTCACGCCCAGGAAGGGCAGTCCGAGCACGACGAGCCCGACGGCGGTGGCCACCGCGAAGACGGGCGCCCGGCGCATGACGAGCGCGGCCAGCCGCCCCCAGCCCGCGCCCTCCCTCGACGGCTCGGCGGCACCCCGGCGGAACAGCCGCCGCAGGTCCAGGGCGTTGACCCGGTGGCCGAGGAGCACCAGCGCCGCCGGGAGCAGGATCAGGGCGGCCGCCGCCGCGAGCAGGACCACGGCGATGCCGGCGTAGGCGAAGGAGCGCAGGAAGTACTGCGGGAAGAGCAGCATCGCCGCCAGTGACACCGCGACCGTGAGCGCGGAGAAGAGCACGGTGCGCCCGGCGGTCCGCAGGGTCGCGCCGACCGCCGCCAGGGGCTCGGCGCCGGTGGCCAGCTCCTCGCGGTACCTGCGGACGATGAACAGGGCGTAGTCGATGGCCAGGCCCAGGCCGAGGGCGGTGGTGAGGTTCATGGCGAAGACGGAGACGTCCGTCAGCTCCGTGAGCCCGCGCAGCACCGCGTTCGTGCCCAGGATGGCGACGATGCCGACGCCGAGCGGCAGCAGGGCCGCGACCGCGCTGCCGAAAACCATCACCAGCAGCACGAGGGTCACGGGCAGGGCGATCAGCTCGGCACGGGTCAGGTCCTCCTGGATGATGCTCTGCATCTCGTGCCGCACGGCGACGGGTCCGCCAATCTCGACCTCGACCGGGCCGTGCGTGCCGCGGAAGGAGGGGGCGAGGCGGTCGAGCGTCTCGCCCACGGCGGTCTCGTCCCCCGTGAGCCGGGCGGCTATCAGCGCCTGGTGGCCGTCGCGCGCCTTCAGCGTGGCCGCGCCCGACTGCCAGTACGAACCCACGCCCGTGACGCCGCGCTCGTCGGCGAGGCGCGCCGCCAGCCGCTTCGCCTCGGCGGCGACGGACGGATCGTCGACCGAGGCGCCGCCCGAGTCGACGAGGAGGAGCAGGTTGGGCTGCGAGGCGGGGAACTCCCGCTCCAGCGCCTTGGTCGCATACGTGGACTGGGCGTCCGGATCCTCCCAGCCGCCGCTGCCCATCCGGTCGGCGACCCCGCTGCCGGCGACCACCGCGAGGGCGGTGAGCAACAGGGCGACGAGCAGCGACAACCTGGGGCGTGCGGTCACGAAGCGGGTCCAGCCGCCCTGCGGCGGTGTCCCGTTGACATCGGTCATCGTGCGGTGTCCCCTTCACCTGGACCCATGGCCGGACAAGCGGCATGGGTCGCCCATTGCCATAGACTGAAAAACACGAGAGGTCGCTCGCGTTCTCCAAAGAATGCGAGCGGGCGCTCGTGTTTGTCAATCAAGTCCCGGGAAGTTGGGGATAACTCGTGCCCGATCAAGAAGCACCCGGCCAGGGAGCGCCCCGCCACGAGGCGGCCGACCAGCAGACGCCCGGCCAGGAGACGGCCGACCGGGAGACGGCCGACCGGGAAGCGCCCGCCCAGCAGGACAGGCCGCGCCGCCGGCAGGCCCGCGGCGAGCGCCGCATCGCCCAGTTGCTGGAGGCGGCCGCCACCGTCTTCTGCGCCTCGGGCTACACCGCGGCCGGCACCAACGCCATCGCCCGCGAGGCCGGCGTCTCACCGGGCACGCTGTACCAGTTCTTCCCGAACAAGGAGGCCATCGCGATCGAGCTGAGCGGCCGCCTCATCCACGAGATGCGGGAGACCTACAGCGAGGCCTTCGCGCCCGTCGACGTCACGGCCCCGCTGGAGGAGACCGTCGGCGGCATAGTCGACCGCTTCATCTCCTTCAACTGCCAGCACCCGGTGTTCTTCGCGCTGATGCACGGCCCGGACATCCCCGGCCGGATGACCGAGGAGCACGACGCCCTGCACACGGCCCTCCAGACCCGGGTCGAGGAGCTGATCTCCTCGTTCCTGCCCGCCGCGCCCCGGGCGGAGGTCACGCGCACCGCGCAGATGTCGTTCGGCCTGTACAAGGCCGGCCTGGAGCTGGTCCTCGCGCACGAGGGCGAGGAGCGGGACGCCTACGTCCAAGAACTCAAGGCCGCCCTGGTCCGCTACCTGGCGCCCATGCTCGGCGAGACCTCCCCGGGACGGACCACGACAGCCTGACGACGCCCACCGGCACGGACACCGGATCCTCCTCGTTGTTCGATACCCCCTAGGGGTATGATGGGGAGTGCGCCGGGAGAGGACCCTGCATGTACGGGGTTCCCCACCCGTCACATCTGCCCCACACGCCTCAATGAGGAGTAACGCCATGACCGCTCAGACCGACACCCCGGACTCCGTCACCACCGTCTTCAAGGTGAGCGGAATGAGCTGCGGGCACTGCGAAGGCGCCGTCTCCGGCGAGATCTCCGAGCTCGCCGGCGTCAGCTCGGTGAAGGCCGTGGCCTCCACCGGCGAGGTCACCGTCGTATCGGCCGCGCCGCTCGACGACGAGGCCGTGCGCGCCGCGGTGGACGAGGCGGGCTTCGAGCTCGCCGGCCGGGCCTGACCGCCCTTCCCGTCTCCGGACACCCCCACCTCTGTCTCGCGCAGCACCTCGCGCCACCCGTTCTCTCTCCTCCCACCGGGCCGTACCGACCAGCTCATACTGGCTCCGTACGGCCCGGCTGACCGACTGGAGCCGGACATGACCAGCGCACCGACCGGAACCCCGGCGGCGGGCACCGCACCGACCACCCCGCGCCCACCGGACGCCCCGCACCCACCGGACGCCCCGGACCGCCCGGCCTCCGAGGTCGAGCTGACCATCGGCGGCATGACCTGCGCCTCCTGTGCGGCCCGCATCGAGAAGAAGCTCAACCGGCTGGACGGCGTCACCGCCACGGTGAACTACGCGACGGAGCGGGCGAAGGTCTCGTACCCGGAAGACGTACAGGTGGCCGATCTGATCGCGACCGTGGTGAAGACGGGCTACACGGCCGAGGAACCGCCGCCGCCCGCACCCCCGGCAGCGCCGGCGGACCCGGACGGGGCGACGGCGCCCGCCGCCGACCCGGAACTGGCCGCCCTGCGCGAGCGGCTCGTCGTCTCCGCCGTACTGGCCGTACCCGTGGTGCTGCTGTCGATGATCACGCCGCTCCAGTTCGACAACTGGCAGTGGCTCGCGCTCACGCTCGCGGCCCCCGTCGTCGTCTGGGGCGGGCTGCCCTTCCACCGGGCCGCGTTCACCAACGCGCGGCACGGCGCGGCCACCATGGACACCCTGGTCTCGGTCGGCACGCTCGCCGCGTTCGGCTGGTCCCTGTGGGCGCTGTTCCTCGGGGACGCCGGCATGGAGGGCATGCGCGAGGGCTTCAGCCTGACCGTCTCGCGTACGGAGGGACGGTCGGCGATCTATCTGGAGGTCGCCGCGGGCGTCATAGCCTTCATCCTGCTCGGCCGCTATCTCGAGGCCCGCTCCAAGCGGCGCGCGGGCGCGGCCCTGAGGGCGCTGATGGAGCTGGGCGCGAAGGACGTCTCCGTACTGCGCGACGGCCGCGAGGTCCGCGTCCCCGTGGCCGAACTGGCCGCGGGCGACCGCTTCGTCGTCCGACCGGGCGAGAAGATCGCCACGGACGGCACCGTCGTCGAGGGCACCTCGGCGGTCGACGCCTCCATGCTGACCGGCGAGTCGGTACCGGTGGACGTGACCGCGGGGGACACCGTGACGGGCGCGACCGTGAACGCGGGAGGCCGGCTCGTCGTGGCGGCGACCCGGGTCGGCGCCGACACCCAGCTCGCCCGGATGGCCCGGCTGGTCGAGGACGCGCAGAACGGCAAGGCGGAGGTGCAGCGCCTCGCCGACCGGATCTCCGGGATCTTCGTGCCGGTGGTGCTGCTGATCGCGGTGGCGACGTTCGCCGGCTGGCTCGGCGCGACCGGTGACACGGTCGCCGCCTTCACCGCCGCCGTCGCGGTGCTGATCATCGCCTGTCCGTGCGCCCTGGGTCTCGCCACCCCGACCGCGCTCATGGTCGGCACCGGACGCGGCGCCCAGCTCGGCATCCTCATCAAGGGCCCCGAGGTACTGGAGTCCACGCGTCGCGTCGACACCGTCGTCCTCGACAAGACGGGCACGGTGACCACCGGCCGGATGACCCTGCACGAGGTCCACCCGGCCGACGGCGTGGGCGAGGACGAGCTACTGCGCCTCGCCGGCGCCCTGGAGAACGCCTCCGAGCACCCGATCGCCCGCGCGGTCGCCGCGGGCGCACAGGAGCGCACGGGGGCGCTCCAAGTACCGGAACACTTCGAGAACGTGCCCGGACTGGGCGTACGCGGCCGGGTGGACGGACGCGAGATCCTGGTGGGCCGCCTCGGCCTCGGCACCGCTCCCGGCACCGACGCCGGTACGTCGCTCCCGCAGCGCCTGGCGCGCGCCAAGGAGGCGGCCGAGGCGGCGGGCCGTACGGCCGTCGTGGTCGTCCGGGACGGGGCGCCGATCGGCGTTATGACCGTCGCCGACGCGATCAAGGAGACCAGCGCCGAGGCGGTCCGCGCGCTGCGCGGTCTGGGGCTCACGCCGGTGCTGCTGACCGGGGACAACCGGGCGGTCGCGGAGTCGGTCGCCCGCGCGGTCGGCATCGACGAGGTGATCGCCGAGGTGCTGCCCGAGGACAAGGTCGAGGTGGTCGAGCGGCTGCGGCGGGAGGGCCGGACGGTCGCGATGGTGGGCGACGGGGTCAACGACGCCGCCGCGCTCGCCACCGCCGACCTGGGCCTGGCGATGGGCACCGGCACGGACGCGGCGATCGAGGCCGGTGATCTGACGCTGGTCCGCGGGGATCTGCGGGTGGCCGCGGACGCGATCCGGCTGTCGCGCAGAACGCTCGCCACGATCAAGGGAAATCTGGTGTGGGCCTTCGGCTACAACGTCGCCGCGCTCCCGCTGGCCGCGGCGGGCCTGCTGAACCCCATGATCGCGGGCGCGGCGATGGCCTTCTCCTCCGTGTTCGTGGTGACGAACAGTCTCCGGCTCAGGTCATTCTCCTGAGGCCGGGACGGAAGTCCCTCTGGAGTCCGGCGGAAGCCTCACATAAGCTCTTCACAAGGCTCGCGCATCTTCCTTACGCTTGGCCTCCGATCGCCATATCGGGGCTCTTGCGCACCTTCAGGACATATGCAAGAGACGCAGGTCACAGTGGAGTGAACCTAACCAACGAAGGGGTTCGTGAGTCTAAGTTGGCGATGTCAGTGACGTCTTGGGGGGCGTGACTGGCATCAGGGAATGTCTTGGGGGACGTTCCCATGGGGATAACCTCCCGGCTCGAGCGCAGGCGAGAGCCCGGGAGAGCGTTGCCGGACCCGTACACCGGGGAGCTTTGAGCGGCCCTCCCGATCCGTACGGGTACCGGCAGACCGCACCGCGGTTCGCCGTGGCGCACGTAGTTCTGCTTGTTTTGCTCGTTGAGTTCACAGCGGTTTCAGGCGCTGATCCAGACGCCCGGCCGGATCCCGTGGGGGGAATCCGCACCGGGACACAGGAAAGCGCCCCGACTGCCAGCCCGTGGGGGGACTGGTGACGGGGCGCTTTCCGCTTTTCTACGCCCGGAGGGACCGGATCAACGACCCTCGACCGGAACGAAGTCGCGCTCGACGACGCCCGTGTAGATCTGGCGCGGGCGGCCGATGCGGGAACCCGGCTCCTTGATCATCTCGTGCCACTGGGCGATCCAGCCCGGAAGGCGGCCGAGGGCGAAGAGGACCGTGAACATCTCGGTCGGGAAGCCCATGGCCCGGTAGATCAGACCGGTGTAGAAGTCGACGTTCGGGTAGAGCTTGCGCTCGACGAAGTAGTCGTCGGCCAGCGCGTGCTCTTCGAGCTTGAGGGCGATGTCCAGCAGCTCGTCGGACTTGCCGAGGGCCGAGAGGACGTCGTGCGCCGCCGCCTTGATGATCTTCGCCCGGGGGTCGAAGTTCTTGTAGACGCGGTGCCCGAAGCCCATGAGCTTCACGCCGTCTTCCTTGTTCTTCACCTTGCGGATGAAGGTGTCGACGTCGCCGCCGGAGGCCTGGATGCCCTCGAGCATCTCCAGGACCGACTGGTTGGCGCCGCCGTGCAGCGGGCCCCACAGGGCGGAGATGCCGGCGGAGATCGAGGCGAACATGTTGGCCTGCGAGGAGCCGACCAGACGCACCGTGGAGGTCGAACAGTTCTGCTCGTGGTCCGCGTGCAGGATGAGCAGCTTGTCCAGCGCGGAGACGACGACCGGGTCGAGCTCGTACTCCTGGGCCGGCACGGAGAAGGTCATCCGCAGGAAGTTCTCGACGTAGCCGAGGTCGTTGCGCGGGTAGACGAACGGGTGGCCGACCGACTTCTTGTACGCGTACGCGGCGATGGTCGGGAGCTTGGCGAGCAGACGGATCGTCGAGAGGTGACGCTGCTTCTCGTCGAACGGGTTGTGGCTGTCCTGGTAGAAGGTGGACAGCGCGCTGACCACGGACGACAGCATGGCCATCGGGTGGGCGTCACGCGGGAAGCCGCGGAAGAAATTCTTGACGTCCTCGTGCAGCATCGTGTGCTGCGTGATCTCGTCCTTGAAGGCGGAGAGCTCGTCGACGGTCGGCAGCTCACCGTTGATCAGCAGGTAGGCCACCTCGACGAAGGTGGAACGCTCGGCGAGCTGCTCGATCGGGTAGCCGCGGTAGCGGAGGATGCCCTCCTCGCCGTCGAGGTAGGTAATAGCGGATTTATAGGCGGCCGTGTTTCCGTAACCGCTGTCGAGAGTCACCAGACCGGTCTGAGCGCGGAGCTTCCCGATGTCGAAGCCCTTGTCGCCGACGGTGCTGTCGATCACCGGGTAGGTGTACTCGCCATCGCCGTACCGCAGTACTACAGAGTTGTCGCTCACGTCATCCCTCACCGACGTTGTGCCTCTTCTTCGAGGTGCCCTGACTGTCTCTACCATCCCCCATTTGGCGCAGGAGAGTGCACTCGGGGTCGACCATTGGGCCTATTGGCGGCACTCAGTGCCGCCAACCTGCTCATCCTGCCTCCCCCGGGCGCGCTGCGGAAGTGGTGTGTGACCTTTGTGACTCGTTTGATCGATCATTTTTTACGGTGCCCCTCAGCTCGCGAAGCGATGACCCGCCAGACGGTGGGCGAGGGCGGTGCAGCGCCGGCCCGCGGACACCGTGCGCACCGCCTGGCCGATCGCCTTGCGGGAGCCGACGAGGACGACCAGCTTCTTGGCCCGGGTCACGGCCGTGTAGAGCAGATTGCGTTGCAGCATCATCCAGGCGCTGGTGGTGACGGGAATCACCACCGCCGGATACTCGCTGCCCTGGGAACGGTGGATGGTCACCGCGTACGCGTGCGCCAGCTCGTCGAGCTCGTCGAACTCGTACCCCACCTCCTCGTCCTCGTCGGTTCGCACCGTCAGGCGCTGCTCGACCGGGTCGAGGGCGGTGACGACGCCGACCGTGCCGTTGAAGACGCCGTTCTGCCCCTTGTCGTAGTTGTTGCGAATCTGGGTGACCTTGTCGCCGACGCGGAAGACCCGGCCGCCGAAGCGCTTCTCCGGTACGTCGGGGCGGCCGGGTGTGACGGCCTGCTGGAGCAGACCGTTCAGGGTGCCCGCGCCGGCCGGCCCCCGGTGCATGGGCGCGAGGACCTGCACGTCGCGACGCGGATCAAGACCGAACTTGGCGGGGATGCGCCGCGCCACCACATCAACCGTGAGCCGGCCCGCCTCCTCGGTGTCGTCCTCGACGAAGAGGAAGAAGTCCTTCAGCCCCTGGGTGACGGGCTGCTGCCCGGCGTTGATCCGGTGGGCGTTGGTGACCACGCCTGACTGCTGGGCCTGGCGGAAGACCCGGGTGAGCCGGACGGCCGGAACGGGACCGCCGTCGGCGAGCAGATCGCGCAGCACCTCGCCCGCGCCGACGCTGGGGAGCTGGTCGACGTCCCCGACGAAGAGCAGATGGGCACCCGGTGCCACCGCCTTGACGAGCTTGTTGGCGAGCAGCAGATCGAGCATGGACGCCTCGTCCACGACCACGAGATCGGCGTCGAGCGGCCGGTCCTTGTCGTACGCCGCATCGCCGCCGGGCTTCAGCTCGAGGAGCCGGTGCACGGTGGACGCCTCGGCGCCGGTCAGCTCGGCGAGCCGCTTGGCCGCCCGCCCGGTGGGCGCCGCCAGCACGATCTTGGCCCGCTTCGCGCGGGCCAGCTCCACGATCGAGCGGACGGTGAACGACTTGCCGCAGCCGGGGCCGCCGGTGAGCACCGCGACCTTCTCGGTGAGCGCGAGCCGGACGGCCGCCTCCTGCTCCGGCGCGAGCTCCGCGCCCGTACGCCCCTTGAGCCAGCCGAGCGCCTTGCCCCAGTCGACATCGTGGAACCCGGGCATCCGGTCCTCACCGCCCCGCAACAGACGCAACACCTGAGCAGCCAGGGAAAGCTCGGCACGATGGAAGGGCACCAGATAGACGGCGGTGACGGGATCGCCGCCGTCCGCCCCCGGAACCTTCTCGCGAACCACTCCGGGGTCACCGCCCTCCTCGTCGGGGACGGCCAGATCACCGAGGCACTCGATGACAAGGCCGGTGTCCACCTGAAGGAGCTTGACCGCGTCGGAGATCAGCTGCTCCTCGGGGAGATAGCAGTGCCCCTGGTCGGTGGACTGCGAAAGGGCGTACTGGATACCGGCCTTGACGCGCTCCGGGCTGTCGTGCGGAATGCCCACCGACTGGGCGATCCGGTCGGCGGTGAGGAAGCCGATGCCCCAGACGTCGGCCGCGAGCCGGTACGGCTGGTTCTTCACGACGGAGATCGACGCGTCGCCGTACTTCTTGTAGATGCGGACGGCGATGGAGGTCGAGACCTCGACGCTCTGGAGGAAGAGCATGACCTCTTTGATCGCCTTCTGCTCCTCCCAGGCGTCGGCGATCTTCCTGGTGCGCTTGGGGCCGAGCCCCGGTACCTCGACGAGCCGCTTGGGCTCCTCCTCGATGATCTTCAAGGTGTCGATCCCGAAGTGCTGGGTGATGCGGTCGGCGAAGACCGGCCCGATGCCCTTGACCAGCCCGGATCCGAGATAGCGGCGGATGCCCTGGACCGTGGCGGGCAGGACCGTCGTGTAGTTCTCCACCGTGAACTGCTTGCCGTACTGCGGGTGGGAGCCCCAGCGTCCCTCCATGCGCAGGGACTCACCGACCTGGGCACCGAGGAGCGAGCCCACGACCGTGAGCAGATCACCGGCACCGCGTCCGGTGTCCACCCGGGCGACCGTGTACCCGTTCTCCTCATTGGCGTACGTGATCCGCTCCAGCACGCCTTCGAGGACCGCCATCTGAGACATGATCCGACGCTACCGCGCAGGTCCGACAGTCGACTCCGGTACGCAGTACAGCGACGAGCGCCCGCGACCACATGACACCCGCACCCGGACGCGCCCCGCACCCGGACATGCTCCGCGCCCGGACGCGCCCCGCACCCGGACATGCCCCGCACCCGAATGTGGCCGCACCCGTATGTGACCCGCACCCGGACGGCGCCGCACCCGCCATCGCACGGAAGGGGCCGTGCCGGTACATCAAATGCCCGTCGATCACGCGGTCGCACACCCACAGAACCCTTGGAACCCCTTCAGTGACCGCGGGAGCGACGGGCGGATGTACCGGCAGGGCCCCGACCCACCCACCGGACGGTCGGGCGGGCGCACCCACCGGACGGCCGGACCCACCCACCGGACGGTTCGGACGCACCCACCGGACGGCCGGACCCACCCACCGGACGGGCGGGCGCACCCACCGGACGGCCGGGCGGGCGCACCCACCGACAACGGTCACGATCCGATCTCACCGCACCCCCGGGGTCTTGCCAAGAACCCGTGTAATCGATTCCAATCCTCCGTGTAATCGATTCCACAAGGAGGTGGAACGACGATGGCGAGCATCAAGGACGTGGCCGCCGAAGCGGGCGTCTCCGTCGCCACGGTGTCCCGCGTGCTCAACGAGCACCCGGCGGTAAGCCCCGCCGCACGCGAGCGCGTCCTGGCCGCCGTGGCGGCCCTGGACTACCGGCCCAACGCCGTCGCCCGCTCCCTGCGCACCGACCAGACCCGCACCCTCGGCCTGGTCATCAGCGACGTACTGAACCCGTACTTCACCGAACTGGCCCGCTCCGTCGAGGAGGAGGCCAGGGCCCTCGGCTACAGCGTGATCATCGGCAACGCCGACGAACGCCCCGATCTCCAGGACCACCACGTCCGCACGCTCCTCGACCGCCGCATCGACGGCCTCCTGGTCTCCCCGACCGACGGCGGTTCACCGCTGATGCTGGACGCCGCGCGCGCGGGCACCCCGATGGTCTTCGTGGACCGCTGGATCCCGGGCGTCGACGTCCCGGTGGTCAGGTCCGACGGACGGGCGGCGGTCCGCGCGCTCGTCGCCCACCTGCACGGCCTCGGCCACCGCAGGCTCGCCATCATCGCGGGCCCGGCGGCGACCACCACCGGCAGCGAGCGCGTGGAGGCGTTCCGGGAGGCGCTCGCCGAGTACGGCGTCGCGCTGCCCGACGCCTACATAGGCCAGGGCGACTTCCAGGCGGAGAGCGGACGCCGGGCGACGGAGGCGTTCCTCGCGCTGCCGGAGCCGCCCGAGGTGGTCTTCGCCGCCGACAACCTGATGGCGCTGGGCGCGCTGGACGCGATCCGCGCGCGCGGGATGCGCGTTCCCGAGGACATCGCGCTGGCCGCCTTCGACGACATCCCCTGGTTCGTGCACACCGACCCGCCCGTCACGGCGATCGCGCAGCCGACGGGCGAACTGGGCCGGGCCGCCGTACGCGCCCTGGTCGACCGCATCGAGGGCCGGCCCCCGCAGTCCGTCACCCTGCCCGCTCGTCTGGTCGTACGCCGCTCGTGCGGCGAGCCGCCGCCCCCCGCACCCACCACCGATCCCACCGATCCCACCGATCCCACCGATCCCGCCGCTCCCCCCGAGGACCCGAAGGACACGAGGAGCACCACGTGAGCCGCCCCGACAAGTCCCCCTCCCCCCGCAGCGGCAGCGGCACCGCCGAACTGCTCCGCATAGAGGGCATCCGCAAGACCTTCCCCGGAGTCGTCGCGCTGGACGGCGTGGACTTCAAGCTCCGCCGCGGCGAAGTGCACGTCCTGCTGGGCGAGAACGGCGCGGGCAAGAGCACGCTCATCAAGATGCTCTCCGGCGCCTACCGCCCCGACGCGGGCCGCATCCTCGTGGACGGCCGGGAGACACGGATCCACGAGGCGCAGGACGCCGAGCGCCTCGGGATCGCCACGATCTACCAGGAGTTCAACCTCGTCCCCGACCTGACGGTCGCCGAGAACATCTTCCTGGGCCGGCAGCCCCGCCGCTTCGGCCTGATCGACCGCAAGACCATGGAAGCGGACGCGGCGGAACTGCTCGCCCGGGTCGGCGTGAACGTGTCCCCGCGCGCGCGGGTACGCGAACTGGGCATCGCCCGCCTCCAGATGGTCGAGATCGCCAAGGCGCTGAGCCTGAACGCCCGTGTGCTGATCATGGACGAGCCGACCGCGGTGCTCACCTCCGAGGAGGTCGACAAGCTCTTCGCGATCGTGCGAAGACTGCGCGAGGACGGCGTCGGCATCGTCTTCATCACCCACCACCTGGAGGAGATCGCCGCCCTGGGCGACCGGGTCACCGTCATCCGGGACGGGAAGAGCGTCGGCCAGGTGCCCGCCACCACCCCCGAGGACGAACTCGTACGCCTCATGGTGGGCCGCTCGATCGAGCAGCAGTACCCACGCGAACGCGCCGGTACCGACACCAGCACCGGTACCGACACCAGCACCAGCACCAGCACCAGCACCGCGCTGCTCTCCGTAGAGGGCCTGACCCGCGACGGCGTCTTCCAGGACGTCAGCTTCGAGGTGCGGGCCGGTGAGGTCGTCGGCATCGCGGGCCTCGTGGGCGCGGGCCGTACGGAGGTCGTCCGGGCCGTCTTCGGCGCGGACCCGTACGACAAGGGCTCGGTGAAGGTGTCCGGCACCGCGCTGCCGCGCCACGACGTGGTCGCCGCCATGGCCGCGGGCGTCGGGCTGGTCCCCGAGGACCGCAAGGGCCAGGGGCTGCTCCTGGACGCCTCCGTCGCGGAGAACCTCGGCCTGGTCACCCTGCGCTCGGCGACCCGCGGCGGACTCGTCGACCTCAAGGGCCAGCAGGCCGCGGCGGCCCGGATCGCCGAGCAGCTCGGCGTCCGGATGGCCGGGCTCGGCCAGCACGTGCGCACCCTGTCCGGCGGCAACCAGCAGAAGGTCGTCATCGGCAAGTGGCTGCTCGCCGACACCAGGATCCTCATCCTCGACGAGCCGACGCGCGGTATCGACGTCGGCGCCAAGGTCGAGATCTACCAGCTCATCAACGAGCTGACCGCCGCGGGCGCCGCCGTCGTGATGATCTCCAGCGATCTGCCGGAGGTGCTCGGCATGAGCGACCGCGTCCTGGTGATGGCCCAGGGCCGGATCGCGGGCGAACTGGCGGCCGGCGAGGCGACCCAGGACGCGGTGATGGCCCTGGCCGTCAGCACCCCCACGCCCCCCGACTCCCCCAACACCACCCCAGACTCCCCCGAAACCCCCGATACCGCTGTGGAGGGCTCCCGTGGCCACTGACACGCTCAAGAGCACATCGGGCGCCAGTGGCGCCTCGGCGGTCCGCCGCCTGCTGCTCGACAACGGCGCGCTGAGCGCCCTGATCGTCCTGGTCGTCGCCATGTCGGCGCTGTCCGGGGACTTCCTGACCACGCAGAACCTGCTGAACGTCGGCGTCCAGGCGGCCGTCACCGCAATCCTCGCCTTCGGCGTCACCTTCGTGATCGTCTCCGCGGGCATCGATCTGTCGGTCGGCTCGGTCGCCGCGCTGTCGGCCACCGTCCTCGGCTGGACGGCGACCTCCCACGGCGTCCCGGTGTGGATCGCGGTGATACTCGCGATCGCGACGGGCATCGCGTGCGGCCTGGTCAACGGCGTGCTGATCGCGTACGGGAAGCTGCCGCCGTTCATCGCGACGCTCGCCATGCTGTCGGTGGGCCGCGGTCTGTCGCTGGTGATCTCGCAGGGCACGCCGATCCCGTTCCCGGACTCGGTCTCGCACCTCGGTGACACCCTCGGCGGCCGGCTGCCGGTACCCGTCCTGGTGATGGTCGTGATGGGCCTGGTCGCCGCGCTGGTCCTGGGCCGTACGTACCTCGGCCGCTCCATGTACGCCATCGGCGGCAACGAGGAGGCCGCGCGCCTGTCGGGGCTGCGGGTGAAGAAGCAGAAGCTCGCGATCTACGCGCTGTCGGGCCTGTTCGCCGCCGCCGCGGGCGTCGTCCTCGCCTCCCGGCTCTCCTCCGCGCAGCCGCAGGCCGCGCAGGGCTACGAACTCGACGCGATCGCCGCGGTCGTCATCGGCGGCGCCTCGCTGGCGGGCGGCACGGGCAAGGCGTCCGGCACCCTGATCGGCGCGCTGATCCTGGCAGTGCTGCGCAACGGGCTCAACCTGCTGTCCGTGTCGGCGTTCTGGCAGCAGGTCGTCATCGGTGTGGTGATCGCGCTGGCGGTCCTGCTGGACACGGCGCGCCGCAAGGCCGGGGCCGCACCGGCCGCCGCCGGTACCGGCACACCCGGCGGCCGGAAGAAGCAGGCGGCCACCTACGTCATCGCGGCCGTGGTCGCGGCGGCGATCGTGGGCGCGATGTCCTTCCTGCACAACGGTTCCTCCACGACGACCACACAGAAGCTCGGCCTGTCCCTGTCCACCCTGAACAACCCCTTCTTCGTGCAGATCAAGGCGGGCGCGCAGGAGGAGGCGAAGAAGCTGGGCGCCGACCTGACCGTCACCGACGCCCAGAACGACGCCTCGCAGCAGGCCAACCAGCTCCAGAACTTCACCAGTTCGGGCCTCGGCTCGATCATCGTCAACCCGGTGGACTCGGACGCGGCGGGCCCGGCGGTGCGCGGCGCCAACAAGGACGGCATCCCGGTGATCGGCGTCGACCGCGGCGTCAACAAGGCGGACACGGCCGCGCTGGTCGCCTCCGACAACGTCGCGGGCGGCAAGCTGGCCGCGAAGACGCTGGCCGACAAGCTCGGCGGCAAGGGCACCATCGTGATCCTCCAGGGCCAGGCGGGCACCTCCGCCAGCCGGGAGCGCGGCGCCGGTTTCGCGGCGGGCCTGAAGGACTACCCCGGCATCAAGGTCGTCGCCAAGCAGCCCGCGGACTTCGACCGCACCAAGGGCCTCGACGTGATGACGAACATGCTCCAGGCCCACCCGGACGTCCAGGGCGTCTTCGCCGAGAACGACGAGATGGCCCTCGGCGCGATCAAGGCGCTCGGCGCCAAGGCCGGCAAGTCCGTCGCCGTCGTCGGCTTCGACGGCACCCCCGACGGTCTCAAGGCCGTCGAGGCGGGCACCCTGTACGCCTCCGTGGCCCAGCAGCCCAAGGAACTCGGCCGGATCGCCGTACGGAACGCGGTCAGGGCCGCCGAGGGCAAGAAGGTCGACGAGACGGTGAAGGTGCCGGTCAAGGTGGTCACGTCGGAGAACGTGGCCGGCTTCGACGGCTGACGTCCCGATAGGCGGGGGCCGCCCGAAAGGCGGCCCCCGCCGTCCCGACCCGACCCACAGGGGTGCGCCCCCGTCGACGTACGGAAAGAGTGTGAGTGTGCTGATGTACGACTACGACCTGCTGGTCGTGGGCTCGGCCAACGCCGATCTGGTGATCGGGGTCGAGCGGCGGCCCGCCGCCGGGGAGACGGTGCTCGGCTCCGACCTCGCCGTGCACCCGGGCGGCAAGGGCGGCAACCAGGCCGTGGCCGCGGCCCGCCTCGGGGCCCGTACGGCCCTGCTGGCGCGGGTCGGCGACGACGCGCACGGCCGGCTGCTGCTCGACGCGCAGCGCGCGGCCGGGGTCGACACCGCCGGGGTGCTGGTCGGCGGGGCGCCCACCGGGGTCGCGCTGATCACGGTGGACCCGTCCGGGGACAACAGCATCGTGGTCTCGCCCGGCGCCAACGCCCGCCTGACACCGGCGGACGTACGGGCCGCCGGTGACCTGTTCCGCGCCTCGCGGGTCGTCTCGGCGCAGCTGGAGATCCCGCTGGAGACGGTCGCGGAGACCGTACGGACCATGGCTCCCGGCAGCCGTCTCGTACTGAACCCCTCGCCGCCGGTGCCGCTGCCCGCCGAGATCCTCGCGGCCTGCGACCCGCTGATCGTGAACGAGCACGAGGCCCGGGTGGTGCTCGGCGAGACGGCGGGCACGGAGCCCGAGGACTGGGCGCGCGCGCTGCTCGCCCTGGGTCCGCGCTCGGTGGTCGTCACGCTCGGCGCGCGCGGCGCGCTTGCGGCGGACGCGCACGGCACGACGCTCGTGCCGTCGGTGAAGGTCGAGGCCGTGGACACGACGGGCGCGGGCGACGCCTTCACCGCGGCGCTGGCCTGGCGGCTCGGGAGCGGTGCGGCCCTGGCCGACGCGGCGGCGTACGCGGCCCGGGTGGGCGCCGCCGCCGTCACCAAGGAGGGCGCGCAGGCGTCGTACCCCACCGCCGAGGAGGTCGAGGCGCTGTGAAGAGGTCCGGAATACTGAACCGCCACCTGGCGGGCGCGCTGGCCGAGCTGGGGCACACGGACGGGGTGCTGGTGTGCGACGCCGGGCTGCCGGTCCCGGCGGGACCGCGCGTGGTGGACCTGGCCTTCCGGGCCGGGGTGCCGTCGTTCGCCGAGGTGGTCGACGGGCTGCTGGCGGAGCTGGTGGTCGAGGGCGCCACGGCCGCCCGCGAGATCGAGAGCGCCAACCCGGCCGCGGCGGCCCATCTGCGCGGGCACTTCCCCGCCCTGGCCCTCGTCCCGCACGAGGAGCTGAAGTCCCGGTCGGCGGGCGTGAAGCTGATCGTCCGCACCGGTGAGGCACGCCCGTACGCCAACGTGCTGCTGCGATGCGGAGTCTTCTTCTGAGGGACTGAGGGGCTGAGGGGCTGAGGGACTCTTCCTGAAGATTTCCGCCATAGGACTCGAAGGGGCCCGGTCGACGACCGGGCCCCTTCGGCGCTTCCCCCTGGTGGTGCTTCCCCCTCCAGCAGAGCCTCCGAGATCCCCCCGGATCCCCCTCCGGAGGCCCTGACGCCAAGTGAGACCCGCGGTCCGGCGAAAGGGTTGCACGCGCTCCGCAAATTTTTTCCGGCGTCCTCGACACGTCCGTGTTGCGTCCGGATCGTGTCACTTCACGCCCAACTGCGTTGCCCGTGTCACGCGTGGTGAGTCACGATGTTCCTACTACTGGTGACAATCGTGATACACGGGGGTGCATTCGTGAAGTTCGACATGGGGTCGACGACCCTGGCGGACCTCGGCAAGAGCACGACCGGGTCGAGTGACGACCTCGGCACGCTCATCAAGTGGCTGGTGCAGGCCGCCGAGCCGCTGGAGGGCAAGTTCAACGGCCAGGGCAAGGCGTCCTTCGACTCGTTCAAGCTGCGCGCGGACGAAATCACCGACGCGCTGAACGGCTCGCTGAGCGCGATCCTGGGCGGCCAGGGCGGTATGGACAACGCGTTCGGCACCGGTGACGTCGAGCAGCAGGACAACGCCCAGCAGAACATGGGCCAGGCGAACTTCGACGCGGCCCGCTTCGGCGCCCGATAGAGACTGGGGGACAGACGACATGGGTAACCAGGACCGGCGCTCGTACGACACCGGCGCGTCCGGCGAGGTGCAGGGCAGCCTCCAGGGGATCATCGGCCAGCTCGAGCGCGTCCTCGGCGACCGTGACCGCGCGGTGAAGGCCGCGATGTCCGAGTTCCAGGCCGACGGCGTCTCCGACGAGTACCACGGCAAGGAAGCCCGCTGGAACAAGGCGGCCAACGAGGTGCGCGACATCATCCGCCTGGTCCGCAACACGCTGGAGCAGAACGACGGCACCGCGCAGTCCACCCTCGCCAAGGCGAAGGCCGCGGTCGACAACATCGGCTGACCGGCGCGGATCCCGGGCCGCGACGACCGAGCGACGGCCCGGGACCGCGGCGTCCCGCCCCTTCCCTCATCCCTCATCCCCGACGTCCCGCCCATATCGCCTGTCCCGCCCATCCCGCTCGCCCCGCTCATCCCGAAGAGGTCGCCGCATGACGGCTCAGGAGTACGACAGCCAACTGCTGGAGTCGGTGTCGGTACGACGCCGTCGGCTGCGCGACGCCCTGCTGTTCGGGACGCAGCGGCAGCGCCGCTCGGTGGACGAGCGGCTGGGCAAGGCCTTCGCCGGAGTGGTGATCGCGGCGGTGCTCTGCGCGGGGTGCGTGGGCTGGTCGTTCGTGTCCCACCGGATCATCGGCAAGAGTCCGTACGGGAGTTCCGTGACCCCCTCCGCGGGCGTCTCGGCGCCGCCCTCCGCACCTTCCGTTTCTCCTACTTCTCGGTGATAGGTTCGAATGATGACTGCGGGGGCGTTGAGTCGGACGAGCGACAGGCCGGCCGAGGGGACGGGCGGCGGGCGCACGGCGCTCAGCCGGGTCACCCTCGTCGGTGAACAGCGGCGGGTGGACCTCGTCCTGCCCTCGCGGGAGCCGGTCGGCCTGCTCCTGCCCGAGGTACTGCGACTGCTCGGCGACCGCGTGGCGGGCCGCCCGGAACTGCGCCACCTGGTCACCGCGGACGGCTCAGCGCTCGCCCACGACAGCACGCTGGAGTCGGCCGGCGTGGCCGACGGCGCGGTACTGCGCCTCGTACGGGCCGAGGACGCCCCGTCGGCGCCGGTGGTGCACGACGTCAGCGACGAGACGGCCGAGGACCTGGACATCCGCGCGTGGCGCTGGCGGCCCGCGTCCCGGCGCGCCGTCGCGGGGTTCGCGACGGCCGGCTGGGCGCTCGTCGCCGGCTTCACGGCACGTTCCGCTTACGGTCACGCGGCCGTCGCTGGCGGACTGCTCGCCGTCGCCGCGGTGGCCGCCCTGGCCGGTGCCCTGCTCGGGCGGGCGGGACGGCGCGGGCTCGCCGCCACCCTGGTCACCACCGCAGGTGCGCTCGGCGTCCTCGGCGCGTGGACGCTGGCCGACGCGCAGGACTGGTCGCACGCGGTACGGGCGGCCGGTGCGGGCGGTGCCCTGCTGGTGACGCTGGCGCTGCTCGGCCGGTTCACCCCGCTGGGGCGCGGCGGGCTGGTCGGCGCGGCCGCGGTGGGCGCGGCGGGCGTCTGCTGGGAGGCCGCCGTGGCGCTCCAGTCGGACGCGGGCAGCGCGGCGGGGCAGGCTCGCGCGGGCGCGGTGCTCGCGGTCGGCTCGGTGCTCGTCCTCGGACTGCTGCCCCGGCTCGCCCTGATGACGTCGGGGCTCTCCTCGCTGGACGACCGGCGCTCCGGCGGCGCCTCGGTCAGCAGGTACCAGGTGTCGGCGGCGCTGACGGCCACCCACCGCGGGCTCGCGCTCGCGACGGTGACCGTGGCGGTCTCGGCGACGGCCGCCGGGGTGCTCGCGCTGCGTGAGCCGACCCAGTGGACGGTGCCGCTCGCCGCCGTGACGACGGCGGTCCTGGCGCTGCGGGCACGGGCCTTCCCGCTGGTCGCCGAGGTGGTGGTGCTGCTGGCCGCCGCGGCGGTACTGGCGGTGCGGCTGACCGGGGTGTGGCTGGACCGGTCCGGCGCGGCGGGCCCGCTCGCGGTCCTCGTGGTCCTGGCGGCGCTCCCGCTGCTCGTCCTCGCGGTCCAGCCCGCCGAACACGTGCGGGTGAGGCTGCGGCGCGCGGGCGACATGCTGGAGTCCGTCGGTGTGATCGCGCTCTTCCCGCTGGTCCTCGGCGTCTTCGGCGTGTACGGGCGACTGCTCGACACCTTCGCGTAGGGACTGACATGGCGCACGGACAGGGACAGGGACAGGGACAGGGGCAGGGGCAGGGGCAAGGACCTACTCCGGGACAGGGCCCGGCTCAGGGGCCGGGACCGGCGGGCGGCGGAGCCGACTGGCAGCGGGACGTGCTGCGCCAGCTGGGACAGCACGACGCCCTGGCACGGTCCGCCGACGCGGCGGCGGCGGACGCTCCCGGGCCCGCCGGACAGCCCCGTACCGCCGGACAGCCCCGTACCGACGGACAGCCCCAGGCCGACGGGCAGACCGGCGGACAGTCCGGCGGGCAGCTCCGCCGGGCCGAACCGGCGCTCCGTCTCGTCCACCCCGCACCGGAGCCGGGCCCGACCCCGCCCCCGGTCCCGGTCCCGTCGGATATCCCCGACACCCCCCCGTACACCCCCGCACCGGCACCCGCGCCCGCACCTCCCGAGCCCGGACCCCGGGACCCCCGGCTGCCCGCCGGGTCGCCCGACTCCGTGCCCACCGTCGACCCGCGGCTCGCGCGGGCGCTCGGGCGGCCGCAGCACGGGGACTCGCTGACCCGGCGCACCGGGCGTTCGCTGCGCAGGCTGACCGCGTCGGCCGCGCAGGAGGTGGCCGAGGAGACGCGGCTCGCGAAGGAGTTGCAGCAGCCGGTCACCACCGGCCGGATCATCGCGGTGACGTCGATCCGCGGCGGCGTCGGCAAGTCCACGGTGTCCGCGCTGCTCGGCCGTACGTTCAACCACTACCGGCACGACCCGGTGCTCACCCTGGAGGCCGACTCTGCGCTCGGCACGCTGCCCGTCCGGATGGGCGCGGAGTCGGTGCGCTGGGCCTGCGCCGACCTGGCGCGGGTGCTGCACCCGGCGATGCAGCTCACGGACGTCACCGGCTACCTCGTACCCGTGGCGGACGGCGGCTGGCTGCTGCCCGCGAGCCTGGGGCGGGTCGGCGTACCGCTGGACATCCCCACGTACCGCACGGTGACGCTGGCGCTGCGCCGCTACTTCGCGGTGACGGTGGTGGACTGCGAGTCGCTGCCCGGCGAGGTGGCGCGGACGGCGATGGACACCTCGCACGCGCGCGTGGTCGTCGCCCCGACGACCGCGGAGGGCGTCAACGGCACCCGCCAGGTCCTGGACTGGCTCGGCCAGTTGCCGCACGCGGCCCTCACCTCGACGGTGGTCGCGCTCACCGCGGGCTCGCCCGACCTGGTGCTCGACGTGAAGACGGCCGTCTCGCACCTGCGGGAGACGGGCGTCACCGTCGTACCGATCCCCTACGACCGTCATCTGGCCGGCGGCGGCCCGATCCGCACCGCGCTGCTCGGGCAGGCCACCCGGGAGGCCACGGTCCGGCTCGCCGCCGAGGCCATGCAGCGCGCGACGAGGATGCGATGACCGCCGTGGCCGGAACACCCGCACCGACCGTACGGAGAGGGGCCCGCCCGTGACCCAGCGTCTGATCCACCGGCCCGCGCGGTCCACCCGCCCGCCGGAGCCCGCCCGGCCGCAGACGGTCGAGCCGCCGCCGAACCTGCCCGAGGGCAAGGCGGGCAACGCGGCGACGGCGCTGCTGCCGATGGCCGGTGTCATGGGCTCGGTCATCATGATGACCGTCATCCGCAACAGCCAGTTCGCGGCGCTCGGCGCGATCGTGCTGGTCTTCGCGCTGCTCGGCGCGGTGGCGCTGTTCCTGTCCCAGCGGGGCAGGGCGCAGCGCACCCGGCGGGCCCAGCGCGAGCGTTACCTGGAGTATCTGGAGGAGCTGCGCGAGGAGTTCGGCGCGGCGGAGCGGGAGCGGCGGCAGCTCGCCCGGGTCCTGAACCCGCCGCCCGAGGCCCTCTACGACCTCGTACGCGATCCCGCGCGGCTGTGGGAGCGGCGGCGGCAGGACGCCGACTTCCTGCGGGTGCGGGTCGGTACGGGGGACGTGCCGGTGCAGGACCTGTCGATCGAGTCGGCGTCCGGCGGGGTGCTGACGCCGCCGGACCCGTTCATGCTCAACGAGGCGCGGGCGCTGCTCGCGCGCTACTCGGTGGCCGCCGACTGCCCGCTGACGGTGCCGCTGGACCGGGCGGGCAACGTGAGCGTCGTCGGCGACCGCGAGGGCGTGCTGCGGGTCGCCCGCGCGCTGCTGATCCAGACCGCCGTGACGCATGCGCCGGACGACGTGGCCCTGGCGCTCGGCGTCCCCGGCGACCGCCTCGATGACTGGGAGTGGGCCAAGTGGTTGCCCCACGTCCTCGATCCGCAGGAGCACGACGGTCCGGTGGCCGCCCGGCGGATCGCGCCGAGCCTGCCGCAGCTCGCCGCGCTGTGCCGGGTCGACCTGGGGCAGCGCGCCTCGTACGCGGCGGAGGTGCGGCGCGGGCTGTCCGGCCGTGACGCGCTGCGGCTGACCGGCCGACTGCTTGTGGTGAGCGACGAGTACGGGGAGACGGCCGCCGAACTGCCGCGCCCGGACTCGGCGGTGGACCTGGCCGACATGGGCGTGACCGTGCTGCACCTCCTCGAACAGCAGGTGCACGAGCCGGACCTGGTCAGCGTCCGGATCCGGGTCGCGGGCGACGTGATCACCGTGGAGGACCTGCGGGACGCCGCCGCGCCGGTGGCCGCCGAGGGCACGTCGGACCTGGTGAGCGCGGCGGGCGCGGAGGGTCTCGCGCGGCTGCTGGCGCCGCTGCGCCTGTCGGCGGAGTCGGCGGCCGAGGGCACGCCGGTGTCGGGCCCGGTCGACTTCCCCGGCCTGCTGGGCATCACGGACCCGGCCGCCCTTGACCTGGCGGACCTGTGGGCGCCGCGCGGCGAGCGCGAGTTCCTGCGCGTACCGATCGGCCTGACCGACCGCCACCAGCCAGTGCTCCTCGACCTGAAGGAGTCGTCCGAGCTGGGCATGGGCCCGCACGGGCTGTGCGTGGGCGCCACCGGTTCCGGCAAGAGCGAGCTGCTGCGCACGCTGGTCCTGGCGCTGACGGCCACCCACTCGCCGGAGGACCTGGCGCTGGTCCTGGTCGACTACAAGGGCGGCGCCACGTTCGCGCCGTTCACCGAACTCCCGCACGTGGCCGGGGTGATCACCAACCTGGAGAACCAGGCCGGGCTGGTCGAGCGCGTCCACACCAGCCTGGCCGGCGAGGTCAAGCGCCGCCAGCGGGTGCTGAAGGAAGCGGGCAACGTCGCCGACATCGGCCACTACGCGGCCCTGCGCGCCACGAAGCGCCCCGACCTCGAACCACTCCCCCACCTCTTCGTCGTCATCGACGAGTTCGGCGAACTGCTGCAAGCCAAACCGGACTTCATCGACCTGTTCCTCTCCATCGGCCGCATCGGCCGGTCCATCGGCGTGCACCTGCTGCTGTCCAGCCAGCGCATCGAGGGCGGCAAGCTGAAGGGCCTGGACACCTACCTGTCGTACCGCCTCGGTCTGCGCACCTTCTCCGCCGACGAGTCGCGCACGGTGCTCGACACCACCGACGCCTTCCACCTGCCGCCGCTGCCGGGCTTCGGCTATCTGAAGGTCGACACGTCCCTGTACGAGCGGTTCAAGGCGGGTTACGTGTCCGGCGCGTACCGGGGTCCCGCGCTCGCCGAGGAGACCGACGACACACCGCTGGCCTGGGCGTACCCGGCCTTCAACACGCTGCACGCGCCGCAGGAGGAGACGCCGCGGGGGCCCGTCGCCACCAAGCGGGAGACGGGGCCCACGGTGCTGTCGGTGATGGTCGGCCAGTTGGCCGGGGCCGCGCCGCCGGTGCGCCGGATCTGGCTGCCGCCGCTGCCGGACGCGATCGCGCTGGACACGGCGGTCGGCCCGGTCCGGGTGACCGAGCGCGGACTGCACCTGGCGTCCGGCAAGGACGGCAAGGGCAGCAAGGAGGACAAGGGCGACAGGGGCGGCAAGGGCGGCGCGATGCGGGTGCCGCTCGGGGTGCTCGACGACCCGACCAGCCAGTGGCAGGGGCAGTGGCTGCTCGACCTGACCGTGGCCGGCGGGCACGCCGCCGTCATCGGCGGCCCGCAGTCCGGCAAGACCACCCTGCTGCGCACCCTCGCCCTGTCCCTGGCGACCAGCCACACCCCCTACGGCGTCGCCGTCTACGGTCTCGACCTGGTCGGCGGCGGGCTGTCCGCGCTGGCCGGGCTGCCGCACGTCGGCGGGGTCGCGGGCCGCGCCGACCACGAACGCGCCGCCCGCACGGTCGCCGAAGTACGCACGATGCTCGCGGAACGCGAGGAGCTGTTCCGCGAGCACGGCATCGACTCGGTGGACCAGCTGCGGCGGCTGCGGGCGGGCGGCGGGCTGCCGGAGCTGGGCGCGACCGACATCGTGCTGCTGGTGGACGGTTTCGGCGCGCTGCGCGACGAGTTCGCCGAGCTGGACGACACGGTCACCGAACTGCTCAAGCGCGGCGGCGGCTACGGCATCCACGTCGTCGCGGGCATGCTGCGTTGGAACGACGTCAGGATCGCCACCCAGTCGATGTTCGGCACCCGGGTCGAACTCCGCCTCAACGACCCGTCGGACTCGTCCGTCGACCGCAAGCTGTCGGAGACGCTCTCCGCCGAGACGCCGGGCCGGGTCCTCACCGACGGGAAGCTGTTCGCACACGTGGCGCTGCCCCGTATCGACGGCTCGGCGGCCACGGAGGATCTCGGGCCCGCCCTGGAGGACGCCGCGCGGACCATCCGCGCGACCTGGCACGGCGAACTGGCGCCGCCGGTCCGCGTGCTGCCCACCCGGCTGCCCGCCGAGCGGCTGCCCTCGGTCGTCGCCGAGCCGCACCGGGTGCCGCTCGGCGTGGACCAGGACGCGCTGGCGCCCGCGCTCCTCGACCTGTTCGGCGGCGACCAGCACCTGCTGGTCCTCGGCGACAACGAGTGCGGCAAGACCAATCTGCTGAAGCTGATCGCGACGCGGCTCATCGAGCGGTACTCCGACGACGAGCTGGTCTTCGGCGTCTTCGACCCGCGCCGGGGCCTGCGCGGGGTGATCCCGGAGCCGTACCGCGGCGGCTACGCGCACAACGCCAAGGTCGCCGCGGGCCTCGCCTCCGGCATCGCGGGCGAGCTGGAGAAGCGGCTGCCGGAGAGCGCCGACCCGGACACGCTCACCGACGGACCGGCCTTCACCGGCCCCCGGATCGTGATCCTGGTCGACGACTACGACATCCTGACCACCGCGGGCCAGCAGCCCCTGGCCCCCTTCCTGCCGTACGTGTCCTCCGGGCAGGACATCGGCCTGCACTTCGTCATCGCGCGCCGGGTGGCCGGCTCCTCCCGCGCCCTGTACGAACCGCTGCTGACCACGGTGCGCGAGACCGGTACGGCGGCCCTGCTGATGGCGGGCGACCGCACCGAGGGCCAGCTCTTCCCCGGCCTGTACGCCTCCGCGCAGCCCCCGGGCCGGGGCACGCTGGTCCGCCGGGGCCGCCGCCACCAGCTCGTCCAGACCGCCCTGTGCGGGACCGACACCGAGGAGACCCCGCACCCGTGACCAAGGACGTCATCGCCCTCACCCCGAAGATGCCCGACACCTGGACCCTGCTGGCCGGCCTGTACGCGGGCGGGCCCGAACTGGGCGTGACCGCGGCGGCGGACGGCGCGGTCGTCCAGCTCCTCGCTCCCAGCGGGCGCCCGCTGGTCTCGGTCGAGGCGCCGGTCCTGGTCCAGGTACCGGGCGAGGCCCGGCGGCTCCTGGGCCCGGTGGGCGACCGCGTGCCGGTGCCGTTCTGGTGGACGGAGGCGCGCGCCTCGACGGCGGTCCCGGAGGCGGAGCGGCTGGCCGGTTCGGTGTGCGGCCGGCTCAACGCGCTGCTGGGCGGCGTCACGTGGCCGCCCGGGGCGGCGACGACGGAGGTGGTGGACACGTCGGCGGTACCGGGCCCCGCGCCGGACCCGAGTACCGAGGAGCCCGCCCCTGCACCGGAAGCGGACCCCGAGAAGTCGGCCCCCGCGCCCGAAGCGGACCCCGAGGGAACCGCGCCGGAGGCCGTGCCCGGCGGCGGAACTCCCGCGGGCGGGCGGCCGGGCGAACCTGGCGCCGCGACCACCACCGACGACCGGCCGGCCGCCGCCGCCCCCACGGACGCACAACCGGGCGAACCGACCACCACGACCACCACCGACCACCGGCCGGCCGCCGCCGCCCCCACGGACGCACAACCGGGCGAACCGACCACCACGACCACCACCGACCACCGGCCGGCCGCCGCCGCCCCCACGGACGCACAACCGGGCGAACCGACCACCACGACCACCACCGACCACCGGCCGGCTGCCGCCGCCTCCACAGGCGGTCGGCCAGGCACCGGGAACACCGCCCCATCCGTATCCGCTCCGTCCTCCGCCACCCCGTCCTCCGCCGGTCTGCCCGCCGTCGACGTGCTCACCGGCAGTACCGCCGTCGTCCTGATCGACCGGCCCGTGGTCGCCCTGACCTCCTGGCTGTCGGACGTGCTGCGTGCGGTGTCCGGGTCCCGGCGTGCCCTCCAGATCGTCACCCCGCCGCACGTACGGCTCAGCCCCGCCGCCCGTGCCACGCTGGCCCAGGCTCCCAACCGCTGGATCGTGCAGGACCCGGAGTGCGGTTACTACGACGGCCTGTCCGGCGCCGTACTGCGCTGGCAGGACGGCACGTTCACGCCCGCGCTCACGGCGGAGGGGAAGTCGGCCGTGGCGAAGGCGTTCGCCCCGGCCGGACCGACCGCCGAACGCCAACTGCTCGTCGCCCTGCGCACCCTGCGCCCGGCCGACGAGCACCTGGTGCTCGGGGGCGCGCTGGAGACGGCGTGGCGGGTGCTGACCGGGGACGCCCCGGCCGGCTGGGGCACCGCCGAGCCGGTCAACCTGCCGTGGTCGCCGCGCCAGCTCACCGACCTCGCCCGCGGCCGGGCCCCCGAGCCCACCCATCTGCTCGCCGTGGGCGGCCCGGACCGCCCCGCGTTCGGCAGTGTCCGCGTGACCCGCACGGCGGCCGGCGTGCAGGAGGAGATGCACCTGGCCCTGGGGCACGGCGCGCACGAGACGCTGCCGCTGGACGCGGTACGGGAGCTGGCCGGGACGCTGGTGAGCGACCACGCGCTGGCGACCATGCTCGTCTCGGTACGGCACGCCCGCCGCGATCTGACGGCTCCCCCGCACCTGGAGGCGCTGCCGGTCCCGTACGCCCTGACGCTCGGCCCGCGGGACGTCGGTGAGATCGGCCTCGACCACGCCCGCCGCCCGCCCGTGGCCCTCCGCCCCGCCACCCTGGGCCCCGCGTCCCGCCCGGCCCTGCACTACCCGCTGGGCGAGCCGGACGACACGCGGAACTACGACCGCCTGCGCGACCTCACGGCCCACCTCAAGTCGTCCCCGGCGACCGGCTGACCGCCTCGATTAGGATGTTTTTGCGATCAAGGGACGTACCGGAGGGGACACCCGGGACAGCACACACGGGGAGCGGCACATGGGAGTTTCCGGAGCGCGGCCGGGCGGCGGCGAGCAGGCGGACCTGCGGGCCTCGGCCGAGGACCTGACGAAGCTCGCGGACGACCTCGACGACATGCAGGACCACCTGGACAGCCAGGTCAGACGCATGGACGCGATCGTGGACCGGATCGAGGCGGGCTGGCGCGGCCCGGCGGCCACGGCGTACCGCGAGTTCCACCGGGCGGCGGCCGCGGACGCCGTACGCATCCGTGACGTGATGAAGCACCTGGAGCAGGCCGTGCGGCTGAGCCGGGACGGGTTCACCGAGCAGGAACTCGACGTCCTGGCGCGGATGCGGCAGATCCGGGTGGACGTGGACAGCGAGGTGGACCGGCTGTCCACCCCGAATCCCGACGCGGCGCCGGCGGCCGGCAGCCCGCCCCGCAGCAGCCTCGACACCTTCTGACCGCCACCGGACCACACCCAGGGGGAACCATGTCGAGCGGCCCCGCCGACGACCACATCACCGTCTCCTTCTCCGGCCTGCGCGACCTCGCGGCCGAGCTGGAGGACATCCTCAAGAAGCTGAACGGGCGCCTGGACGACCTGTACGACCGTGCCGTACCGGTCGTGCTGTCCTGGGAGGGCGAGGCCCGCGAGGTCTTCGTCGACAAGCTCGACGAGTGGGACCACTCGGCCCAGGACCTCCAGGCGGCCCAGAAGTGGCTGCACGAGATCGTGACCACCGGCCAGATCAACTACGCCAGTGCGCACCGGGCCGTGCTGCGCGGCTGGGGAGCCGCCTGATGAGCGGCGGCCAGAGCGGCACGATCGACGTCACGCCGTCGGTGCTGTACGGGGTCTCCTCGGGCGTCGCCGACCAGCAGGGCGTCCTGGACCGGGGCATCAAGTCCTTCCTGGACGAACTGGCGCGCTACCCGGACGGCGGCGGCAGGGGCACGGCCGTCGCGGGCTTCACCGCGGCCTACAAGGACATCAGCGAGCGGTTCCTGGAGGTGTGGGCCAGGTCGGTGGTCGGCGTGGGCGGCGCCGCGGTCGGCTTCACGGTCACCGGGAACAACTACGCGGCGGCCGACCACGCCACCAACCCGTCCGCGGGCGCCCAGCCGCAGCGGCAGCCGGAACCGGTCGTCATCGACACGGCGCCTTCCTACGGTCCCGTCACGGACTTCAAGTGGGGCGACTTCGACGACGGCCAGGACTTCGTGCAGAAGGCGCTCGAGGGCGTGGAGGCCGTGGTGCTGACCGTGCTGCGCCCGCTGCTCGAGGACGCCTGCCGCTGGGGCAAGGCGGCCGAGATCCTGCCGCTGCCCAACCACCACCGGGTCCAGTCGGTCTCCGAGGCCTGGCGGATGCCGCAGCTCACGCTGTCGACCGCCGACGGCATGCTGACGGGTCTGCTCGGCTCCATCACCGACCAGACCGACAACGAGTGGTACAGCGCCATGCGCACCTTTTGCAGCACGCTCTGGGGCACCTCCGCCTGGGGCAAGGAGCGGGAGGGCTACAACTGGAAGAACGACTCGGCCGCCGGCAGGGGCTCCAACCACCCGGTCTTCGCGGTGCTGTTCGACACCTGCGAGACGATGGTCGACGCCGTCCACCACTTCGCCAAGGCGGCCGAGGACGTCCGCGAGGACCTGCACCGCATCTACCGCAAGGCGGTCATCGACACCCTCCCGCAGATCGACCTGAGCGACGGCGTCGATCTCAAGGACGTGAAGAGCCTCGGCAAGGGCCTGCTGAAAATAGGCAAGGGCCTGCTCGGCGACCTCGCGGAGGGCGTGGTCCTCAATCTCGACGAGGACGCGATGAACGACGCGGTCACGGCGTACAACAACCGGATCGACCGCCAGACGCGCCGGATAAAGAATCTGCGGGACGCCCTGGACGAGGCGCACAAGAGCGCGCCCTCCTACAAGGCGGAGGAGGCCCGCGCCGAGGCGTTCGGCGCCCGCGCGCTGACGGAATTCAAGGGCGATCCGCTCTACACCGTGCCGGGCGACGACGAGTCCCAGCACAAATACCCGGTGGACCTCGCCAATCAGGAGGGCCTGGCCGGCGCTCACGTCATCGACAAACACGTGGGAAAGACCGACGAACAGCTCGCACAGCGGCTGCGGGACCAGGCACGGACCTATCCGGACGGCGTCACGCGGCCGATCGCGGTGTCCACCTTCACCAACGCCGCGGACGCGCAGCGGTACACCCAGGCCGTCCTCGACGACCCGGACAACCAGGAGAAGATCAGGAGATGGCTGAACAACAATCCGACCCAGCCCAACCAGACGCGGAACATCGGCCTCGACTTCAACGGGCAGACCGTCGGCCGCTCCTGGTCCCGGGGCGACTCCCAGGCCCACGACTCCGATAAAGTGCTGGTCACCCTCCGGCCCAGACCGGGCGGCACTCCGCCGTACGTCGTTCTCACGGCCATGCCCAGCGACACAGTTCCGCAGAATTGACACGCCGTACCGCATTCCCAGCGACGAGAAGAAGGAAGTCCGTGGAGAAGCAGGAGCCCGCGGTCGACGCCGCCGGCTGGAAATCCGCCGTACTCGACCTCTTCGGCGGCGGCTGGACCTTCGTACGGACGGGGCCGCGGAATGACGACGACTGGCGCCGTGACGTACGGGCGGTCATGGCGCTGAAGACCGACGACCCGAGGCGCTGGCTCTCCCTCGACTACGCGCCGGAAGTCGGCGAGAACCGCAGCGGCACGGGTTCCTCGTTCATGCCGTGGAGCCCGGAACAACTCGACGCGTCGCTGCACCCGGTCAATTCCGGACCGGCGACCCAGCTCCTCGTCGCCCTCAAGGGCGAGCACTACCAGGCCGCCTCGATCCCGGACTTCGAAAGCCACCGGACCTCTCTCTTCGAAAGCGCCGCACGGATCGTGTCCCGTTTCGGCCCCGGCGCCTCCTTCTTCACGAACGCCTCGGACGCGCAGGGAAATCCGGACGCCGACCTGCTGAACCCCGACACCCAGTGGGAATGCCTCTCCGTCTACACCACCGACTGCGGTCTGGTCGCCGTGTCCGACACCGAAGTCGGCGTTTTCTGGGCTTTCTGGGAAGACTGAGAGGAATTCACGGTGCGCACCCGTTCCGCCACCTATCCCGACCGCGAGACCGCCCAGTGGGCCACCCAGCACGTGGTCACCGCCAACGAGCAGGTGATCCACCGCTGGCTCGCCCAGGGCACCCGCGCCCGTCTCACCATCGAGGCGTCCTGGCCGTCCCGGTCCGACCCGGTCGGCCGCGTGCTGCTCCAGGCGATGATGCTGGCCGGGCGCGACCCCGTCGACGTACGGGCGGCCCGGGTGGTCCTGAAGCGGGACGCCGGCCGCCCCCACGGCTTCACCGTGCACGCCACGTTCCCCGTCTACCTGTAGACCCGTTCGCCATCCGCAGACTTCCGTAGAGGCTGAGCACCGTGCCCCTGAGCCCCCTCGACCACGACCGCCGCTACGGCGAGCTGGACCAGGTGATCCGCGCCTACGCCGGACAGCCGGCCGACGACACCCCGGACGAGCCGAGCCGGGCCCTGACCGCCTACCTGCGGCACACCTGGCACACCCGCCCCTGGGCCCTGGCGGCGGCCGAGCGGCAGCTGCGCGAGTACGCCGAGCACCCGCCGGGCCGCCTCCGGCTCCGCCTCGGCGAGTTCTACCCGGTCCCGGACGTCGGCCTGCCCGAGGACGGGATCCAGCAGTGGCTGCACCGCCTCGCCGACCACATCCGGCACAGCGTCGAGGCGGGCGAGGTCCCGCCACCCGCGGCGCCCGCCACCCACTGGGAGTGGCACGCCCGCTTCCCCGAGCTCGGCCAGTTCCTCGGCGGCTGGTTCTCCCAGGACATGCCGGACGAGTTCGAGGACCACGACGCCGCCGTGGCCGACTACGTCTCGGGCACGGACCCCCACCTCGTCGCCCGCCTCACCGGCGAACTGCACGAGCTGCTCGCCCTCGGCCTGGACGAGCCCGGCACCGCCCTGGCCCTGGCCGAACTGGGCATGGAGGTCGACCCGCCGGCCCCCTACGCCCCGACCGGCTGGCTCACCCACCTCGCCGACCGCCTCACCGTCCCCCGCGCCCAGTACGGCCCGGACCCGACGTGACCGTCGGTGTCGCACGGCGGGCGGTCGGCCGCGCGCCCCGTGGCCGCGCGGCGGGCCGCCCGCCGTCGCTCTACCCCGCGTGCTCCGCGAACCGCTCCGCCGTCTGCCTCAGCAGCTCCAGCCCGTCCCGGGCCCACAGGTCGTCGTTGAAGAGCTCGACCTCGATGAAGCCGGTGTAGCCCGCCGCCTCCACGTACGACTTCCACTCGCGCATGTCCACCGCGCCGTCACCGATCTGCCCGCGCCCGTTGAGGACGCCCGCGGGCAGCGGGGTGATCCAGTCGGCGAGCTGGAAGGTGTGGATGCGCCCCGAGGCGCCCGCGCGGGCGATCCCCGCGGGCGCGTGGTCGTCCCACCAGATGTGGTACGTGTCCACGGTCACGCCCACCTGCTCCGCCGGGAAGCGCTCCGCGATGTCCAGGGCCTGGGCGAGGGTGGACACCACGCAGCGGTCGGAGGCGAACATCGGGTGCAGCGGCTCGATCGCCAGGCGCACCCCGTGCGAGGCCGCGTAGGGCCCCAGCTCGGCCAGCGCGTCCGCGATCCGCTCCCGCGCCCCGTAAAGATCCTTGGACCCCTCCGGCAGCCCCCCGGAGACCAGCACCAGAGTGTCCGTCCCGAGCACCGCGGCCTCGTCGACCGCCTGCCGGTTGTCGTCCAGCGCCCGCCTGCGCTCGCCGGAATCGACGGCCGTGAGGAACCCGCCCCGGCACAGCGTGGTGACCGTGAGCCCGGCACCGCTCACCAGCTTGGCCGCCGCCTCGACCCCGTAGCCCTGAACGGGTTCGCGCCACAGCCCGACACCGGAGATCCCCAACTCAAGGCACCCTCGCACGAGTTCGGGCAGCGAAAGCTGCTTGACGGTCATCTGATTGATAGAAAACCGCGAAAGACCTACCGTCTGACTCACTGAACCACTCCGTACAGGGACAGCAGATTCTTCATGCGCTCCTCCGCGAGTGCCGGGTCCGGGAAGAGACCCAGCCCGTCCGCGAGTTCGTAGGCCCGTGCCAGATGGGGCAGCGAGCGCGCCGATTGCAGGCCGCCCACCATCGTGAAGTGGGCCTGGTGCCCCGCGAGCCAGGCCAGGAACACGACACCGGTCTTGTAGAACCGGGTCGGCGCCTGGAAGAGGTGCCGGGACAGCTCCACCGTCGGGTCGAGCAGTTCCCGGAACCCCTTCACATCGCCCGTGTCGAGCACCCGTACCGCCTCCGCGGCCAGCGGTCCCAGGGGGTCGAAGATGCCGAGCAGGGCGTGGCTGAACCCCCGCTCGTCCCCGGCGATCAGCTCGGGATAGTTGAAGTCGTCGCCCGTGTAGCAGCGCACGCCGCGCGGCAGCCGGCGCCGCAGCTCGACCTCGCGCCGGGCGTCGAGCAGCGAGACCTTGATCCCGTCGACCTTGTCGGGGTGCGCCGCGATGACTTCGAGGAACGTCTCCGTGGCGACGTCGAGGTCGGCGGACCCCCAGTAGCCCTCCAGGGCCGGGTCGAACATCGGGCCGAGCCAGTGCAGGATGACCGGCTCGGCGGCCTGCCGCAGCAGATGCCCGTACACGTCGAGGTAGTCCTCGGCACTGGTGGCGGCGGCGCACAGCGCCCGGGACGCCATGACGATGGCCCGCGCGCCCGTCCCCTCCACGAGCGCGAGCTGCTCCTCGTAGGCGCCCCGGACCTCGGCCACCGCCCCCGCGGCAAGCTGATCGGCCCCGACCCCACAAGCAATGAGCCCGCCCACGGACCGGGCTTCGGCCGCGGACCGGCGAATGAGCTCGGCCGCACCACCCCAGTCGAGCCCCATCCCCCGCTGAGCGGTGTCCATCGCCTCGGCGACCCCGAGCCCGTGCGCCCACAGATGGCGGCGGAAGGCGAGGGTGGCGTCCCAGTCGACGGCGGCGGGCGAGTCGGGCGTGGTGTCCGCGTACGGATCGGCGACGACGTGCGCGGCGGAGAAGACGGTACGGGAGCGGAACGGCGCCCCGGCGGAGAGCCGCAGCGGTTCGGCACGCGGCACGTAGGACCGCAGCTCACCCCCCGCACCCGGCAGCAGCAGCGTCACAGCGAGATCTCCGGTACGTCGAGCCGACGGCCTTCCGCCGAGGACTTCAGCCCCAGCTCGGCAAGTTGCACCCCACGGGCCCCGGCCAGCAGATCCCAGCGATAGGGAGCATCGGCGTAGACGTGCCGCAGGAAAAGCTCCCACTGGGCCTTGAACCCGTTGTCGAACTCGTCGTTGTCCGGTACTTCCTGCCACTGCTCCCGGAACGAATAGGAAGCCGGAATATCGGGGTTCCACACAGGCTTCGGCGTAGCGCTCCGATGCTGCACCCGGCAGTTCCGCAGCCCCGCGACGGCCGACCCCTCGGTGCCGTCGACCTGGAACTCGACCAGCTCGTCCCGGTTGACGCGCACGGCCCAGGAGGAGTTGATCTGCGCGACGGCACCGCCCTCCAGCTCGAAGACCCCGTACGCGGCGTCGTCGGCGGTGGCGCTGTAGGGCTTGCCCTGCTCGTCCCAGCGCTGCTCGATGTGGGTGGCGGCGAGCGCCTGCACGGAGGTGACCCGCCCGAACAGCTCGTGGAGCACGTACTCCCAGTGCGGGAACATGTCGACGACGATGCCGCCGCCGTCCTCGGCACGGTAGTTCCACGACGGCCGCTGGGCGTCCTGCCAGTCCCCCTCGAAGACCCAGTACCCGAACTCCCCCCGCACGGAAAGAACCCGCCCGAAGAACCCCCCGTCGAGCAGCCGCTTGAGCTTGCGCAACCCAGGCAGGAACAACTTGTCCTGCACCACCCCGTGCTTGACCCCTTTTCTGTCCGCCAGCCGGGCGAGCTCAAGAGCCCCGTCGAGCCCCGTGGCGGTGGGCTTCTCGGTGTAGATGTGCTTCCCGGCGGCGATCGCCGCCTTGATGGCCTCTTCCCGGGCCGAGGTGACCTGAGCGTCGAAGTAGATGTCGATGTCCCCATCGCCGAGCACCGCGTCCACATCCGTCGACCAGTGCTCCAGCCCGTGCCGCTCGGCGAGCGCCCGCAGGGCGTGCTCGCGCCGCCCGACGAGCACCGGCTCGGGCCACAGCACGGTCCCGTCGCCGAGGTCGAGCCCGCCCTGCTCCCGCAGCGCGAGTATCGACCGGACGAGGTGCTGGCGGTAGCCCATGCGTCCCGTCACGCCGTTCATGGCGATACGCACCGTCTTGCGTGTCACGTCATTCCCTCCGTACGCACCGGCGCCTTGCGTACGCTCACAGGCAAGCGTGACAGCAAGCGCTTTCTATACGGTGAGAAGCTAGCCTCTGTGCAGGGGATCGGACAAGACCGCGTGGACGGGTAGATGTTCGACGGGACGGACAAGAGGTACGGTCGCGCGGCAAAGGACCCGACCACCGACGAACGCGCGACCGGAGGAACAACGAAATGACGGTGACCCTGGCGGACGTGGCGGCCCGCGCCCAGGTCTCCCCCGCGACCGTGTCGCGTGTACTGAACGGCAACTACCCGGTGGCGGCGTCCACCAGGGAACGGGTGCTTCGAGCGGTGGACGAGCTCGACTACGTCCTGAACGGCCCCGCCAGCTCCCTGGCCGCCGCCACCTCCGACCTGGTCGGCATCCTGGTCAACGACATAGCCGACCCGTTCTTCGGCATCATGGCGAGCGCGATCCAGTCCGAGATCGGCTCCACGGGACCGTCCCTGCCCGGCGGCGGACGCGCGGGCGGCGAGCGGCTGGCCGTCGTCTGCAACACGGGCGGCTCCCCGGACCGCGAGCTGACCTACCTCACCCTCCTCCAGCGCCAGCGCGCCGCCGCGGTGATCCTGACGGGCGGCGCGGTGGAGAACGCCACGCACGTCGCCGCGGTCGACACCAAGCTCCGCAAACTGGCCGAGGCGGGCACCCGCGTCGTACTGTGCGGCCGCCCGCCGGCCCCCGAGGCGGTCGCGCTCACCTTCGACAACCGGGGCGGCGGCCGCCGCCTGACCGAGCACCTGATCGGCCTCGGCCACCGCCGCATGGGCTACATCGCGGGCCCCGAGGAACGTACGACGACCCGCCACCGCCTGGAGGGCCACCAGGACGCGCTGGCCGCGCACGGCATCGCGGACGACCCCCGCCGCACGGTCCACGGCCGCTACGACCGCCGCGCCGGCTACGAGGCGACCCTCGAACTCCTGCGCCGCGACCCGTCGCTGACCGCGATCGTCGCCGCCAACGACACGGTGGCCCTCGGCGCGTGCGCCGCCCTGCGGGACTCCGGCCTGCGCATCCCGCAGGACGTCTCCGTGGCGGGCTTCGACGACCTGCCCTTCAGCATCGACGTGGTCCCGTCCCTCACGACGGTCCGCCTCCCCCTCGCCGAGGCGGGCGCCCGGGCGGGCCGCATCGCCATGAGCCGAGAGGACCCCCCGCCCGGCGGCATCGCCGCGGTGAGCGGCGAACTGATGGTCAGAGGCTCAACGGCAGGGCCGAAGGCGTAAAGCCCGCAGCCGCCGAAGCACGGGAGGACCCACACCCACCGCAGTACGCACAACCCGCAGCCGACGATGCACGGGCAGGCCCACACCCACCGCACCACACACAACCCGCAGCCGACGATGCACGGGAGGGCCCGTGCCGGTACATCAGATGGCCGTCGCGCGCGGGCGCGTGGGCAAGGGCACCCATGCGAGAAACCCGGGCAGCCCGTGCGGGACGGCCGGATGTACCGGCGCGGGCCCGCACCCCCCACCGGCCGGGAAGCGGAACGGCCCGCACCCCCCACCGGCCGGGAAGCGGAACGGCCCGCACCCCCCACCGGCCGGGAAGCGGGACGGCCCGCACCCTGGACGCCCGCCGGGACCGCCCCGTACGCTCAAAACCTCTGACTGAGTCAAGCATCCGGGGATCGGCCATGACCGTTCAGGACATCCGCAGCTTCAACCGCTTCTACACGAACGTGATCGGCGCCCTGGACTACGGCCGCCACCTCTACGCCCCGTACACGCTGACGGAGTCCCGCGTGTTGTACGAGCTGGCCCACACCCCCCGAGCCGACATCGCGGACCTCCGCACCGAACTCACCCTCGACGCAGGCTACTTGAGCCGCATCCTCACCCGCTTCGAACGGGACGGCCTGATCGAGCGGAGCACCTCGCAGCGCGACCCCCGCCGCCGCACCATCACCCTCACCCCGGCCGGCCGGGAAGCCGCCGCACTGCTGGAGGAACGCTCACAGTCGAGCATCGGCGCCCTGCTGTCCACGGTCCCGCCCGCCGACCGTCCCCGCCTGACGGAGGCGATGCACACGATCCGCACCCTCCTGGCGGACCACCGCCCCGCCTCTCCCCGCACGGACAAGACGGACAAGCACGTCACCCTGCGCGACCCGCTCCCCGGCGACCTGGGCTGGATCGTGCAGCGCAACGCGGCGCTCTACGCGGCCGAGTACGGCTGGAACGCGGACTACGAGGGCCTGGTGGCCCGGATCGTCGCGGACTTCGCGGAGGACCACGACCCGCACCTGGAGCGGGTGTGGATCGCCGAGCTGGACGGCAGGCCGGTGGGGGCGGTGATGTGCGTACGGGACGAGGCCCCGGGCGCGGCCAGGCTGCGCCTGCTCCTGGTGGAACCGGACGCACGCGGCGCTGGCATAGGCGACCGCCTGGTCCAGGCGTGCGTCGACTTCGCCCGGGGGGTCGGCTACCGGGACCTGGTCCTGTGGACGAACGACGTCCTCACCGCGGCCCGCCGCATCTACCAGCGCAAGGGCTTCGTCCTGCTGGCCGAGAAACCGCACCGCTCGTTCGGCGCCGACCTGGTGGGCCAGGACTGGCGTTTGTCCCTGCACGGCGAATAGGGAGACCACCCACCACCAACCACCCACCACCCACCACCCACCACCCACCACCCACCACTAACCACCCACCACCCACCACCCACCACCCACCACTAACCACCCACCACCCACCACCCACGACCCGTCACTCCCACACGTACCCGTCCCCGAACAACAGCGTGTGCTCAAGCACGTCCTCCAGCGGATCATCGATCTGCCCGGTGTTGACGACCCCGAACGTGGGCCCGTTGTCCGACCCACGGTGATACTCGTCGGCGACAGCGGACCCGGCACCGCACACCACACCCACAACCGCGCAGGCGACAAGGACGACAAGGACGACAGAACTACGCACGAAAACCCTCCGAAACCGCGATCAACACCTCAGCCCCCTCAATGGCCGCGCGCCGCACGGCGATACGGCGGACGCCGAAACCTCACCCGATCCGGTAAGCACACCGCCATGACGCCCCGGCGTCCGGGTAGGGGATGCTCGGTCCCAGACCCCAGCTCCCCCGGCCGGGCCCCGAGCCCGGGCTCCTAGTGAGGTGCGTTTCGTGAAACTGGCCTTCTCCACCCTCGGCGTCCCCGGCCTCCCGGTACCGGACGTCATCCGGCTCGCCACGACCCACGGGTACCACGGTGTGGAACTGCGCGCGCACCCCGAGGAACCCGTGCACACGGGCACCGGACACGGCGAACGGGCGGAGGTGGCGGCCCAGTTCGACCTGGCGGGCATCGAGGTCGCGGGCATCGCCGGATACGCGAGGGTAGCCGCGCCCGGCGACGACGCACCGGTACTGGCGGAGATCCGCGACCTCGTGGACCTGGCCCGCGATTTGGGCGCGCCCTTCGTCCGGGTGTTCCCCGGCGGCAGCGAGCAGCCCCGCGAGGAGGCGGACGCGACGGCGGCCCGCCGCCTCGGCACGGCGGCGGAGTACGCGGCCGACCTCGGCGTACGGGTCCTGCTGGAGACGCACGACTCGCACCGCACGGGCGGCGACGCGATCCGGGTCCTGGGCCCGGTCGGCCACCGCAGCGCGGGCGCGCTGTGGGACGTCATGCACACGTGGCTGGGCGGCGAGCAGCCCGCGGAGACGTACGCGGCGCTCTCCCCGCACCTGGGCTACGTACAGGTGAAGGACATCGCGTCGCCCGAGGACACCACGCCGCTCCCGCTCGGCGCGGGCGTGCTGCCGCTGACGGAGTGCGTGGACCTGCTCTCGCGGGAGGGCTGGGACGGCTGGCTGTGCTGGGAGTACGAGAAGCGCTGGTACGAGTCGGCGGCCCCGCTGGAGTCCCTGCTGGGTCCGGGCCGCGAACACCTGGCGCGGCTGCTGAACGAGTCGGCGTAAAAGCGGGCCCCCCGAACGGGGAACCCCCGTCGCCGCGTGTTCGTCAAACCCGCAAGCTGCCGGATGAGTCTCCGCAGTGCGGTGTCGGCCTCGCTGCTGGCTGCGATCGCTGACCACCCTCTCCGCCGCCTGCGGCCGGCAGCACGCCGTCACCGGCGCGCCCCCCTCCAACTGCGCCGGTGACGGCCCCTCGCCGGGTTACTGTGCACACCCTTGACCGGAGGAAACTTCATGGTTATTCGTGACTGGTCGGAAGTTTCCTTCATGAGGGAAGGAACGTCACATGCGCGACCCCGGCACGAGAAGCACCTCGGGACCGACGAGACGTTCCGCGCTGACCGCAACCGCAGGCATCACCGCCGCCCTGGCCACAGGAACGACCGCGCACGCCGCCTCCGCCGACACAACACTCCGCGCCCTCGTCGCCCGCATGACCCTGGCGGAGAAGGTCGGCCAGCTCTTCGTGTCGCGGGTCTTCGGCCACTCGGCCACCGCGCCCGACCCGGCCGACATCGAGTCCAACCGCAGGGAGCTCGGCGTCAGCACGGCGGCCGAGCTGATCGAGCGTTACCACGTCGGCGGCGTCATCTACTTCACCTGGGCGCACAACACCCGTGACCCGTACCGGATCGCGGAGCTGTCGAACGGCATCCAGCGGGCCTCGCTCGCCCGCCCCCGGGGTCTGCCGGTGCTGATCTCCACCGACCAGGAGCACGGGGCAGTGGCCAGGATCGGCCGGCCCGCGACGCAGCTCCCGGGCGCGATGGCGCTGGGCGCGGGCGGCTCGCGCGAGGACGCCCGTACGGCGGCCCGTATCGCCGGGGCCGAACTGCGCGCGATGGGCATCCGCCAGGACTACGCCCCGGACGCCGACGTGAACGTGAACCCGGCGAACCCGGTGATCGGCGTACGGTCCTTCGGGGCCGACCCGGAGGCGGTGGCCGGGATGGTGACGGCGCAGGTCAGGGGCTATCAGGGGGCGGGCGTCGCGGCGACGGCCAAGCACTTCCCCGGGCACGGCGACACGGCGGTGGACAGCCACTACGGCTTCCCGGTGATCGAGCACACGAAGCCGCAGTGGACGGAGCTGGACGCCCCGCCGTTCCGGGCGGCCGTCCGGGCGGGCATCGACTCGGTCATGACCGCGCACATCATGGTCCCGGCGCTCGACCCGTCCGGCGACCCGGCCACCCTCTCGCACCCGATCCTGACCGGCGTCCTGCGCGGCGAACTCGGCTACGACGGCGTCGTGGTGACGGACTCGCTGGCCATGGAGGGCGTCCGTACCAAGTACGGGGACGACCGCGTCGCCGTGCTCGCCCTGAAGGCGGGCGTCGACCAGCTTCTCAACCCGCCGTCGATCGAGGTCGCCTGGAACGCGGTGCTCGCGGCCGTCCGGGGCGGCGAGCTGGCCGAGGAACGGCTCGACGCGTCGGTCCTGCGGGTGCTGCGCCTGAAGCGGAAGCTCGGCCTGTTCGGCGACCCGTACGCGTCGCGCGGCGGGGTCGACCGGACGGTGGGCACGCGGGCGCACCTGGAGCGGGCCGCCCGGATCGCGGAGCGCACCACGACCCTGCTGGTCAACGAGCGGCGCCTGCTGCCGCTGTCGCGCCGTACCCACCGTGACGTGCTCGTCGTGGGCGCCGACCCGGCCTCGCCGTCGGGCACGGACGGACCGCCCACCGCCGTGCTGGCGGGCGCCCTCACCGGGCTCGGCTTCTCGGCGACGGCCCTGTCCACGGGCACGGCACCGGCGGGGGAGACGGTCGACCGGGCGGTGGCGGCGGCCGGGGGCCGGGACGCGGTGGTGGTGGCCACGTACAACGTGACGGCGGCGGGCACGCAGAAGACGCTGGTGGAGCGGCTGGCGGCGACCGGCGTACCGGTGATCGCCGTCGCCATACGCAATCCGTACGACGTGGCCCACCTGCCGGGCGCCACCGCGTGTCTGGCGGCGTACTCCTGGACGGACGTCGAACTGCGGGCGGCGGCGCGGGTGATCGCGGGCGCGGCGGCTCCCCGGGGGAAGCTGCCGGTGCCGGTGCAGCGGGCGGACGACCCGGCGCGGGTGCTGTATCCGGTCGGGTACGGCCTGACGTACTGAGCGTACGCAGTTGCACCGCCCGTACCGCCCCCATGGTGCGCAAAGCGCTCCCGCACGACTGGCGTGGCCCGCCACGGGCCGGTCACGCTGGCCGGGGACGTCCTCGGGGGGAACGATGCGAGCCGTACTGCGTGCCGTGCCATGTGTACCGCCTCTGACCGGCTGTGCACTGGTCCTGACGGTCGTGACGATGCTGACCGGTTGCCAGCGGCTGACCGACGCACCGGACAACCCCTCGACGGCCCCGAGGCAAGGCGGCGTCGCAGGGACCCACGCCTCCGGCCCCTCCCCCCACCCTTACGGATCCGCGTTCCTCGGCGTCGACGAGTGCAGCTCCTTCGGCAGGAGAGGCACGGCGGATGTCACCGAGGTGCCGTGCACCAGCGAGCGGGCCGCGGCGCGGGTCGTGGCGCGGCACGACGGCGGCGCGGCGGACGGCCCGCCGTGCCCCGCGACCACGGACTTCGTCCTGCACATCAGCGAGGCGCGGCCCGCCGCCGACGAGGACGGCGACGGCACCGTCCCGCAGGGCTACGCCTGTATGCGGGCGCTCGAAGGCCCGCACCCCGGCGACCCGGGCGGCGGCGGGGGCCCGCACACCATCGTCGGCGACTGCGTCTACGGCGCGGGCGGCGGTCAGGTCCGCGAGACGGCGTGCGACGGCGGGGGCGCCAGGCAGCCGGAGTACGAGGTGACGGAGGCGGTCACCGACCGGCGGCGGTGCCCGGCGGAGACGGTGCTGTACGTCCGGCTGGGCGGCAGCCACCCGGTGGGCTGCGCCCGCCCCCTGTGAGTACGGGCGGGTGCCCTCAGCCGAGAAGCAGGTCGTCCGGATCGGCGTGCCGGGTGCGCTCCCAGTACTCGGCGGCGGAGAACGGCCAGTTGGTGGCGGACCGGGTGCCGTCCGTGTACCAGCCGCCGGCCCGGGACCAGACCCAGGCCCGGTCGGCGCTCGCCGCGTCGACCCACGCGTTGTACGCGTCGTGCACGTCCTCGCGCACCTGCACGGTGTCCGCGCCGCGGGCCAGCAGCAGCCGGATCGCGTCCAGGACGTAGGCGGTGGCGCACTCGGAGAAGTACACGATGCTGCCGCCCTGCCCGACGAGGTTGGTGTTGGGCCCGTACAGGCAGAACAGGTTGGGGAAGTGCGGGACGCTGATGCCCAGGTGGGCGCGGGGCGCGCCGGCCCAGTGCTCGTGCAGGTCGAGGCCGTGCTCGCCGGTCACCTTCATCGGGGTGAGGAACCGGGACGCCTGGAACCCGGTGGCGTACACGATGGCGTCGACGGCGAACTCCTCGCCGCCCGCGACCAGTCCGTCCGGTGTCTCGCGGTCGACGGGCGCGGTGACCAGGCGTACGTCGTCCCGTTTCAGGGTGGCGAGCCAGGTGCCGTCGTCCCGCAGCACCCGCTTGGCGCCGACGGGGTAGCGGGGGACGACGGCCTCGCGCAGCGCGGGCGCGTCGGTGAGCTGGGCCTCCATGGCGGCGAGCAGGGAGGCCCGCAGCCGCTCGTTGAGGGCGGAGACGGCGCGTTCGGTGGGCGGGTGGCCGTGGTCGACGATCCAGCCGTCGAGGATGCCGCGCAGGCCGGGCGCGAAGAGCCAGAACCGGTACCACTGGGCGTAGTACGGGAGGTGGGTCAGCAGCCACTCGGCGGACTCGGGCATCGGCTCGTGGTAGTGCGGGGTGGGGCGCAGCCAGGGCGGGTTGCGCTGGAAGACGACGACCTCGGCGGCGGTACCGGCGAGTTCGGGCACGAGCTGGAAGGCGCTCGCGCCGGTGCCGACGACGGCGACCCGCTTGCCCGCGAGGTCCACGGAGTGGTCCCAGGCCGCGGAGTGGAAGGCCGGGCCGGTGAAGGAGCCGATCCCCTCGACGGCGGGCAGCAGTGGCCGGTTGAGCTGGCCGACGGCGCTGATCACGGCGCGGTGGGTGGCCGCCCCGGCTCCCCCGGGGCCGCGCAGCGCGAGGTGCCAGCGCCGCCCGGTGTCGTCCCAGCGCAGTGCGGTGACCTCGGTGGCGAACCGGATGCGGTCGGCGACCCCGGACTCCTTGGCGAAGTCCCGCAGGTAGTCGAGGACGGTCTCGCGCCGGCAGAAGTGGTCGGGCCAGTCGGCGCGCGGGGCGAAGGAGTAGTTGTAGAGGTGGCTGGCGACGTCGGTGCGGCAGCCGGGGTAGGTGTTCTCGAACCAGGTCCCGCCGACGCCGGGGTTCTTCTCGTACACCACCACCGGGACGCCGGCCTGCGCGAGCCGGTGGGCGGCGAGCAGTCCGCTGAACCCGGCGCCGATGACGGCCACGTCGAAGTCCGCGTCCGGACGCAGCTCGTCGAGCGTCCAGCCGGGTGCCTTGGGGTCGTCCTCCGGCAGCGCGATCTCCTCGGCGAGCAGCGGCAGCAGGTCGCCGGTGTCGGAACCCATGGCCCAGGTGGTGATGGCGCGCAGCAGCTCCGGGGCGGGCGGCGCGGCGGGCGCGCCCCGGTCCCGCCAGCGGGCCAGCGCGACCAGGGCGAGCCGGCGGGCCTCGTGCTGCTGTACGGGGGTCAGCCCGCCCTGCGGAGCGAACAGCCAGCCGGGGGCGCGCAGTTCGTCGCGGAGCACGGAGGTGTCGCCGGTCAGGTGGGCGACGGTCATCAGCAGGGCGGGGAGCTCGGCACCGGCCAGCCGCCGGCCCAGGGTGTCGTTGTCGTCGGGTATCGGCCGCAGCGGCCTGGTGAACGCCATGGGCATCGCCTTCGGGGAATCGGGGGCGCGGATGGAACGCACCGAACAAATCGAACGCAGTACTGCACTGACCGAACGCACCGTCCCGCGGACCGCTGGGACGCGACTTGGGACACCACTTGGGACACCACTGGGGACGCCACTGGGGACACGGTGGGGACACGGTGGGGACACGGTGGGACTGCTCGTCCGGCTAGCCGGAACCGGCCGGAAGGCCAGTGAGGGCGGGACCAGACCCCCGTACCATGACAGTCATGGCATATCGGGACCGGTGGGACCCGCAGCGTGCTCTCGCGGTGGCGGCGGCGCTGATGCGGGCACCCCTGAAACAGGTGTTGTCCACCCTGTCCGAGGCGCTGGGCGGCCTGCTGGCGCACGACGCGCTGGTCATGCTGACCGGCGACTGCCCCAAGTCGGCCACCTGGAGCCACGGCGACAGAGCCCTGACCGAGGCGGTCACCGCCGCGGAGCTGGCGGCGCTCGCCGCCCGTGTCGAGGTCGGCACCCCGTGGTTCGACCGCGCCCGGCTGGCCGGGACCCGGCGCCCGGTGCTCGCCGTGACATCCGCGCCGCCCGGTTCGGCGGGCGCGCTGCTGGCCGTCCTACCAACCGCTGGCTTCCGGCCGAAGCCCGAAGTGCCGTACGTGGTACAGCGGTTGTGGGATCTGGCGACGCTGCGGATCGTCGCCCTGTGGCCCACCGCCGCGCCCGTCGACCAGACGGCGCCGTGGCTGGCGAGCAGCGAGCGCAACCGGGTGGTCACCGACCTGACGGACGCCCACGCGGCGACGCTCACCGCGCTCCTCGGCGTCCTGCGCGACCGCGACCTGGACGACGGGGCGGCCCGGCGTACCGCGCTCGACCTGTCGGTGTCCTCGCTGACCGAGCTGCGCTCGGCCGCCGAGGGCGACGGGCTGCCCGGCGAGGAGACCGCCCGGGAGGCGTTCGGCCGGCTCACCGACATGCTGGGACTGCTCTCCCGGTACGGCGACGTGGAGCTGGAGTTCTCCGGGCCCGCGCCCGAGGCCGCGGAGCGGCTGATCCCGTCGGTGATCGCGCAGACCGCGCGGACCGCGGCCCGCGGCACCGCCCTGGCCATGCTGGAACAGGGCGGCGTCGGCCGGATCCGGGTGAGCTGGCACGTCGGGGACGGCGAACTGCGCACGGTGGTACGGGACGACGGCCCGGGCACGCTGGCCGGGGACGCGCTCGCGGTGCACCGGCTCACCGACCGGGCGGCGGCCGTCAGCGGCGGGCTCCAGGTCGACGCGGTGCCCGGCTGGGGCACGATCGTCACCCTGCGGCTGCCGCTGACCGCGCCGGAGCGGGGGCGCGGCGACCCGCTCGGCGCGCTCAACCGGCGCGAGCTGGACGTGCTGGAGCAACTGGTACGGGGGCAGCGCAACCGGATGATCGCCGAGCGGCTGCGGATCAGCGAGCACACGGTGAAGTTCCACGTGGCGAAGATCCTGCGGAAGCTGGGCGTCAACTCGCGGGGCGAGGCGGCGGCGCTGGCGCTGGCGGCGGGCTTTCCCGCGTCCCTGGCGCTGACGTCGTAGGCGCCGGCGGGTGGAGGCCGCGGGCGGTGTCCCTGCGCCACACCAGGACCCGGTGGTGTTCGGTGCCCGCGATGACGGTGCGGGCGTGCAGCGTGAGCAGCCCGTCCGTGAGCGTCGCCTCGCGCACCTGCTCGGTGCCGACCCAGTCGGCGCGCGGTGTCACCTCGATCCGGTGCACGACCCGGGAGCTGCCCTCCAGCCGCCAGGTCCCGGCGTAGCCCATGTACGCGACGGGGTCCGGGGCGTCGTATGCGGCGGGAGCGGGGCCGTCGTTCGCGGCGGGCCCGGCACCCGCATGCGGTCTGCCGCCGCGCATCATGTGCACCGCGACGTGCCCGTCCCCGGTGTAGACGAGCCGCCCTTCGGGCCGGGGACCGAGGGGGCCGTCGCCGGGCGGGCCGTCGCCGTACGGGCCGTCGCCGGGCGGGCCTTCGCCGGGCGGGCCTTCGCCGTACGGGCCTTCGCCGGGCGGGCCGTCGTCGGGCGGGCCCGCCGCGTCCGGTTCCTCGGATTCCTCGAACGCGACGAGCCGCCAGACGCCGACCAGATCACCCGGCCGCACCGCTCCCCTCCCCTGCCACCGATTCCTTGTCCAGGAGGGCGACGACCCGGGTCCAGCCGGCGCCGGCGCCCGCGACGGCCACCGGGAAGCAGACGACGGTGAAGCCCGTGGCGGCGGGCAGCGCGCCCAGGTTGGCGAGCTTCTCCAGTTGCAGGTACTCGCGGGTGCGGCCGTACACGTGGGCGGGCCACAGGGCGCCGCGGTCGCCGGTCCTGCGGTACTCCTCGATCATCGACTGCATGGGCCGGTCGAGGCCCCAGGCGTCGATGCCGATGATCCGTACGCCCGACTCCACCAGGAAGCGGGTGCCGTCACCGGTCAGCCCCGGGTACTTCGCCAAGTACTCGGCGGAGCCCCACAACGCGTCGGCGCCCGTCCACAGCAGGACGAGGTCGCCGGGGCGCAGATGGTGCCCGGCGCGGTCGAGCGCGGCGCGCAGGTCGTCGACGGTGATGCCGTCGCCGGGCGGCACGTGCCGCAGGTCGAGGCGGACGCCGGGTCCGACGCACCACTCCAGCGGCACCTGGTCGATGCTCTTGGCGGGCCGGCCGCCGCTGAGCGGGCCGTAGTGCAGCGGCGCGTCCATGTGCGTACCGGTGTGGGTGGTCAGCGTCACCGTCTCGTTGGAGATGGCCATCCCGTCCGGGAAGTCCTGCGGCGTCAGACCGAGCACGGTGGCTCCGGTGCGGTGGTCCAGGAGGTCCACGGTGACGGGGGTGGCCTCGCTCGGCGTGTGCCGGGTGACCACGCTCAGGTCGACGAGGCGCGTCACGCGGCGGAGCTCTCGCCCGCGAGGCGTTCCGCCTCCTCCTTCACGGCCCCGAGGTCGGCCACGCTGTTGCGCTCGACGGCCGCCTTGATCATGGCGTCGGCCTCGTCGTAGGTGAACTTCCCGGCCACCAGGCCCTCGACGGCGTCGCGCGGCTCGAAGTCGTGCGTCAGCACGAGCTGGGTGGTGGACTCGTCGATCGGCAGGGCCCGCCACTCGCCGCCCATGTAGCCCATCATCGGGGCGTTCTCCAGCTGGCGGTACGCGATGACCCGGCGGTCGGTGTCGATGTCCCGGCGGGAGATCCACGACTGGGCCTCGCCGTTGACGTCGACGGTGAGCCGGGCGATCTGGTGCTTGGGCGACTCCTCCAGCATCCGGACCTCCTCGGTGGGCGGGAAGATGCGGGCGTAGCCCTCGACGTCGACGAGGACGTCCCAGACGGTGGCGGCGGGCGCGTCGACGGTGACCGTGTGTTCGGTGTGGTGCATGGGGCTCTCCTTCTGTGCCGGGGTGTGCTGCGGTGCCGGCCCGGTGGGCGCGGCGATGCCGAGCAGTTCGTCGTGGTTGGCGTAGGCGGCGTCGTACGTGATGCGGGAGCGCCAGCCGTCGATGAAGGCGTGCACGCGCGGGAGTTCGGAGAAGCGGCGGAGCGTGTCGAGGTCGCGGCAGGCGAACTGGGCGACGGCGTTCGCGGTGGTCCCGCGCGCGTGGTCGTCCACCGGGAGCCGGTGGTGCGGGCCGTGCCCGAAGTGCGTGACGAGCCCCGAGCCGAGCGCGATCTCCTCCAACTCCTCGAAGAAACTGTTGCGTTGGCTGTCGTCCACCGAGTCCGCGAACCGGTAGACGAGGGTGTGGATGATCACGGGTTCTCCTCCGCGGGGCGAGGCACTGGGAGCGGCTGCGGGGCCAGCGTGCGGATGGCCGCTGGCGGTCCGCTGGGAGTCCGCTGGTGCCCGGAGCGCGCGCCGCCAGACACGTCCAAGCGCGGGCCAAGCCGTCTCCGGGCGGCTAGGACCAGACTCCCGCCCCACCGGAACGGCGACCAGCCGCTTCCGATCGACCACGACCAGACTCCGGCCCACCGGAACGGCCCCGAAGCCGTCCCCAGGCAACCGCAGCCGGACCCCCGGCCACCAGACCGCCACCACAACGACGACCAAGCCGCCCCCGGGCGACCGCAGCCGGACCCCCGGCCACCGGGCCGCCACCACAACGACGACCAAGCCGCCCCCAGGCAACCGCAGCCGGACCCCCGGCCACCGGGCCGCCACCACAACGACGACCAAGCCGCCCCCAGGCAACCGCAGCCGGACCCCCGGCCACCAGGCCGCCACCACAACGACGACCGAGCCGCCTCCAAGCGGCCACGGCCAGACTCCGGCCCACCGGGCTGCCACGGGAACGGCGATCGAGCCGCCTCCAGGCGACCGGGACCAGGTATCCGGTCCACCGGACCGGTGCCGGAGCGGCGCCCACCCGTACGAACCGAGGAGCGAACCAAGATGGCCCCGACCCCGCCCACACCGGCGTCGACACCGCCCGCCCGGCCACCCGCGCAGGCACCCGCACGGGCACCGGCCGGCACATACGTAGGGGCGTCTTCGCCGACGCCCCCGACAACCGCTCCCCCGCGCCCCTCGCACCCCCGACGACCCGAAGCCGCCGCCGTAGCCTCCGCCGAGCCCTCGGACGCCCCCTCGACCGTCCCTCCGGCCGACAACGCGACCGACAACGCGGCCACGCCGCGACCCGACACCAGGCCTACCCCGCACCCCGGCGCCCCGACCACCGCACCGTCCACCCCGACCGCCCCGGGCAACGTGTCCCGCGCCGACGGGACGGACGGTGCGAGCGCGGCCGATGGTCTCGTCTCGGCCGCCCGAAGTGTCGGCCGAGAGGCCGCCCGGTGCGCCGCCGCCGCGGAGACCGCGCGGCGGCTCGATCCCGATGTGGTCAAGGCCGTCGTCGCGGCGGGCTTCGCCCGCCATCTCGTGCCCGCCGCGCACGGCGGCGACGAGGGCACCTTCCTGGAGCTGGGCCGCGCGGTGAGCGCCGTGGGCGAGGGCTGCACCGCCACCGCCTGGTGCGCGTCGCTGGCCGCGCACATCGGCCGGATGGCCGCGCACCTGCCCGAGGAGGGCCGCCGCGCGGTCTGGGCGGAGGGCCCCGACGCCTTCCTCGTCGCCTCCCTCACCCCGCTCGGCACCGCCCGCCCCGTACCCGGCGGCTACCGCCTGTCCGGCACCTGGCCCTTCGTCAGCGCCATCGACCACGCCGACTGGGCGCTGCTCGCCGCGCAGGTGCCCGGCCAGGGCCCGCGGGTCCTCGCCGTCCCCCGCGGCACCTGGCGCACCGAGGACACCTGGCACAACGTGGGCATGGCCGCCACCGGCAGCCACACGGTCACCGTCACCGACGCGACGGTCCCCGCGGCCCGTACCGTCGCCCGGGACGACCTGTTCACCGGGCGCGGCGCCGCCCGCATCGTGCCGCGGCTCGCCGTGCCGATGCAGGCGACGACCATGATGTTCGCGGTGCCCGCGCTGGGCGCGGCCAAGGGGGCGTTCGCCGCCTGGCGGCAGCACGCCGAGCGGAAGATCCGCGCGGCGGCCGGCGCCCCCGCCGCCCTCCCCGGCATGCCGTCCTTCAACCGGGTCACCTGGGACACCACCCTGGCCCGCACCGCGACCGGGATCGACGCGGCGGAACTGCTCCTGGAGCGCGCCGCGGAGACCGCCGACTCCTTCCGCCCCACCCCCGCCCCCACCCCCGGCACCGGCCTTGGCCCCGATCTCGATCTCGATCTCGGCCCCGCCCCCGGCCCCGGCTTCACCCCGCTGGAGACCATGCGCATCTGGCGGGACTGCGCCGTGGCCACCGATCTGCTCGTCGGGGTCGCGGACCGGCTGTTCCGCGCCGTGGGCACCGGCGGCCAGTCGTCCGCCAGCCCGGTGCAGCGCTTCTGGCGCGACATCAACTCGGTCGCCGGCCACCAGGCGCTCCAGGTCGAGTCCGCCGCCACCGCGTACGCCCATCAGGCACTCGGCTTCTGACACCCCCGTACCGACCCGCGTCGACCCGCACCGACCCGCGCACCGGAAGGACCCTCATGACCATCAGCCGTCGTACCGTGCTGACCACCACGGCCGCCCTCGCCGCGACCGCCGCCCTGTCCGTCAGGTCGAGCGAGGCCGCGGCCGACGAGCCGGGCAGGCCGGCGGCAGACCGCACCGTCCTGTTCGACGACGACTTCTCCGGCGGCTTCGGCACCTCGGGCCCGGACGCCCGCTGGACCCACGTCCCGTTCGGCGGCGGCGTCGGCGAGGACGGGACGGCGACCACCTCGGCGCGCGGTCTGCGGCTCGCCGCGAGCGGCACCAACCCCCGCACCGGCGAGCCCGCCTTCACCCTGACCCTCGGGCAGCACGAGCCCAGCGGCCTGCCCGGCGGCCTCGACCACGTGAAATGGCTGTCGTACCCGAACCGGAAGACGCCCGGCGGCCTGCTCGGCTTCCCCGCCGAGGACGGGCGCGAGCTGGTCCACGAGGCCCGGATGTCGGGCACGACGTACGGCACGGCGGGCCACCCGTTCGGCGCGGCGGTCACCGACCCGCACGACGACCCGCGCCTGGCGATGGCCGGGATGCCGATGGAGGACCAGGAGAGCGGCATCGCCTTCGACTTCCTCTTCACCGACAAGACGGTCTACGCCTTCTACGAACGGCTCCCGCACCACCGCGACACCCTCGGCAACTACGCGGCCTTCACCTACGCGGTGCCGGTCGCCCGCCGGCACTCCCCGGACGCAGAGCACCACGTCAAGGTCGCCTACAACCGCTCGCGGGGCCTGGTCCGCTGGTACCTCGACGGCCGCCAGGTGTTCGCCGTGCACCGGATCGGCCACCGGCTGTCCTCGCGCCGCCACATGCTGCTCGACCACGGCGGTACGGAGGCCACGGTCGCGCCGCGTCAGCTCACCGGCGGGATCGGCCTGTTCGACGCGCTGGACGGGGCCCGCTCCGGCACCGCGGGCTCCGGTCTGGTCCGGCTGACCGCGGAGGCCGGCCACTACTTCGACCCGGTGCTCGGCGAGCCCTCGCCGCAGACCTTCCTGGACGACGACAGCCGCCCGGAGCACCGGCTGTGGGGCCAGGGCGCCGCGGTCCAGGTGCGCCGGTTCACCGTGTCGAGCTGCCCCGCGGACTGAGGGGCCCACCGTGCCGGCGCCCTACGCCTTCGACCCCGAACTGGCCCCCTTCGCGGCGCGCATGCGGCCCCTGGACTACGCCGATCCGGCCGGGGCACGCCGGACCATGCGCGCGGTGATGTCCGCCCAGCCGCCCTACGCGCACCTGGACCGGGTACGGGTCACCGACCGCACCCTGCCGGTGCCGGGCGGACCGGAGCTGACCGTCCGGACGTACGAGCCCGCCGAGCGCTCCGGTGAGCCGCTGCCCGCGCTGCTCTTCCCGCACTGGGGCGGCTTCGTCACCGGTGACCTGGACACCCCGCGCGCCTTCGCGGCCCGGATCGCGGACCGGGTGGGCGCGCTGGTGGTGTCGCCCGACTACCGGCTCGCCCCCGAACACCCCTTCCCCGCCGCGCTCGACGACTGCTGGGCGGCCTTCGCGTGGATCGCCGCGCACGCCGCGGAGCTGGGCGTCGATCCGGACCGGATCGGCGTGGGCGGGTTCAGCGCGGGCGGCGCCCTGGCCACCGCGACGGCGCTGCGCGCCCACGAGCGGGGCGGCCCCGACCCTGACCCCAACCCCGGCCCCGGCCCCCGCGTCCGCGTCCGCGTCCGCTTCCTGTATCTGCTGTTCCCGCAGCTCGACGACCGTCTTGACTCGCCCTCGGCGACGGAGTTCACCGACACCCCGGTCCTGGACCGGGCCGCGCTCCGGCTCTGCTGGGGGCACTACGCCGGTACGGGCCCGGCCCCGTCCCTCGCGGCGCCCGCCCGGACCCGTACCGAAGACCTGGCGGGGCTGCCGCCCACGTTCGTCGGGGTGTGCGAGTTCGACCCGCTGCGGGACGAGGGCGTCGCGTTCGCGCACCGGCTGGTCGCGGCGGGCGTACGGACCGAACTGGTCCGCTACCGGGGCACGTTCCACGCCTCGGTGGGCATCGGGCACGCGGCCGTCTCGCGGCGGATGGTGGCCGACCAGATAGAGGCCCTGCGCCGCGGCCTGCTCCCCACGGACTGACACACGCACGAAGGACTGACCCGCGCGCGGTACGCGGTGCGCGTACCGCGCGCGTGAGGCCCCCGGCCGTCAGGCGGAAGTACGCCGCCCCGATATCGGGCGGGTATTCATCCGCTGTTCCGCAGGAAATGCCAGCTCGTGCTGGAGCATCTGAAGTTCCGGAGCGGGCTCTATTCCCAGCTCCAGGTCGAGGATGCGCCAGAGATTCCGGTACGCCTGAAGCGCTTCCGCCCGCCTTCCGGTTTTGTGCAGCGCCTTGATGAGCTGGGCGTGGAAACTCTCGTTGAGCGGATTTTCGGCGACCAGGAGCCGCAGCCGAGGAATGATCTCCTGGTGGCGGCCGAGCCGGGCGCAGGCCGAGATCAGCAGTTCGTGCGCGGCGAACCGCAATTCATTGACGTAAGTGAGGTGCGCGTCGAGCACCGAGCCGGTGATCATGCCCGCGAGGACGGGTCCGCGCCACAGCCCCAGCGCCTCGTCGAGCAGGCGCGCGGCCGCCTCCGCCTGACCCCGGTCGAGCGCCGTGCGGGCCCGGCCGACCAGACCCTCGAAGACGACGACGTCGATGTGGTCGCCCGGCACCTCGATGCTGTAGCCGGCGGCCCGGGTGACCAGCACGGACCGCCCGCCGGGCCCGGCGCCGCCGCAGATCTTGCGGGCGTGGTAGATGTACGTCTGGAGGGTGGTGAGGGCGCTGCGCGGCACGTGCTCGCCCCACAGTTCCTCGATGAGCACGTGGGCGCCGACCGACTCCCCGTTCTGGACGACCAGCAGTCCCAGCAGTTGACTGACTTTCGACCTGCTCAAGGTCGTGGACCCGCCGTCGTCCCCCGTTATTTCGAACTGTCCGAGCAACTTGAACTTCAATTTTCCCCCATGTTTTCGGCCGCACACGGCAAGAAGTGATCAATTCCCGGCCGTGGCACCTGATCGCGCCAACCCCGGGCACCGGCGGTCAACCGGTGCGAGCAGGGATATAAGGGAAGGTATAAGAGCGGATCGCTCCATGCCACTCGAATCGTCGTGACCGCCGTCACACTAGCCGTCGACTGCTCGAAATAATGGCTGCACATTGTCTGCATAACGGCGGCAAACAAAAAGAAAAAAGGGTTCTGTTCTCGTTTCGCGGAACGCATCATGCCGCCGCGCAGCGGAGCACGTCCGCGCGCCAGGCCGTACCGGCCGCGTCCGAGACCGGCAGCTCCAGCCGTACGGCCAGCCGGAACAGCGCCCCGCACAGCCGGGCCCGCTGCACGGCGACGCTCGGCGCGGTCGGCCCGCTGCCGTGCCAGCCGTCGAGGCAGGCGGCGGCCGCGGCGAGCACGGCGCACCGTTCGACCAGGCCGTCCGCCACCGCGCCCGGCGGCGGTGCGGCGGCGCCGTCCGGGTCGCGCAACGCCGCGCACCGGGCGGCGAGTTCCCGGCGCTCCGCCTCCAGGCCCCCGGCCAGCTCCGCCAGCGGCCGGGGCAGGGCGCCGGGCCGTACCGGGGTCAGCGGCCGGGCCAGCCGGTCCTCGCCGAGGGCGATCGCGGCGAGCCGCGCGGCGAGTTCGTCCCGGGTCCGCGCGGAGCGCCGCTGGACGGCGCGCACCAGGACGCGCCGGTGGCGCCGGTACTCGGCCGCCGCCGCGTCGGGCCGGTGCAGCCGGGCCCCCAGGACCGGCGCGAGACCGGCCACGCCCTCCAGGAGCAGCACCGGTACGAGGTGGCGCCCGGCGGCGGAGGCGTCGCCGCCGTCGCGGCTCAGCAGCCGGTCGCCGGTCCACAGGTCGAGGTAGCAGGCGCTCAGCGCGTCGGGCGCCGGCGAGCCGCCGGTCCGTGCGACGGCGGCCAGCGCGGCCCCGGCGTGCGTGATCAGCCGCCCGGGCCCCGGCTCCGGCGCCCCCGCCACGACCCGCAGACCCGCGAGACCAGATGGCCGTCCCCGCCGCAGCCCCCGTACACCACCGCCCGTGCCCGTGCCACCGCCCATGCCCGTACCACCGCCCATGCCCGTACCGCCGCCCCCGCTGCTCATCGCGCCCCTCCCGGCCGAGCGTCCGCCGCCTTCGTCCCTTGCGCCTTGCGCCTTCGCCCCTTGCGCCTTGCGCCTTGCGCCTTGCGCCTTCACGGTCTCCGGCGGTGGTTGCGGGCGGCTGGGGACACGGCGGAGGACCGCTGAAGCACACCGCCCCCCGGCCGGGTGGCCGGGGGGCGGTCTGCGTGCGGACGGTGCCGGTTACGGCCGGAGCGCGGGCTCGCGTTCCACGTCGCGCTTGTCGAGTCTGGCGTCGAACTTCGCGAGCGGCTTGGCCGCCGACGGGTCCGACTGCACCTGCTCGGAGGCGACGCCCGCCCACTTGAGGATGCGGGCGGTGGCCAGCGCCTTCTGCTCGGCCTTCAGGCCCGCGACGTTGGCGCCGTGGTTCATGCCGGGCGCCGTGAAGACGTAGGAGTCACGGGCGCCCGCGCCGAGACGGAAGGGCTCGGCTCCCCACGGGTCGTTCTCGCCGTAGACGAACAGCATCTGGCTCGCGTGGTGGCGGACCCAGCTGTCGACGTCCCGCATGGCGGACGCCTGGAACTTCATGGGGATGGAGCGCGGCACGAAGTTCCGCGGCGGCTGGTAGCCGTAGCTGATGTACTTCTTCTCGATGTACGGGAAGTGGATCGTGGGCGCGCCGAGCTGCGTACCCGCCTGGTAGTAGTACGGCGTGTACGTCTCCAGGCCCTGGTCGGTGTAGGCGGAGAAGCCGGAGATCGTGTCGACGGAAGTCCAGATGGCGTCGTCCGTGGCGTGCGCGGCGTCGGCCGGGATCGTCTCGCAGTCGGCGAGCAGGCTGTACTGCCAGAAGCCCCAGACGTAGTCGAGGACGGTCGCCTCGTACGCCCGGTCCAGGCTGCCGATCGTGTCGAACGTGTAGCCGTTGTCGGCGGCGTAGGCGGCGTACTTCTGTTCCAGCGGCTCGCGGCGCACCAGTGCCTCGCGCTGCACGGCGTTCAGCTTCTCGCGGCACTCCTCGGTGCCGACCTGCGTGAAGAAGCGGTCGTAGGCGGAGTCCTCGTCGTTGACGACGTCGTTCGGGGCGACGTAGGCGACGACGCCGTCCATGTCGCGCGGGTAGAACCGCTCGTAGTACGTGGCGGTCATGCCGCCCTTCGAGCCGCCGGTGGAGAGCCACTTCGCGCCGTAGACCGGCTTGAGCGCCTTGAAGATGCGGTGCTGGTCGCTGGCCGCCTGCCAGATGTCGAGCTTGGACCAGTCGGCCGGGGCGGGCCGGGACGGAGTGAAGTAGCGGTACTCCATCGAGATCTGGTTGCCGTCCACGATCTGGGTCGGCTCGCGGCGGCTGGGCGTGGTGGAGACGTTGTAGCCGCCGGTGTAGAAGACCGTCGGGCGGGACGTGTCCTTGTGCAGCACGGTGATGCGCTGCTGGAACGTGCCCTTGGACGGGTGCCGGTGGTCGACCGGCTGGGTGTAGTTGAGGACGAAGAACCGGTAGCCGGTGTAGGGCTTCTCCTCGATCAGGCTCATGCCGGGTATCGCGAGCAGCCGGTCCTTGATGTCCGTCCCGGCCGCGGCCGACGTACTCGTGGCCTCCGGCTGAGCGGCGGTGGCCGCTCCGGCCGTGCTCAGTGTGCCTATGAGCACGGTGAGCGCCAGCAGCCATCTGAGCGCCTTGCGCATGCACCCTCCCCTGGATTTACGCGGATGTCCGCCGGAACGTAGCGGAGCGCACCCGCGGCGCACCAGGGCGGCCAAGGGAAAGCTGTGGATTTGCCCTGAAATCGAGGGCGCCGGTCAGCCGCCCGGCCGTTCGCGGGTCCTCAGCGGGTGCTCAGCGGGTGCTCAGCGGGTGCTCAGCACAGGATCCAGCCGGAGTTGACCGATCCGGCCGACACCCGGCCCTTGATCCGGACGCAGCGGTGTCCGGCGTGCACGGTCACCGGTCCGGCGTGGTGCGTGTAGCTGCCCTTGTCGGCGACCGGACGGCTGCCGCGCGCCTGCACGCTGACCGACATCTGCTTGCGGCCCTTCTTCTTCTCGGGGAAGGTCACCGCGCACACGTAACCGCCGGACCTGTAGACCTGCACGGAGCCGGTACTGAAGGGCAGCGTGCGCACCTTGCGTCCCGAGCAGTACGAGGCCGCCTGCGCGCTGCCCGGGGCGGCCAGCGCGAGCAGACCGGCCGTGGTCAGCACGGCCGTGCCGAGCGCGAGCCGCCGGCGTATCGCACCCTTGTCCACTGATGTCCTCCCCCACCGCCTCACAGGCGTACTGATGTACGGACGCGTGAGGTAGGGCGGATGGTTGCGCGGACCGACCCCTGTCAGTCCCCCGGTCCGCCGAACGTCCACCGTCCTGCCGGCAGCGTGGCGTGCACCGGCATCTCCCACAGGGTACGGACGTCCGCGGTGAACGGGTCGGTGTCGAGGACGGCCGGGTCGGCCGGGTCACCGACCCTGATCAGCCGGCGTCCGGCGGCCGCCGCGGTGAGCGCGGCGGCGAGCGGCACGTCCTGTTCGGGGTGCCAGGAGGGGCGGTCTTCGCGGCCGCGGCGGCGTCCAGGGGCCGCCGCACCACATGAGACGCCGACCCGCGAGGGCCCTACGAGCGTGCCCAGGACCCCACGAGCGTGCTGAGGGCCCCACGAGCGGGCTACTGGGCCGCCGTGGCCACCGGCTCCCCCACGAAGGTCCGCCACAGGCGTGCGTACCGCCCGTCCAGGGCCAGCAGTTCGTCGTGGGTGCCGTCCTCGGCGACCCGGCCGTGGTCCATCACCACGATCCGGTCGGCGCGGGCGGCGGTGGTGAGCCGGTGGGCGACGACGAGGGTGGTGCGGCGGCCCGCGAGCCGGTCGGTGGCGTGGTTGACCTGGGCCTCGGTGGCCAGGTCGAGCGCGGCGGTGGCCTCGTCCAGGAGCAGCACGTCCGGGTCGACGAGTTCGGCGCGGGCCAGCGCGATCAGCTGCCGCTGACCCGCCGAGAGGTTGCGGCCCCGCTCGGCGACCTCGTGCAGATAGCCGCCGTCGAGCGTGGCGATCATGTCGTGCGCGCCGACCGCGCGGGCCGCGGCCTCCACCTCGGCGTCGGTGGCGGCGGGCCGCCCGTAGGCGATGGCGTCGCGGACCGTCCCCTGGAAGAGGTACGCCTCCTGCGGAACGACGCCCAGCCGGTGGCGGTAGGACGTGAGGTCGAGGGCGCGCAGGTCCGTCCCGTCGGCGGTGACCCGCCCGGACGTCGGGTCGTAGAAACGGGCGACCAGCTTCACCAGGGTGGACTTGCCCGCGCCGGTCTCCCCGACGAAGGCGACGGTCTGCCCGGCGGGGATGGTCAGCGAGATCCCGCTGAGCGCCTCCTCGTGCTCGTCGGAGCCGGAGCCCGAGCCGGAGCCGGCGGCCCCGTACGCGAAGTCGACGTCCTCGAAGGCGATGTCGCCGCGCAGCGAGCGCACCTGACGCGGCTCGTCGGCGGCCTCGGTGGACGTCGGCTCGCGCAGGAGTTCCTGGATGCGGCCGAGGGAGACGGTGGCCTGCTGGTAGCCGTCGAAGACCTGGGAGAGCTGCTGCACGGGCGCGAAGAACAGGTCGATGTAGAGCAGGTAGGCGACCAGCGCGCCGGTCGTCAGAGTGCCGGCGTCCACCCGGTGGGCGCCCACGATCAGCACGGCCGCCGCGGCCACCGAGGACAGCAGCTGTACGAACGGGAAGTACACGGAGATCAGGAGCTGTCCGCGGATGCGGGCCCGCCGGTAGCTGTCGCTGCCCTCGGCGAACCGCTCGCCGCCCAGCGTCACGCGCCGGAACGCCTGGAGGATGCGCAGCCCGGCGACCGACTCCTGGAGGTCGGCGTTGACCAGCGACACCCGCTCGCGGGCCAGCTCGTACGCCTTCACGCTCGCGCGGCGGAAGAAGAACGTGGCGACGATCAGCGGGGGCAGCGTGGCGAAGACGACCAGGGCGAGCTGGACGTCGATGACGAGGAGCGCGGCCATGATGCCGAAGAAGGTGACGACGGAGACGAACGCGGTGACCAGGCCGGTCTGGAGGAACGTGGAGAGCGCGTCCACGTCCGTGGTCATCCGGGTCATGATCCGCCCGGTGAGTTCGCGCTCGTAGTAGTCGAGTCCGAGCCGCTGGAGCTGGGCGAAGATCTTCAGCCGGAGCGAGTACAGGACCCGTTCGCCGGTCCGTCCGGTCATCCGGGTCTCGCCGATCTGGGCCGCCCACTGCACGAGGACGGCGAGCAGGCCGAGCCCGGCGGCCGTCCACACGGCGCCGAGCGCGAGCTGCGAGACGCCTTCGTCGATGCCGTGCCGGATCAGCACCGGCAGCAGCAGTCCCATACCGGCGTCGACGGCGACCAGGCCGAGGCTCACGAGCAGCGGCAGCCCGAAGCCGCTGAGCAGCCGCCGCAGCCCGTACGACCGCTCGGGCCGTACGGCGCGTGCCTCGTCGATGCCGGGGACGTCGGTGGCCGGGGGCAGCGCCTCGACCTGGGCGAGCAGTTCGGGGGTGGCGGGCATGCCGGCCAGCGCGTGGTCGCGGGGCTCGCGGTCGCCGGTCCACAGCCGAGGGGTGACGCCGCGCTCGGCGTCGAACTCGGCGTCCAGCTCCTCGCGGACGGAGGTGTCCTCGGGCGGCGCGGCGGCGGACGGCAGGCTGTGTCCGGGTGAGACGCCGCCCAGCTCGTCGGGGTCGGTGAGGAGCCGCCGGTAGAGGGCGGACCGCTGTTGAAGCTCGTCGTGGGTGCCGAGGTCGGCGAGCCGGCCGTCGTCCAGTACGGCGATGCGGTCGGCGAGGTTGAGGGTGGAGCGGCGGTGGGCGATGAGCAGGGTGGTGCGGCCCGCCATGACCCGGCCGAGCGCTTCGTGGATCTCGTGCTCGACGCGGGCGTCCACGGCGGAGGTGGCGTCGTCCAGGACGAGCAGCCGGGGGTCGGCGAGGATGGCGCGGGCGAGGGCGACGCGCTGGCGCTGCCCGCCGGAGAGGGTGAGCCCGTGCTCGCCCACCTTGGTGTCGTAACCGTCCGGCAGCTCGGCTATGAACCGGTCGGCCTGCGCGGCACGGGCGGCGGCCTCGATCTCCTCCTGGGTGGCGTCCGGCCGCCCGTAGGAGACATTGGCCCCCACGGTGTCGGAGAACAGGAAGGAGTCCTCGGGGACGAGGGCGATGGCGGCGCGCAGTGAGTCCTGGGTCAGCTCGCGGACGTCGTGGCCGCCGACGAGGACCGCGCCGTGCGTGACGTCGTAGAAGCGCGGCAGCAGCAGCGAGACGGTCGACTTGCCGGACCCGGAGGACCCGACGACGGCGAGGGTCTCACCGGCCCGGATCTCGAAGGACAGCCCGCTCAGGACCGGGCGCCCCTCCTCGTACCCGAACGAGACATCGTCGAACTCGACGGTCGCGGGCGCGTCGGCGGGCAGCTCCTTGGTCCCGTCCTCGATCGACGGCCGGGTGTCGATCAGTTCGAGCACACGCTCGGCGCCCGCGCGGGCCTGCTGCCCGACGGTGAGCACCACGGCGAGCATCCGCACCGGTCCGACGAGCTGCGCGAGGTACGAGGAGAACGCGACGAACGTACCGAGGGTGATCTGACCGCGTACCGCGAGCCAGCCGCCGAGCGCGAGCATGGCGACCTGCCCGAGCGCGGGGACGGCCTGGAGGGCGGGGGTGTACTTGGCGTTGAGCCGGACGGTGCGCAGCCGCCCGGCGAAGAGCCGCCGCCCGACCTCCCGCAGCTTCCCGGTCTCCTGCTCCTCCTGCCCGAACCCCTTCACCACGCGTACGCCGCTGACGGCGCCGTCGACCACGCCCGCGACGGCGGCGGCCTGGGCCTGCGCGTACCAGGTGGCGGGGTGCAGCTTGCTGCGGCTGCGCTTGGCGACGAACCAGATGGCCGGGGCGACGGCGAGCGCCACCAGGGTGAGCGGCAGCGACAGGGCGGCCATGATCCCGAGGGAGACCAGGAACAGCAGGAAGTTGCCGATGGTCATCGGCAGCATGAAGAGCAGCCCCTGGATGAGCTGGAGGTCGCTGGTGGCCCGGCCCACGACCTGCCCGGTGGACAGCTCGTCCTGGCGCCGCCCGTCGAGCCGGGTGATCGCCCGGTACATGTCGGTGCGCAGGTCGTGCTGGACGTCGAGGGCGACGCGTCCGCCGTAGTAGCGGCGGACGAAGGTGAGGACGTAGACGAGGGCGGCGGCGCCGATGAGCGCGCCCGCCCAGACGGTCATGGACCGGCTGTGATCACCGATGACGTCGTCGATGATCACCTTGGTGATCAGCGGCACCAGCGCCATGAGGGCCATGCCGGCGAGGGAGGCGCCGAGCGCCAGCACGACGTTCCTCGGCTTGCGCCAGGCGTACCCCGCGAGCCGCCGTGCCCAGCCGCTCCGCGCCTCCTGCTCCGCTGCCACGCCGGTCCCTTCCGTAGGTCCAAGTCCGCGGATCCGGGGTCGTCCGTGGGTCCACGTCGGTGTACCCGGTCCACCCGCCGGTCCACCGGAAGGGATCAACGCGGAGGGAAGCGGATTTCATCCCTCCGCAACAATCGGCGCATCCGCTCGCTCTACTTGATCTGCTTGCCGAGCATCGTGCAGGTCGCCGCGTCCACGAGCGCCTTGTTCGCGGTCGCGGCGGCCTTCTCCTTGATCCCGAAGTTGGTGCTGGTGAAGACCGCGACGCTACGGGTGCCGCTGGCGTCGGTGTAGATCTCGCTGGAGTAGCCGGGCAGGCCGCCGGTGTGGCCCCAGACGGTGCCGCAGGCCGTGTCCACCCGCATCAGGCCGAGCCCGTAGCCGCCACCCTCCTCGGGCGCGTCCACGGTGGTGCGCATCTGCTTCAGCTGGGCCTCGGGCAGCAGCTCACCGGAGTTCAGCGCGGTGAGGAAGGTCTGCCAGTCGCGTGCGGTGGAGACCATGCCGCCCGCCGCCCACGACCAGCTCGGGTCGATGGCGGAGGTGTCGACGTTGTCGCCGGGACGTTCGGCCCCGGCGAACCCGACTCCGTCGGGCAGGTCGACGGTCCCGGACAGGATCTCCTTCAGCCGGGCGGCATCCGGCTCGTACCCGGTCACATGCTGCTTGCCGGAGTTCTTGCCGGTGTCCCAGTCGGCGTCCGTGGCGAGGAACGAGTCCTTCATCTTGAGCGGCCCGGTGATCTTGTCCTCGATCAGCTCGGCCAGCCCGCTCCCGGTGGCCTTCTCGAGAATGAGCCCCAGCGCCTCGTAATTGGCGTTGCTGTAGGAGTACGTCTCGCCGGGCTCGGCCGGCGGGTCCTGCTCGGGCGTGATGGCGAGCAGTTCCCGCGGCGTCCAGGTCCGCTTCTCCTGGCCGGTGAGGGACGGCAGGAACTCCGGGGTCAGCAGGAAGTCACCAAGACCGCTGGTGTGATTGAGCAGCATCCGTACGGTGATGTCCGCGCCGCCCTGGACAACTCCGGGCAGCCACTTCTCCACGGTGTCGTCGAGGCCGATCTTCCCGGCGGCGACCTGTTGCAGGACGAGGGTCGCGGTGACCGTCTTGGTGTTGGACCCGACCCGGAACCGGTCGTCGGCGGCGATGCGGTGGTCGTCCTTGGTCCAGGCGGCCTGCTTGGCGATCTCCACGGGCTTCCCGTCGCCGGTGTCGACGCGGACGATCACGCCGAGGGAGCCCTGGTCGGCCGCCTTCTGCGCGAGCGCGGCCAGCTTCTTACCGGCCGCCGTACCCTGCCCGGCGGACGCCTTCGCCGCGCCGGACCCCGAGTCGCCGGACCCCGAGTACGAGCAGCCCATGAGCAGCGCGCTCATGCCGGCCGCCAGGGTCACGGCGAGCGCTCCGCGCAGGAGACGGGAGCGGCGGGAGCGGCGGGACGGGGTGTGTGCGGACATGGTGGTTCCCTTCGGCGCATGACGGTGGGTTCGTGCGCGTCGGGGGCCCGGCGTTCGCCCCGCTCACTGTGCGGATCTGCGGCGGGCCCTGCGCACTGCAACCATTCAGCCAGCGCGGGACGCCCGGTACATCGCTCGATGGCGGGCTGTGGGCGGGCCACGGGTCATTCCAAGGAATGACACTCCTCGCGCCCCGTCAGGACAGGGTGTCCCTGGCCAGTACCGCCGCCTGGGCCCGGCTCTGGCAGCCGGTCTTCGTGAGCATGCGGCTGACGTGCGTCTTCACCGTGTGCAGGCTCACCACGAGCCGGTCGGCGATCTCCGCGTTGCTCAGCCCGTCCCCGACCAGGCGCAGCACGTCGCGCTCCCGCTCGGTGAGGTCCGCCAGCCGGGCCAGTTCCTGGTCGCTGGGCCGCTGCCGGGCGTGCAGGTGCCCCTCGATGATGCGGCGGGTCACGGCCGGGCTCAGGGCGCTGTGCCCGGCCGCGGCGGCGCGCACCGCTCCCGTCAGTTCTTCATAGGCGCTGTTCTTGAGCAGGAAGCCGGACGCGCCGGCGGCGAGCGCGTCGTCGACGTACTCGTCCAGGTCGAAGGTCGTGAGCATGAGCACGTGGCTCCGCCCGGGGCCGAGGAAGCCCCGGCGGCCCAGCTCGGCCAGCGCCCACAGGCCGTTGCGGCGGGGCATGCGGATGTCGAGGAGCAGGACGTCGGGGCGGAGCCGGGCGCACGCCTCGACGGCCGCCTCGCCGTCGTCGGCGGTACCGACGACGGTGAGGCCCGCCTGACTGTCGAGGATCGCGCTCAGCCCGGCGCGGATGATCGGCTCGTCGTCGACGACGAGCACGCTGATCTGCTCGGGCTCAGACACCGGTGTCCTCCAGCGGTGCGGTGGCGGCGACGGGCGGCGTGGTGGCGGCGCCCGGCAGCGAGGCGGCGGTCACCGGCAGCGTGGCGGCGACGCGGAAGCCGCCGTCGTCGGTCGGTCCCGCGGTGAGTTCTCCGCCGAGCGCGGCGACCCGCTCGCGCATGCTGACCAGGCCGAGCCCGATCCCCGCGCCCGCCGTGCCGCGTCGCACACCGCGGCCGTTCTCGACCTCGCAGCGCAGCCGCCCCGCGTCGGCGTCGACGGCGATCCGGACGGGCGCCCCGGGCGCGTGCCGCCGGGCGTTGGCCAGCGCTTCCTGTACGACGCGGTAGACCGCCGTCTGTACGGGCCCGGGCAACGACTCCAGCGCGACCCCTGTCACCGCTCCCGCCGGTGCCTCGGTCGTCATCCGCACGTCGACGGTCCCGCCGGCCGCGCGGTGGCTGTCCAGCAGGGCGTCCAGATCGCCGATGCCGGGCACGGGCTGGAGCGGGGCCGCCTCCGCCGGATCACGCAGCATGCGCAGCAGATCGCGCAGCTCGCCGCCGCTCTGCCGCCCGGCCGCCGCGAGGCCGTCGACCTGGGTGCGGGCCCATTCGGGCAGCTCGCCGCCGCGGGCCCGCAGGGTCTCGGCGTACACGACGAGCAGGGTGAGCGAGTGCGCGACCACGTCGTGCATCTCGCGGGCGATCCGGGCCCGCTCCCGCTGGGTGGCCTGCGCCGCCTCCAAGAGCTGGGCGCGCCGCGCCTCGGCCGCCCGCTGCTCGGCCGCGGCGAGCAGCGCACGCCGGGACCGCGCGCCGAACCCCATCGCCCACACCAGGGGCATCGGCGCGAGGGCGGCGAGTACGTCGAGACCGCCCCGGAACTCTCTGGCATCGGCGGTCAGCCAATTCACCCACAGGCCGAGCGCGGCGAGCAGGGCACCGCCGAGCAGCGCCAGCACGGTCCGCGGCCAGCTCGCGCAGTGGCTGCCCAGACTGTGGAAGAGCACGGCGAGGGAGACGAAGACCAGCGGGGTCAGCTTGGCGTCCGCGCCCGCGCTGCCCACCAGGGCCGCGAGGAGCGCGGCGAAGCCGGTGACGAAGGCCGTCACCGGCCAGCGCCGCCGCACCACGAGGACCAGCGCGGCCACCGCCTCGTATCCGAGGAGCGACGACCAGGCGGGGGCGGAGATGTCCACGTACGGCTGCGACAGCAGGGGCGGCAGCAGCGTCAGGGCGACCAGGCCGGCGTCGGCGCCCCACCTGGGCCATTTGCCGTCAAGCACGTTCATCCGCCCGACACTAGGCGCTCGCGTGCGGCACCGCGTCACTCCAAGGAGCGACCTGCGCCGCCGCCGCGAGCGGGGCGGGGGCTACGGCAGCCGGACGCGGAGGAAGTAGAAGCGGGTGGTCTGGGTGGCGCCCTGGTTGTCGTCGCTGACGAGGGTCACCTTCAGGCGGCCCTTCTCCCGTTCCGTGACGGCCATGCCCTCGATGTTGTCGAGGAGGGGGTTGGGCTGGGGCTGCTTGGCGGTGGCGCCGAGGGAGGGACAGGAGGCGATGTCGGCGAGGAGGGTCTTCTTGACGCTCCGGACACCGGCCGCGGTGAGGCTTTCGACGTCACTGGTGTCGGTGGCCCGATGGGTGTCGGCGACGTACAGACGCACCGTATTGCCGACACCGGAGGTGAAGCCGCGCTCCAGGACGAGGAGCCGCCCGTCGGGGGTGGCGGTGATCTCGGGGACGCCGAGCCCGGAGTCGACGGGGTAGGCGTACTGGGCGCCGAGCCGCCAGTGCCCGCCCTTGCCACGCGTCCAGGTCTGGAACCGTACGAGGCCGCTGTCGTCGCCGGAGAGCGCGTACTCCATGGACGCGACGAGGGTACGGCCGCCGGGGAGCAGGGTCAGCCCCTCGAAGGTCCCGTTGGTGACGCCGCGCCCGGCCGGGGCGACCTGGAGGTGGTCCGGCACGGGAAGGCGGTCGAGGATCTTCCCGTCCGCGCTGTACCGGCGTATGGACGGCTCGGTCTCCGACGACACGAGGTACGTGCCGTCGCGGTCGGCGACCAGCCCCTCACTGTCCAGGGCGGCCCCGCTCTCGTCGGCGAGCTGGACGACGCCCTTGGGCTTGAGGCTCTTGGCATCCAGCCGGAAGAGCGAGGACCGGTCGGAGAGGGCGGCGAGCGAACCGTCGCGGTTCTCGGCCAGCGCGGAGAAGTTCCCGACGTAGGTGCCGTCGGTGTAGGTGGTCTTGTCGAGGGCGTCGGAGAAACCGGTGATCCCGACGGCGGAGGAGCAGGCGTGGCCGGTGGCGGTACCGGCGCTGGTGGCGGTACCGGCGGCGGCAGGTCCGGCTACGGAGAGACAGGTGGCCGCCGCCAGGCCGGCGGTGACGGTGGCGAGTACGGGTCGCAGGCGCATGGGCGTCACCGTAGGACGGAGCGGTGACGCCCAGGGGGCCGGACCGTTAAAGATCAGCCGCACCCGCAATGGGTTGCCTGTGTACCCCGGCTCTCCGCGACGCGGTGCACGTCGGCCAGGGCCTCGCGCATACGGGCCAGCAGGTAGCGGAGCTGGGCCGAAGTCGCGGCCGGGTCGTCGGCGTCGAGCAGATCGTCGGCGTGCCCGAGCAGGGTGACCGCCATGTCGAGCTGGGCCGTCTCGACGGCGTCGGCGAGCCGGGACAGCGGGCCGGTTCCGTCACCGAGCAGGTAGGCGCGCTTGCCCTCGGGGCCGCCCCAGGGCAGCAGCCGCGCGGAGCGCGGATAGCCGCCCTCGTCGCTCCCGTCTCTCATCACGCCACCTCCATGCCGTGGATGACGCGGGGTCCGAGGTCGACGCCGTGCACGGCGAACCAGAGCGCGCGGCGGCGGGCCCGTTGCCGCGCGGCCTCCTCTTGTCGCTCATGAGCGACGAGATAGGGCCGGATCATCACGTGGTCCTCACCGCGCAAGGGGCGGTCCCCGGTGCGGTACTCCGTGGCGGCGTCGGTCTGGGCGCAGGTGCAGGGGCAGGTACAGGCGGCTGCCGGGACACCGGCGGTACGTCGTCGGCGCCGCCGCCCCGTACCGGGAAGCAGGAGCCGAAGCAGCAGAGTCAGGGGCGAAAAGGCGAACCGGGCGATACGGTGACGCACGTCGTCAACTCCTTGGGTAACAGCGATTGGTTGATGGCCACGCCCCCGGACCGGTCGCGCGGTCGCGGGGGTATCGCTGTCTGTAGCGATACGACTACAGCCTGGGGCAGGACGGGCTAGCCTCGCCAGGGGTTCGGATGTGACAAATCATCTGTCACATCGGAAAGGGATAAATGGGCAACATTTACGGCGACTGGCTCAAACAACAGCGCGAATCGGCGGGGCTGACGCAGCAGCAATTGGCGGATGCAGCGGTCATGACACGTTCGCACATCGCCCACGTCGAGGCGGGGCGCCGCATCCCGTCCAAGGAGGACGCGCGACAACTGGACAGAGCCCTGAACACCGGGAACGTGCTGAGCAGCTTCCTGCCGACCGAAAGCGCGACGGTCGCCGACTACTTTGAAGTGGCTCTACGACTCGAACAACAGGCAGCGAAGATTCACGAGTTGGCGGTCACGTTCATTCCTGGCCTGCTCCAGACGAAGGCGTACGCTCGTGCGGTTCTGCGCACAACCTTCCCTCCTCTGGGTGACGAGGAATGTGACAGGCGCCTTGTCACACGCCTTGAGCGGGCCCGCGTCCTCGACGATCCGCTGACTCCGGTCTTCTGGGCTCTGCTGGATGAGGGACTGCTGTCCCGCGCGGTGGGCGGCCGACACGTCATGGCCGAACAGCTCACGCACTTGGCGAACCTTGTCGAGAGCGGCCGCGTACGAGTGCACGTGATGCCCCAAGACCAAGGGTCCTACCCGGTCATGCAGAGCATGTTGAGCCTGATGTGGTTCGACGACCAGCCCCCGGTGGCGTACTCGGAGGGGATCCAGGTCGCGAAGATTCACGACAGTCCGACTCTCGTCGAGCAGTTGCAGGGCGCCTACTATCACGCGTTGAGCGATGCGCTCTCACTGCGAGAATCGCTGGCCCTCCTCAAGACGAGAGCGAAGGAACACGTAGCCCATGGCTAAGCACCCCATCCGGAAGGCCGACGAGCTGAGCGGCTGGCGTAAGTCGTCGTACAGCGGCAACGAAGCCGGGAGTTGCCTCGAAGTCCGCGACGACCACCCCGCCGGTATACCCGTCCGCGACTCCAAGGTCCCCGACGGGCCCGTCCTGTTCGTCTCGGCGGTCAGCTGGTCCGTGTTCGTCGGAGCCGTCAAGGACGGCGACCCGCGGTCCTGAGTGGCGGGCGGTGAGCAGGCCAGGCCGCGCAGCCGCAGCCGTTCTTGATGCCGCGCGGCGGTCTTACCCTCCGTTCATCCAATCCACAGACAGCCCAAAGGTCGGCCACAGTGCGCGCCCAAGGCGTTCCGGCACGGTGGGACGGTGACATCAGCCACCGATCCCCACCCCGACGCGACCACGGCCCCCGACTGGCCCCCGCCGCAGGCGCCCGCCGCGGACGAGGGCAAGGCGCCGCGCTGGTCGCTGCCCGCGCTGCTCGCGATCCTCGTGCTCGCCGGAGTCCTGTACTCCTGGAACCTGTCCGGTTCCGGTCTGAACAGCTTCTACAGCGCCGCCGTGCTGAGCGGCTCGGAGAGCTGGAAGGCGTGGTTCTTCGGCTCGCTGGACGCGGGCAACTTCCTCACCGTCGACAAGCCGCCGTTCGCGCTGATGGTGATGGGCCTGTCCTGCCGGATCTTCGGCTTCGGCACCTGGCAGATGATGGCGCCGATGATCGCCGCCGCGCTCGGCACGATCTGGATCCTGCACACGTCCGTGAAGCGGGTGTGGGGCCACGTCGCGGCGACCGTCGCCGCGCTGGTGCTCGCGCTGACCCCGATCACCGTCGCCATCAACCGTGACAACAACCCGGACACCCTGCTGGTGCTGCTGATGGTCGGCGGCGCGGCCCTGGGCCTGCGCGCCCTGCGCACGGACCGGCTGCTGCCGCTGCTCGGCTCCGCGGTGTGCTTCGGCCTCGCCTTCAACACCAAGATGCTCCAGGGCTACATCGCCCTGCCCGCCGTCTTCGCGATGTACGTGTACGCCTCGCGCCTCGGCTGGGCCAAGCGCGTACGGAACCTGGTGCTGGCCGCCGTCGCGCTCGCGGTGTCCAGCTTCTGGTGGGCGGCGGCCGTCTCCCTGGTCCCCGCGGACTCACGGCCGTACATCGGCGGCTCGACCGACGGCAGCGCCTGGGATCTGATCATGGGCTACAACGGCCTCGGCCGGGTCTTCGGCGGCGAGGGCAACGGCGGGGGCGGCGGCGATGGAGGCGGCGGCGGCTTCTCCGGCACCGCGGGCCTCGGCCGGCTCTTCAACGACACTCTCGGCGGCCAGATCTCCTGGCTGATCCCGTTCGCGGGCATCGCGCTCGTCGGCGGCCTGGTCCTGCGCGGCCGCGCCCCGCGCACCGACCTCACCCGCGCCGCGCTCGTCCTGTGGGGCGGCTGGACCGCGCTGCACTACCTGACCTTCGCCATGGCCGAGGGCACCATGCACCCGTACTACACGACCGCGGTCGCCCCGGGCATCGCGGCGCTGTGCGGCGGCGGTGGCGTGATGCTGGCGCGCGCCTTCCGCACTGACAAGCGGTGGGTGTGGGTGCTGCCGGCCGGTCTCGCGGTCACCGGTGTCTGGGCCGTCGTGCTCCTGCGCCGGGCCTCCGGCTGGAACACCTGGCTGTGGCCGGTGATCGCCGTCGTCATGGCGCTCGCCATCGCGGGGCTCCTCGTCTTCCGGTCCGCCGTCTCCGGCAGGCGGGTACGGCTGCTAGCGGCCTCCCTGATCGCGGCCGTCGTCGCCTCGGTGGCCGGTCCGGCGGCGTACGCCTGGTCCGTGCCGTCCGGTTCCGGCGGCGGCATGGGCGGGACAAACCCGACGGCCGGACCGACGACGGGCGGCGGCATGGGCGGCCCCGGTGGCGGCGGTGGCGGCGGTGGCCGCGGCGGCTTCCCCGGTGGCGGTCAGGCCAACGGCGAGATGCCCGGCGGCGGCGAGATGCCCGGCGGCGGCTCGCAGCAGGCCGACGGCCAGCAGGGCAGCGGCCAGCAGGGCGGCTTCCCCGGCGGTCAGGCCAACGGCGAGATGCCCAGCGGCGGCCAGCTGCCCGGCGGCGGCGAGTCCGGCGGAGCCCCCGGCGGCAGCGGCACGAGCGGTGGCCCCGGCGGCGGTGGCGGCATGAGCGGCGGCGGCATGGACGGCGGCGCCAGTACCGAGCTGATCACCTACCTCAAGAAGCACCAGGACGGCGCCAAGTGGCTGCTCGCCGTGTCCGGTTCGCAGAGCGCCGCGCAGCTCATCCTCAGCAGCGGTGAGCCCGTCATCTCGATGTGGGGCTGGACCGGCAGCGACAAGGCCATGACGGTCGCCAAGCTCAAGGAGCTGGTGAAGAACGGCGAGCTGCATTACATCCAGCTCGGCGGCGGCATGGGCGGCGGCCGGAGCGGCGACTCCAGCCTCAGCTCCGAGGTCACCGAGTGGGTGCAGAAGCACGGCACGGCCGTGGCGGAGAGCGAGTACAGCAAGTCCTCCGGCTCGGACAGCAAGTCGTCCGGTTCGTCGGACTCCGACTCCGAGAAGTCCGGCTCGGACGGCTCCTCGGACGACTCCTCCTCCCAGAGCACCAACGAGTCGACCATCTACCGCCTGGACCCGTCGGACGTCAGCTGACCCCGGCACAGCATCACCGCGAGCGGCCCCCGACCCCACCAGGTCGGGGGCCGCTCGCCGTGTCAAGCCGTCTACCGGACTCGTTCCGGACATCTCCCCGCATCAACTCGCGTAGACAAGCCCCGATTTGCCACTTCCCGTCATCCGATCGACATGCGCGATTCATGGACAGGACCTCATGTCCATGCCACTCTCACCGGTGCCGCCTCCATTCAACCCGCGTAGATCGGACACCCCACATGCTCGCGACACGCACACGTCACTGGAAGACGGTGGCACTGTCCACGGCCACCGTCCTGGCCGCCCTCTCCCTGCCGGCGCTGTCCGCGACCCCCGCCGCGGCCACGACGACGGACTACGACTCGACGTACTACAAGAACGCGATCGGTAAGACCGGGACCAGCCTGAAGTCCTCGCTGCACACGATCATCAGCAGCCAGAGCAAGATCTCGTACTCCGCGGTCTGGGACGCCCTGAAGAAGACCGACCAGGACCCGAACAACAGCAGCAACGTGATCCTGCTCTACAGCGGCGTCTCCCGCAGCAAGTCCCTCAACGGCGGCGACGTCGGCGACTGGAACCGCGAGCACACCTGGGCCAAGTCCCACGGCGACTTCGGCGAGGCCACCGGACCCGGCACCGACCTGCACCACCTGCGCCCGGCGGACGTCCAGGTCAACAGCATCCGCGGCAACCTGGACTTCGACAACGGCGGCAGCACGGTCACCAACGGCGGCGGCAGCCTCGTCGACTCCGACTCCTTCGAGCCGCGCGACGCAGACAAGGGCGACGTGGCCCGCATGATCCTCTACATGGCCGTGCGCTACGAGGGCGACGACGGCTGGGCCGACCTGGAGCCCAACGAGAAGGTGAACAACGGCTCCAACCCGTACATCGGCAAGCTCTCCGTCCTCAAGCAGTGGAACGACGAGGACCCGCCGAGCGCCTTCGAGGAGAACCGCAACCAGGTCATCTACGACACCTACCAGCACAACCGCAACCCGTTCATCGACCACCCGGAGTGGGTCGAAGCGATCTGGTAGCGGTCGGCAGGAAAACCTGAGGGCCGTCGAACTCCTCCCTGCTCAGGGGGTGTTCGGCGGCCCTTTCGGCACACCGGCCCCACCGGTCGGTTACGGAACAATGACATCCGTTCGTACAACCAGTGACGCGTTCCTTCCGTCGAACCAGGTGCACGCCGAGCGCTGCCGCGCCGGACCTGACCGACCCGAAAGGCATACGCATGTCCCGAGTAGTACGACGCAGCAACCGATCCGCCCGGCTGACGGCGCCGCTGGCCGCCGCGGTGCTGGTGGCCGGCGGCCTCGGCAGCCTCGCGCTGACCGCTGCCACCGCCCAGGCCGCCACGCCGAGCACCGCGCGGACGGCCGCCGCCGGATCGGCCGACGCCCGGGACGACTTCAACGGCGACGGCTACGCCGACCTGGTCGTGGGCGCCCCCGACGCCACCGTCTCCAGCGCCGCCAAGGCCGGCTACGTCGCCGTGATGTACGGCTCCGCGAACGGCCTCGACGCGGGCAGCAAGAAGCTGATCAGCCGCTCCACCAGCGGCGTTCCCGGCTCCGCCACCGCGAGCCAGCGTTTCGGGTCCACCTTCGCCAAGGGCGACCTGGACGGCGACGGCTTCAGTGACCTGGTCGTCGCGGGCGGCAAGGCCGGCTCCGTGATCCTGTGGGGCTCCGCCTCCGGGCTCACCGGCGGCACGGCCGTCGCCGGGTACGGCGCGGCCCCGCAGATCGGCGACTTCGACGGGGACGGCACCACGGACCTCGCGCTGTTCGCCGCGCAGTCCGTCGGCGGCGACGACCCCGAGGGCGCCGACGCCGCCCTGTGGAAGGGCCCGATAACCCGCGAGGGCAAGCCCGCCGCCGTGCTCAACATCCTCGACAAGTCCGCGTGGTGGGGCTACGACGAGGACGACGCCTCCTGCGCCACCGGCGGGGGCTGCGTGGAGGACGGCGACTCGATCATCGGCCCGGTCCGCAAGGGCGAGGTCGGCGACGTCAACGGCGACGGCAAGGACGACATCGTCCAGTGGATCTACACCGGCGACGGCACCTGGGGCAACCGCCTGCTGCTCGGCGGCGCCGCCGGCTTCAAGCAGGGCTACGGGGCGCCCGGCGACTCCACGGGCGAGGTCGCGGGCACCGCGATCGGTGACGTGAACGGCGACGGCTACGACGACGTGGTGGTCGGCGCCGACGGCTGGGGCGAGGACAAGGTGCGCGTCGCCTACGGCTCGGCCTCGGGTCTGTCCTCCGACAACACCGTCTCCTTCGACCAGTCCCTGCCCGGCTTCTACGGCGCCCAGGAGGAGGGCGACCTGCTGGAGTCCGGCGTCTCGGTCGCCGACGTCAACGGCGACGGCTACGACGACATCGCGCTCGGCCTGGCGGGCGAGGACTTCAGCGATCTCACCGACGCGGGTTCGTTCGCCCTGATCCCCGGCGGCCCCGACGGCTTCACCGGCACCGGGTCCCAGGTCTTCAACCAGAACACCGCCGGGGTGCCCGGGGTCGCCGAGTCGGGCGACCGGTTCGGCGCGACGACCGGGCTGCTCGACGTGGACGGCGACGGCCACAGCGACATCGTCGTCGGCGCCCCGGACGAGAACAGCACCGACGGCGCCGTCTGGGTGCTGCGCGGCACCACGAGCGGTCTGACCACCGACGCCGCTGCCGCCTTCAACCCCGGCGACCTGTCCGCGCCCGCCACGGACGCGCACTTCGGCGCGTACCTGCGCTGAGCCGCCGGCGACCCGAAGGCACCGGCCGGGCGGGCGCACCCCTGTGGGGCGCGTCCGCTCAGGCCACGCTCGGCCCGGTGACGTACGTCCCGTCGCGGTCGTAGGGCCAGACATTGGTCCGGCAGCCGTGCAGCCCCTTGATCTGCTGCATCATCACCGGCGCCGGCTCGCCCGCGCCGGGGCAGGTCACATGGCCGTGCCCGAGGAAGTGCCCGACCTCGTGGTTGATGATCAGCGCCCGGTACGAGGTCACGTCGTCGGCGTAGTACTGGGTCGCCAGCAGCCACCGCTTGAGGTTGACCATGACGTTCTGGCCCACGTCGCAGTTGACCTCGCCGCCGGTGTCGAGGCCGTACTCGCCGCAGATCCGGTCCACCGTGGCCGCCGTGGCGAGCCGGATCCGGAAGTCGGACTTCCCGCCCGACACCCGCCGGAACCCCACCTGGCCGTCGGCCGTCCAGCCCCTGGGGTCGGCGAGCACGCTCTCCGCCTCGGCCGCGATCTCGCTCGCCGAGATACCGATGCCGTCCTCGACCTGGACCTCGTAGGTGAGGACCCGCCCGGTGCCGCCGACCCGCTCGCTGCCGCCCGCGGCCGTGGTGAAGGTGCCGGGTCCCTCGGACGGGATGGAGCCGGGGTCGTCCCCGGTGGCCCCGCCGGACGGCGAGGCGGAAGCCGACGCGGAGGCGCTCGCGGAGGCGGAGGCCGAAGCGCTCGCGGACGCCTTCGCCTGGACGGTCGGGGCCTGGGACGCCTCCGCCCCGTGACCGGCGGCCGTCCGGTCCTTGACGACGTAGCCGCAGGCGAGCAGCAGCGCGAGGGCAGCCGCGAGGCCGGACCACAGGACCGGCCGCTTCCGGCCGGAACCGCCGCGGGTCCGGCGGCCGCGGCGGCGCCGCCGGGTTCCGGCGGCCGGTGAGGGGGTCGATCGGTGCACGCTCATGGGATGTCAGCGTGCGGCGGCGGTGTGATCGCGCCTGGACCGCTGTTGGACCTCTGTGTAACAGCCGCCCTCGGCCCGGTGACTCCCGCGCGTGCCCACGCATACTGAATTCCATGCCCCGTGTCCTGATCATCGAAGACGACCGCGCCGTCCGGGACGGCCTGCGGCTCGCCCTGCGGCGCCAGGGACACGAGGTCACCGCCGCCGCGACCGGCGAGGACGGGCTCGATCAGCTCCGCGCGTTCCGGCCCGACGTCGTGATCCTCGACCTGATGCTGCCCGGCATGCCGGGCCTGGACGTGTGCCGCCGGATACGCGCCCACGACCAGGTGCCGATCGTCATGGCCACCGCGCGCGGCGACGACACGGACATCGTCGTCGGCCTTGAGGCCGGGGCGGACGACTACGTGGTCAAGCCCGTCAAGGGGCGGGTCCTCGACGCGCGGATCCGGGCGGTGCTGCGCCGCGCGGGCGGCCCGCCGGACGACCACACCGCACCGCGCCCCGAGCACCACGGGGACCTGGTCATCGACCGCGCCGGGCTGACCGTCGCCGTCCAGGGCAGGCAGGTCGCGCTCGGGCCCTCGGAGCTGCGGCTGCTGCTCACCCTGTCCGCGTCGCCGGGCCAGGTCTTCAGCCGCCAGCAGTTGCTCGAAGCGGTCTGGGAGCACAGCTACCACGGCGACGCGCGGCTCGTGGACGCCTGCGTCAAGCGGCTCCGGTCCAAGATCGGCGAGTCCTCGGAGCGTCCGCGCTACGTCCACACCGTGCGCGGTTTCGGCTACCGGTTCGGGGTCCGGTGAAGGCTGTGGCACCGCGGCGCGTGCTGCGCGGGCTGTACGGGCTGCGCGTCCGGCTCGTCGTCGCCTTCGCCCTCGTCGCCGCCGTGGCCGCCGTGACCACGGGCGCGCTGGCCTTCCGCGAGGCCCGTACCGGGATTCTCCAGCAGAGCCAGGACACGGTGATCGAGGACTTCCGCGACCGGGTCGACACCCTGGTGCCCAACTACCGGTTCCCGCCCGACCGCTCCGGCCTGGCCTCGTTCGCGGCGGACGTGGCGCGCGGCGCGCGGAACGACGACTGGCGGGTGCTGGCCGTCTACCGGGACCTGAGCGCGACCTCCGGGCCCGCCGACGCGTTCGCGGAGCTGTCCCCGGCGATGCGCGCGTCCGTGGCGAACCGGCGCGCCACGGTCTTCCAGCGGGTGTCGAGGAGCGGGCGCTCCTGGCTCGTGGTCGGCATGCCCGTCACCTTCGCGGGCGGGACCGCCACGACCAACGGCGCGTCCGGTCTCGAGGTCTACCTCACCGTGCCGCAGCAGCGGGAGCAGGGCTACATCGACGCCCTGGTCAGCGCCGTCGAACGGGCCACCGTGCCGGCCCTGGGCCTGGCCGTGCTGCTCGCCCTGCTGGCCGCGCGCGGGGTGCTGCGGCCGGTCAGGGCGCTGCGCCGGGCGACCCGTTCCATCGCCGAGGGCCGCCTCGACACCCGGCTCAGCGTGCGCGGCTCCGACGAGCTCGCCGATCTGTCCCGCACCTTCAACGAGACGGCCGCCGCCCTGGAGGGGTCGGTGGCGGAGCTGCGCCGCATGGAGGCGGGCGCGCGCCGCTTCGCCGCGGACGTCTCGCACGAGCTGCGCACCCCGCTGGCCGCGATGTCGGCGGTCACCGACGTGCTGGACGAGGACGCGGCGGGCCTCGACGAGGACACCGCCACGGCCGTACGGCTGATCAGCGAGGAGACCACGAAGCTGGCCGCGCTGGTGAACGACCTGATGGAGATCTCCCGGTTCGACGCGGGCGCCGCCGCCCTGCACATGGACCACATCGACCTCGCCGAGTCGCTGCGGCGCACCCTGGCGTCGCGCGGCTGGACCGGCACGGTGGAGACGGAACTGCCGGAGCCGGGCGCGCTGCGCGGCCGGGTCGACCCGCGCCGCCTGGACGTCGTCGTCGCCAATCTCGTCGCGAATGCCTTGCGGCACGGCCGCCCGCCCGTGAGCCTGCGGCTGAGCGAGGAGCGGACCCCGGACACCGGCGGGCGGGCGGTCATCGAGGTGAGCGACAGCGGGGGCGGCATCCCCGACAGCGTGCTGCCCCATGTCTTCGACCGCTTCTACAAGTCGGACAGCGCGCGGACCCGCAGCGAGGGCAGCGGACTCGGCCTCGCCATCGCCACCGAGAACGTACGGCTGCACGGCGGCACCGTACGGGCGGCGAACCGGCCGGGCGGCGGTGCCGTCTTCACGGTCGTGCTGCCGCTGCGGCGCGACGACACGGATCACGAGCACGATCACCGGCGCGGTCACGAGCACGATCACGACGACCAGCACGGTCACGAGCGTGACGCGGCCGGACGGGCGAAGGAGGAAAGCCGGTGAAGACCTCGTCCAAGGGCCTGGCGGTGGCGCTCGCGGGGGCCGGTCTGCTCGCCCTCACCGCCTGCGGCATCCCCGAGACCGGTGTGGTGGAGGCGGGCGAACCCGGGACCGGGGTCGTGCCGGCGATCACCGCCGCCACGCCGGCGACCGAGGCCCCGGCCGACGCCGCCGTCAAGATCGTGCTGTATTTCGTCCGGGACGGTTCCCTGGTCCCGGTCACGCACGTGGTGCCGGGCCCGGCCGATCCCGCACGCGCCGTACAGCTTCTGTTCTACGGTCCGAGCGCCAGGGAGCGGGCGGACGGGCTGACCACCGATCTGCCGGGGGCCGACGCGGCGCCGACCCTGCTGACCGACGGCGCGACGGTCACGGTCCGGCTGCCGGAGGCTGTCGGGGAGCTGAGCGAGACCGGCATCGACCAGCTCGCCTGCACGGCCGCCGCCGCGCGGCTGCGGCAGGACCCGGACCTCGGACCGGTGCAGGTGCAGGTGCAGGTGACGGTGCGGCAGTCGGGCGGGCGGCTGGCCGGCCGGTCCAGCGACTCCTGCCCCGGCCTGCCGGACACCGGCCGCGACCGCGGCGACGCGATCCCGGTGGTGCCGACGCCCGGCTGACGGCCGCTCCGGCCCTCCGGCGTCTTCAGTCCGCCGGCCGCTCCGGTCCTCCCGCGTCTTCAGTCCGCCGGCCGCTCCGGTCCTCCCGCGTCTTCAGTCCGCCGGCCGGTCCAGGTGCGTCGGCGCGAACATGCGCAGCAGGGCGGGCAGCACGACCACCGAAGGGCCCGGCCGGTCCAGCTCCTTGCGCAGGTCCGTCTCCAGGTTCTCGGGGCTGGTCCGCACGCCCGGCACGCCGAAGGACTCGGCGAGCGCGACGAAGTCGGGGCGGGCCAGCTCGGTCCCCGTGGTCTCGCCGTAGGCGTCCGTCATGTACTCGCGCAGGATGCCGTAGCCGCCGTCGTCGACGATCAGCCAGGTGACGTCGAGGCCGTACTGCCGGGCGGTGGCCAGTTCGGCGGTGGAGTACAGCGCGCCGCCGTCGCCCGAGACCGCGAGGACGGGGCGGGTCGGGTCGGCGGCCGCCGCGCCGAGCGCCGCCGGGAAGGCGTAGCCGAGGCCGCCCGCGCCCTGCGCCGAGTGCATGGCGTTGGTGCCCCGGGCGTCGAAGGCGGCCCACGCCCAGTACGCCAGGATCGTCATGTCCCAGAAGGACGGGGCGCCGTCCGGGAGGGCGCGGCGGACGGCGGCCAGCACGTCCTGCTCGAGGGTGAGGTCCTGGGCGGCGATGCGCTCGCCGACCTTCTCCAGGAGGGCGCGCACGCGGCCGGCGGCCGTCGGGTCGGTGCGCTCCCCGGCCGTCTCCAGGAGCGCGGAGAGCGCGAGCCTGGCGTCGGCGTGGATGCCGAGGGCCGGGTGGTTGGACTCCAGTTTGCCGAGGTCGGCCTCGATCTGGACGACCCGGCCGCGCGGCGTGAACGTGTGGTAGTTCGAGGAGAGTTCACCGAGTCCGGAGCCGACGACGAGCAGGACGTCGGCGTCCTCCAGGAAGTCGGTGGTGTGCCGGTCCTCCAGCCAGGACTGGAGGGACAGCGGGTGCGTCCAGGGGAAGGCGCCCTTGCCGCCGTAGGTGGTGACCACGGGCGCGTCGAGCCGTTCGGCCAGCGCCTTCAGCTTTCCGGCCGCGTCGGCGCGTACGACTCCGCCGCCCGCGATGATCGCGGGGCGCTCGGCGGTGGTCAGCAGATGGGCGGCGAGGGCGGTGAGTTCGGGGCGCGGGATCAGGTCCTCGGGGTTCGCGTCGGGCGCTGTCACCACCGGCAGGACGGTCTCCGCGCGGAGCACGTCCTCGGGGATCTCCACCCAGACCGGGCCGTGCGGGGCGGTGAGCGCCGACTGCCAGGCCGCCGCGATCGCGGACGGGATCTGCGACTGCGTACGGACGGGGTGGACGGACTTCACCACGCCGCGGAACGACGCCTGCTGGTCGGGGAGTTCGTGCAGATAGCCGTGGCGTCCGCCGCCGAGCCCGGCGGCCGGGACCTGGCTGCCGATCGCGAGCACCGGGGCGCTGGCCGCGGCGGCCTCCTGGAGCGCGGCGAGCGAGGTCAGCGCGCCGGGCCCGGTGGACAGCAGCAGCGGCGCCGCCTCCCCGGTGATCCGGCCGTACGCGTCCGCCGCGAACCCGGCGTTGTTCTCGATCCGCAGCCCGACGTACTGGAGTGAGGAGCGGCGCAGCGCGTCGAACATGCCGAGCGCGTGCTGTCCCGGCAGCCCGAAGACGGTCGTCGCGCCGAGCCCGGCGAGGGTCTCCACGACCAGGTCGCCGCCGGTGCGCCCGGGCGGCGGGTTGAGCGCCGCCTCGGTCTGGGCGGCGGTCGGACGCAGTTCCAGGTCGTGGTCGTGGGTCACTTCGGGGCCTTCTCCTCGGCGCCCGCCTTCTCCTCGGCGATCCGGCGGGTCATGATCGTGGTCAGTTCGTACGCGGTGTGCGACGCGGCGACCGCGGTGATCTCCGCGTGATCGTACGCGGGGGCCACCTCGACGACATCCGCGGAGACCAGGTCGCAGGAGGCGAGGCCGCGCAGGATCTCCAGGAGTTCGCGGGAGGTCATGCCGCCCGCCTCCGGCGTGCCGGTGCCGGGGGCGTGCGCCGGGTCGAGGCAGTCGATGTCGATCGAGATGTACAGCGGGCGGTCGCCGATGCGCTGCCGGAGCTGGTCGGCGATCTCGTCGGCGCCGCGGCGGTAGACGTCCGCGGAGGTGACGATCCCGAAGCCCATCTTCTCGTCGTCGGTCAGATCCTGCTTGCCGTAGAGCGGGCCGCGGGTGCCCACGTGCGAGAGCGCCTCGGTGTCGAGGATGCCCTCCTCCACCGCGCGGCGGAACGGGGTGCCGTGCGTGTAGGCGGCGCCGAAGTAGGTGTCCCAGGTGTCCAGGTGTGCGTCGAAGTGGAGCAGCGCGACCGGGCCGTGCTTCTTGGCCACCGAGCGCAGCAGGGGCAGCGCGACGGTGTGGTCGCCGCCGAGGGTCATCAGCCGGGCGCCGCTGGCGAGCAGGCCGTCGGCGGCGGCCTCGATCGTCTCCACGGCCTCGTCGATGTGGAAGGGGTTCGCGGCGATGTCACCGGCGTCCGCGACCTGCGCGAGGGCGAACGGGGAGGCGTCCTGCGCCGGGTTGTACGGGCGCAGCAGCCGGGACGCCTCGCGGATCGCGTTGCCGCCGAAGCGGGCGCCGGGCCGGTAGGAGACGCCCGAGTCGAAGGGCACGCCGACCACGGCGACGTCGGCCCGGCCGACCTCGTCCAGGCGCGGCAGCCGGGCGAAGGTCGCGGGCCCCGCGTACCGGGGCACCCGGGAGGAGTCGACGGGACCGCGGGGCGTCTCGGCGGTGCTGCGGGGCGTCTCGTTGCTGCTCATGGAGGCCACCCTAGGCGGGAGGGAAACGGCCGCGAACTGTACGTTCCGTCCACCGCCGCCGACGGGAGTGACGCATATGTCCACCGTGCCGGACGCGGCGGCCGGGGCCGCGGGTGCTGGTGCGGTCCCGGCCACCCCTGATCAGGCCCCTCACCGCGAGTGACGCGCGTCCCAGGGCGCGGGACACCGGCGCCCCGCACAGGACGCCCCGGCACAATGGGGACCATGCCGATATCCGGGACTCCCAGCCGCGCAGAGCTCGTCGACCACCTCGTCAGAACCCGTATCGCGGGCGACGTCGCCACGCCCCGCGAGAACAATCTCTCCCACTACCGCAAGCTCGCGAACGGCGACCGCAACTTCTGGCTGGGCCTGGAGCTCGGCGACCGCTGGAACGACGAGCAGGACGTGCTCGCCGTGATGGCGGAGCGCTGCGGGGTGAACGACGACCCCGAGTACCGCTACGGGCAGGACACCATCGACCCCGAGCTGACCGTCGACGCGCTGGAGCGGATGGCGGCCCGGCTGCGCAAGGCGGCGGACGGCGAGCAGCGCGTGCTGTTCGCGACCGGTCACCCGGGCGGTCTGCTGGACGTGCACCGGGCCACGGCCGAGGCGCTGCGCCGCGCGGGCTGCGAGATCGTCGTCATCCCCGAGCGCCTCCAGACGGACGAGGGGTACGTCTTCCAGTTCGCGGACGTGGCGGTCCTGGAGCACGGCGCGTCGCTGTGGCACACCCACTCGGGCGAGCCGATGCGCGCGATCCTCACCGGGTTGCAGCGCGAGGGCCGCCCGCTGCCGGACCTGGTGGTCGCCGACCACGGCTGGGCGGGCTGCGCGGGACAGCTCGGCGTCGACTCGATGGGGTACGCCGACTGCAACGACCCGGCGCTCTTCCTCGCCGAGGCCGAGGGCACCGTCCAGGTGACCGTCCCGCTGGACGACCACGTCACCAGCCCCCGGCACTACGACCCGATGACGGCGTACCTGCTCAGCGCGGCCGGCCTGGAGCACAGCGGCTGAGACGGATCACGGCCAGGGACTGAGTCCCTCCGCCCGGCGCTGGGCGTACCCCGGCGTCGGGTCCAGGTACACGCGGCCGATACCGGGGAACGTCTCCCGTAGCCGCCGCTCCGCCTGCTCGCAGGCCCACTCGATCTGGGCGGCCGTCGACACGTCACGGAAGTCGACCTTGGCCGCGATCAGCGCCTCCCGGGGCCCCTGCACCAGCGTGGTCAGTTCGAGCACCGCCTCGATGTGCTCCACGGCGAGCAGTTCGGCCCGGATGCGCTGCCGCACCGGCTTCGGCAGCGGGCGTCCGATCAGCAGCTCCGCGTTGGACCGGCCGAGCACCCAGGCCACGTACAGCAGGAGGACGCCGATGCAGAGGGATGCGGCGCCGTCCCAGACGCCCGAACCGGTGAGCTGTCCGCCGAGCAGCCCGCCCGCGGCGAGCACCAGGCCGGCCAGCGCGGCGGAGTCCTCCATGACGACGGCCTTCACGGCGGTGTCGGGGGTGTTGCGGAAGTACAGCCGGAACGGCGCGCCCAGGCGGGCGGCCTCGGCCCGGGTCTGGCGGACGCCGGTGCGCAGCGAGTAGCCCTCCAGGACGAAGGCGACCGCCAGCACGATGTACGCGGCCAGCGGGTCGCCCAGGTCCTCGCCGGTGACGAGGGTGTGGATGCCGTCGTAGAGGGAGAAGACGGCGCCGCCGACGAAGGTGGCGACGGCGGCGAGCATCGCCCAGATGTACCGCTCGGGGCCGTAGCCGAGCGGGTGGTCCTCGTCGGCGGGCCGGTCGCTCCGTTTCAGGGCGGTGAGCAGCAGCAGTTCGGTGACGGTGTCGGCGACCGAGTGCGCGGCCTCGGAGAGCATCGCGCTGGAGCCGCTGACGACGCCCGCGACGGCCTTGGCGACCGCGATGCCGAGATTGGCGAAGGCGGCGACGAGCACGGTGACCGTGCTCTCGCCGCCTGTCTTGTCATGATCCTCATACTCCGCTGCGGCCATGGGCCCAGTCTCACCGAGGAACGCGGACCACGCCTTCCTGGATCACCGTGATGGCGAGCCGCCCGTCCCGGGTGTGGATGCGGGCCTGGCCCAGGCCCCGGCCGCCGGACGCGGACGGCGACTCCTGGTCGTAGAGCAGCCACTCGTCGGCGCGGAAGGGCCGGTGGAACCACATCGCGTGGTCGAGCGAGGCGCCGACCACGTCCCCGATGGCCCAGCCGCCCCGGCCGTGCGCGAGCAGCACCGAGTCGAGCAGGGTCATGTCGGAGACGTAGGTGGCGAGGCAGACGTGCAGCAGCGGTTCGTCGATCTCGCCGTCGAGCTTGCCGTTGGTGCGGAACCAGACCTGGGAGCGGGGTTCGCGCGGCTCGCCCACGCTGCCGAAGGGCGGGGCGTCGACGTAGCGCAGGTCGACGGCCTCGCGCGCTTCGAGGATCCGCTCGGCCACGCCCGGCTCGGTGAAGACGCCGGCGTAGCGCGGGATCATCTCGGCGGCGGTGGGCAGCGTCTCCGGGTCGGGCGCGAGCGGCATCGGCGCCTGGTGCTCGAGGCCCTCCTCGTACGTCTGGAAGGACGCGGAGAGGTGGAAGATCGGCTGGCCGTGCTGGACGGCGACGACCCGGCGCGTGGTGAAGGAGCGCCCGTCGCGGATCCGGTCGACGGTGTAGACGATCGGGGCGCCGGGGTCCCCGGGGCGCAGGAAGTACGCGTGCAGGGAGTGGGCGTGCCGGTCGGCGGGGACCGTGCGCCCGGCGGCGACCAGCGCCTGGGCCGCGACCTGCCCGCCGAAGACGCGCGGGACGACGGCGGACCGGGACTGGCCGCGGAAGATGTCCTGCTCGATCCGCTCCAGGTCGAGCAGATCGAGCAGGGACTGAAGTGCCTGACTCATGGGGTCAGTTGTACCGTCGGATCTTTTCCCGGCTGTCAGAGGCCCATGTTCTTGGCGATGATCGTCTTCATGATCTCGCTGGTGCCGCCGTAGATGCGGTTGACGCGGTTGTCCGCGTACAGACGGGCGATCGGGTACTCGTTCATGAAGCCGTAGCCGCCGTGCAGCTGGAGGCAGCGGTCGATGACGCGGTGGGCGACCTCGGTGCAGAACAGCTTGGCGCTGGCGGCCTCGGCCGGGGTCAGCTCGTCGGCGTCCAGGGCCTCCAGGGCGCGGTCGGCGACCGCCTCGGCGGCGTCCACCTCGGCCTGGCAGGCGGCCAGCTCGAACTTGGTGTTCTGGAAGGAGGCGACGGGCTTGCCGAAGACGGTGCGCTCCCGCACGTACTCCTTGGCGAACCGGACGGCGGCCTTGGCCTGCGCGTAGGCGCCGAAGGCGATGCCCCAGCGCTCGGAGGCGAGGTTGTGGCCGAGGTAGGAAAAGCCCTTGTTCTCCTCGCCGAGCAGGTCCTCGACCGGGACCTTGACGTCGACGAAGGCCAGCTCGGCGGTGTCGGAGACCTTCAGGCCGAGCTTGTCGAGCTTGCGGCCGATCGAGTAGCCCTCGGACCTGGTGTCGACGGCGAACAGCGAGATGCCGAAGCGGCGGTCGTCCTCGCGCGGGGCGGAGGTGCGGGCGCAGACGATCACGCGGTCGGCGTGCACACCGCCGGTGATGAAGGTCTTGGCGCCATTGAGGACGTAGTGCGTGCCGTCCTCGGAGAGCTTCGCGGTGGTCTTCATGCCCGCGAGGTCGGAGCCGGTGCCGGGCTCCGTCATGGCGAGCGCCCACATCTCCTCGCCGGAGACGAACTTGGGCAGCCAGCGCTTCTTCTGCTCGTCGGTGGCGAGCATCTTCACGTAGGGCAGGCCGAGCAGCACGTGCACGCCGGAGCCGCCGAAGGAGACACCCGCGCGGGCCGTCTCCTCGTACATGATCGCCTCGAACTTGTACGAGTCGATGCCCGCGCCGCCGAACTCCTCGGGGACGCGGATGCCGAAGACGCCCAGCTCGGCGAGCTTGTAGTAGAAGTCGCGGGGCGCCTGGCCCGCCGCGAACCACTCGTCGTAGACCGGGACGACCTCGGCCTCGATGAAGGCCCGCAGGGTCTCCCGGAACGCCTCGTGATCCTCGTTGAACACCGTACGGCGCACCGCCGCCACCTCCACCTGGCTCATGGGTCAATGCCTAAGCGCTTGCTCAGAAACATCACCGTACCGGCGAGTATCAACGGTCGTCCAGAGCAACCAACCCGTAACGCTCGTCACGCCCGCCGGTTCATGAGCCCTTTCGCGGCCCGTCAGTAGGTGTAGACGACGGTCGTGGCGCCCCCGTAACCGCCGGAGCCGCCGTAACCGCCGTAACCGCCGGACCGGCTGGTGGATCCGTAGCCGCCGCCGTCGTCGTAGTCGTCGTAGTCGTCGTAGTCGCGGTCACGCCGGCTGGGCCTCGGCTCGTCCCTCGGGGACGCCGACCGCCGCGTCACCTCCCGCGGCTGGCCGACCCAGGTGGGCCCCATGCGGTCCATGTGGCGGCTCTCGCTGTTGGCCGCCCGCTGGCCGCCGTTGCACCTGCGGCACAGCAGACGCAGGTTGTCCGGGTCGCTCGCCGCTTCCCTGGCGTCCTCCAGCAGGATCGCCTCGGCCCGGCGGTAGATGTTGGGAACGACCTCGACGTCCCACTGGATCGGATCGACGCTGCGGTGGACGTAGGCGAGGATGCCCTCGATGTGGTCGATCTCGTACCAGTTGTTCTCCCGGGCGTCGTCGGCCTCGCCCCGGCTGAGCACCATCCGCTGGCAGTGCTCACACTCGTAGCGCGTCCTGCCGCTCCGCGAGCTGGTCTCGTGGGGCGTCCTGCCGAGCACGAGCGCCTCGGTGCCCGCGGTCCAGGTGAGCTGCCTGCGCGTGCCGTCCCACAGCGCCTCGCCGTCCGGGCCGCGCCGGGGCGGGGCGGCGGACCGGGCGATCGTCATCGGATCGGCCTCGTCGTCGCGGCTCGCCGCGCCGGCGCGGGTGCGCCGCCGGCTGTCGACCTGCGGGGCCTCGGCCCGCCGCCTCCGCTCGGAGTCCTGCGCGGTCGCCGACCGGCCGGACCGCCGCTCGCCGCCGCCCCCGTAACCACTGCCGTAGCCGCCGTAACCGCTGTACATCCGCTGGACGGCCGCCCCCGGCGCGGCGGCGCCCGCCGGGTCCGTACGGGAGGTCTGGACCGGCGTCGCAGCGGACGGCACCGGACCGCTCATCACCTCGCGGGCGGTCGCCTCGGCGGCCCGCTCGCCCGCGTCGCCCGGGTCGGAGATCCGCAGCCCGTCGCCCCGGTCCGTGCCCGGCACGGGGCCCCGTGCCTGGTCGAAGGTGTGCGCGATCTCGTGGGCGACGACGTTCTTCTTCGCGAGCGCCGAGGGGGTGAAGACCATGTGGGCCCCCGAGGTGTACGCCTCGGCCCCGATCTCCGCCGCCGAACGCTGGGCCACCGTGTCGGTGTGCACGCGCAGATGGGACAGGCCGGCACCGAAGCGGGCCTCCATCTCGGTGCGCAGCGGACCGGCGAAGGGCTGCCCCGGGGTGCTCAGCACCTCCGTGACCGCCGAGCGCTGCACCGGGGTCCCGTGACCGCAGGAGGCGTCGTGCTGATGACGGTCCTGCTCGCCGTCGCGCGCCGAGCGCTGCACCGGGGTCCCGTGACCGCAGGAGGCGTCGTGCTGATGACGGTCCTGTCCGCCGTCCGCCGCCAGTCGCTGCACCACGGCGGCGTTGCCCGCGAGCCCCTGGAGACCCAGCACCTGGCCGGGGGTCATCCGCTCGCCGGGGGCCGGCACACGCGGGCGCGCGGCGGCCGGCCGCCGGACGGGTCCGGGGGAACGCTCCGGGTCCGACTGTCGCTGTTCACGCACGCTTTCCAGCTCCGTTCCCTCGAATGCGACGCCCCGTCGTCGGCAGGACACCTTCGTCCTGTCCTTGCTAGGGGCACGGACGCCGTTCGGGGAAGGGACGCGAGGGCAGTCCCCGTGGTTCAGGCGGGCACGTCCGGCGCCCCGGCCGCCGCCCGGAAGGCCCCGCGAGCCATCCGGTGCAGCAGCCCCGCCGTGCCCGCGCGGCCCGGCAGGGCACCCGGGCGGCCGAGGTGCGGGGTGGAGTTGAGCAGCCCGAAGACGGAGTGCACGGCCGAGCGGGCGGCGGGTTCGGCGAGGTCCGGGTAGACCTCGCGGACCACCTCCACCCACAGCTCGACGTACTGCCGCTGGAGCTGGCGCACCAGCTTGCGGTCGCTGTCCCGGAGGCGGTCCAGCTCACGGTCGTGCAGGGTGATCAGGGGACGGTCGTCGAGCGCGAAGTCGATGTGCCCCTCGATGAGCGAGTCGAGGACCGCCCCCGCGTCCCCGTCCGCCTCGGCCACCCGGCGCTTGCCGCCCGTCAGGAGCTGGCCGCTGATGCCCACGAGCAGCTCGGCGAGCATCGCGTCCTTGCCCGCGAAGTGCCGGTAGAGACCGGGGCCGCTGATCCCGACGGCCGCTCCTATCTCGTCGACTCCGACGCCGTGGAAGCCGCGCTCGGCGAAGAGCCGGGCGGCCTCTCTGAGGATCTGCTCGCGACGGGTGGGGGCGTCGGTTCTGGTGGCCATGAAAACAATTCTAGACATCAAGGTTAGCGGTCGTTAACCTGAAGGGGATGGTTAACGCTCATTAACAGACGATCGCTGGGTGAGGGGACCGCAGGATGCAGGAGGCACCGGAGCTGACGAGCGCGGAGGACCCCGCGTCGGACGCCTGGCAGGCCAATGAGAAGGCCCACCTCGCACTCGTCGAGGAGCTGCGCGGCAAGCTGGCCGCCGCGCGGCTCGGCGGCGGCGAGCGGGCCCGGGCGCGGCACACCGCGCGCGGGAAGCTGCTCCCCCGGGACCGCGTGGACGCGCTGCTCGACGCGGGCTCGCCCTTCCTGGAGCTGGCCCCGCTGGCCGCCGACGGGATGTACGAGGGGCAGGCGCCGGCCGCCGGGGTGATCGCCGGGATCGGGCGGGTGAGCGGACGCGAGTGCGTGATCGTGGCGAACGACGCCACCGTCAAGGGCGGCACGTACTACCCGATGACGGTGAAGAAGCACCTGCGCGCCCAGGAGGTCGCGCTGGAGAACCGGCTGCCGTGCGTGTACCTCGTGGACTCCGGGGGCGCCTTCTTGCCGATGCAGGACGAGGTCTTCCCCGACCGGGAGCACTTCGGGCGGATCTTCTACAACCAGGCGCGGATGTCGGGGGCGGGCATCCCCCAGATCGCGGCCGTCCTCGGCTCCTGCACGGCGGGCGGGGCGTATGTGCCCGCGATGAGCGACGAGGCGGTCATCGTGCGCGGCCAGGGCACGATCTTCCTGGGCGGGCCGCCGCTGGTGAAGGCCGCCACCGGCGAGGTGGTAACGGCCGAGGAGCTGGGCGGCGGCGAGGTCCACGCGCGCGTGTCGGGCGTCACCGACCACCTCGCGGAGGACGACGCGCACGCGCTCAGGATCGTGCGCACCATCGCCTCGACGCTCCCCGCGCGCGGGAAGCTGCCCTGGTCCGTCGAGCCGTCCGCCGAACCGAAGGTGGACCCGTCCGGGCTGTACGGCGCGGTGCCGGTCGACTCGCGCACCCCGTACGACGTACGCGAGGTCATCGCGCGCGTGGTGGACGGTTCCCGCTTCGCCGAGTTCAAGGCGGAGTTCGGGCAGACGCTGGTCACCGGCTTCGCGCGGATCCAGGGGCACCCGCTCGGGATCGTCGCCAACAACGGCATCCTGTTCTCCGAGTCCGCCCAGAAGGGCGCCCACTTCATCGAACTGTGCGACCAGCGCGGCATCCCGCTGGTCTTCCTCCAGAACATCTCGGGCTTCATGGTGGGCCGCCAGTACGAGGCGGGGGGCATCGCCAAGCACGGCGCCAAGATGGTCACGGCCGTCGCCTGCACGCGCGTGCCGAAGCTGACCGTGGTGATCGGCGGTTCGTACGGCGCGGGGAACTACTCGATGTGCGGCCGGGCGTATTCGCCCCGCTTCCTGTGGATGTGGCCCAACGCCAAGATCTCGGTCATGGGCGGCGAGCAGGCGGCGTCCGTCCTCGCGACCGTCAAGCGCGACCAGTCGGAGGCACGCGGCGAGGACTGGCCCGCCGATGCGGAAGAGGCGTTCAAGGACCCGATCCGCGCGCAGTACGAGCGCCAGGGCAACGCCTACTACGCGACGGCCCGCCTCTGGGACGACGGTGTGATCGACCCGCTGGAGACCCGCCAGGTGCTGGGTCTGGCGCTGACGGCCTGTGCGAACGCCCCGCTGGGTGACCCCGGCTTCGGCGTCTTCCGGATGTGAGGGGGCCGGACGTGAGGGATCTGGACGTGAGGGGACAGGATGTGAGGGGACTCCCGACGATGTTCGACACGGTGCTTGTGGCCAACCGCGGCGAGATCGCCGTCCGGGTGATCCGTACGCTGCGGTCCCTCGGCGTGCGCTCGGTGGCCGTCTTCTCCGACGCGGACGCCGGGGCCCGGCACGTGCGCGAGGCGGACACGGCGGTGCGGATCGGCCCGGCGCCGGCCGCCGAGAGCTATCTGTCCGCACAGCGGCTGATCGCCGCGGCGGCCCGCGCGGGCGCGCAGGCCGTCCACCCCGGCTACGGCTTCCTCGCCGAGAACGCGGCCTTCGCGGCGGCCTGCGAGGACGCGGGCCTGGTCTTCGTCGGGCCGCCCGCCTCCGCGATCGACCTGATGGGCGACAAGATCCGCGCCAAGGAGACGGTGCGGGCGGCGGGCGTGCCGGTGGTGCCGGGCTCCTCGGGCAGCGGCCTGACCGACGCCGAACTGGCCGACGCGGCACGGGAGATCGGCATGCCGGTGCTGCTGAAGCCGTCGGCGGGCGGCGGCGGCAAGGGCATGCGCCTGGTGCGGGAGGAGGCCGCGCTGCCCGAGGAGATCGCCGCCGCCCGGCGTGAGGCCCGCGCCTCCTTCGGCGACGACACCCTCCTCGTGGAGCGGTGGATCGACCGGCCCCGGCACATCGAGATCCAGGTCCTCGCGGACGGTCACGGACACGTGATCCACCTGGGCGAGCGCGAGTGCTCCCTCCAGCGCCGCCACCAGAAGATCGTCGAGGAGGCGCCGAGCGTCCTGCTCGACGAGGCGACCCGCGCCGCGATGGGCGAGGCGGCCGTCCAGGCGGCCCGCTCCTGCCACTACCGGGGCGCGGGCACGGTCGAGTTCATCGTCCCCGGCGGCGACCCCTCGGCGTACTACTTCATGGAGATGAACACCCGCCTCCAGGTGGAGCACCCGGTCACCGAGCTGATCACCGGACTCGACCTGGTCGAGTGGCAGCTCCGGGTCGCGGCGGGCGAGCGGCTGCCGTACGAGCAGAAGGACATCGTGCTGACCGGCCACGCGGTGGAGGCGCGGCTGTGCGCCGAGGACCCCGCGCGCGGGTTCCTGCCCTCCGGCGGGACGGTGACCCTGCTGCGCGAGCCGGCGGGCGACGGCGTCCGCACCGACTCGGGCCTCACCGAGGGCACGGAGGTCGGCAGCCTGTACGACCCGATGCTCGCCAAGGTGATCGCGTACGGCCCCGACCGTCCCACCGCGCTCCGTAAACTCCGGGCCGCCCTCGCGCGGACGGTCACGCTGGGCGTGCAGACCAACGCCGGGTTCCTGCGGCGGCTCCTCGCCCACCCGGCGGTCGTCGCGGGCGAGCTGGACACGGGCCTGGTGGAGCGGGAGGCGGACGGCCTGATCCCGGCGGAGGTCCCGGAGGAGGTGTACGAGGCGGCGGCGGCCGTGCGGGTGGAGGCGCTGCGCCCGGCGGGGGCCGGCACCAGTACCGGTACTGGTACTGGTGTCGCTTCAGGTTCTGACTCCGGCTCCGGCTGGGTCGACCCCTTCTCCGTGCCCAGCGGCTGGCGGCTCGGCGGCACCCCCAAGCCGCTCTCCTTCCCGCTGCGGGTGACCGAGCCCGTGGAGCATGTCCCGCGCGGCACCCACACGGTCACCGGCGACGAGGTGTCCGTCGTCCTCGACGGCGTCCGGCACACCTTCCACCGGGCCGGGGACTGGCTGGGCCGCGACGGCGACGCCTGGCACGTGCGCGACCACGACCCGGTCGCCGCCTCCCTCACCCAGGGCGCGCACGCGGGCGCCGACTCCCTGACCGCGCCGATGCCCGGCACGGTGACCGTGGTGAAGGTCGCGGTGGGCGACGAGGTGAGCGCCGGACAGAGCCTGCTGGTCGTGGAGGCGATGAAGATGGAGCACGTGATCTCCGCGCCGCACGCGGGGACGGTCAGCGAACTGGACGTCACCGCGGGCACGACGGTCGCCATGGACCAGGTCCTGGCGGTGGTCACCCCGGCCGGCGCCCCGGAAGCCCCGACCGCGGAGGAGGAGGCATGACGGCGCTCCCCATGGCCGTACCGGCGCCGGGGCTGCCCGCGCGGGTGCGGATCCACGAGGTCGGGCCGCGCGACGGCCTGCAGAACGAGAAGACGGCGGTACCGACCGAGGTCAAGGCCGAGTTCATCGAGCGGCTCGCCGACGCCGGTCTGACCACCGTGGAGGCGACGAGTTTCGTGCACCCCAAGTGGGTGCCCCAACTCGCCGACGCCGAGCGGCTGTTCCCGCTGGTGCGCGATCTGCCGGGCGTACGGCTGCCGGTGCTCGTCCCGAACCAGCGCGGCCTCGACCGTGCCCTGGACCTCGGCGCGACCCGGGTGGCCGTCTTCGCCAGCGCGACGGAGTCCTTCGCGAAGGCCAATCTGAACCGGACGCTCGACGAGGCGCTGGCCGTGTTCGAGCCGGTGGTCGCCCGCGCCCGCGCGGAGGGCGTGCACGTGCGCGGCTATCTCTCGATGTGCTTCGGCGACCCCTGGGAGGGCGCGGTCCCCGTCCACCAGGTCGTGCGCGTCTGCACGGCGCTGCGCGACATGGGGTGCGACGAGCTGAGCCTCGGCGACACCATCGGTGTGGCCACCCCGGGGCACGTACAGGCGCTGCTGTCCGCGCTGAACGAGGCGGGCGTCCCGACGGACGTGCTCGGTGTGCACTTCCACGACACCTACGGCCAGGCGCTCGCCAACACGCTCGCGGCGCTCCAGCACGGCGTGAGCACCGTCGACGCCTCGGCGGGCGGCCTCGGCGGCTGCCCGTACGCCAGGTCCGCCACCGGGAACCTCGCCACCGAAGACCTCGTGTGGATGCTCCAGGGCCTCGGCATCGACACCGGTGTCGACCTGGCCCGGCTCACCGCCACCAGCGTGTGGATGGCCGGGCAACTGGGGCGGCCCAGCCCCTCCCGCACCGTCAAAGCCCTCTCCCACCAGGAGCAGTGAACGATGGATCACAACCTCTCCCCCGAGCTGGAAGAACTCCGGCGCACGGTCGAGGAGTTCGCGCACGACGTCGTCGCCCCCAAGATCGGCGACTTCTACGAACGGCACGAGTTCCCGTACGAGATCGTGCGGGAGATGGGCCGCATGGGCCTGTTCGGGCTGCCCTTCCCCGAGGAGTACGGCGGTATGGGCGGCGACTACCTCGCGCTCGGTGTCGCCCTGGAGGAGCTGGCCCGGGTCGACTCGTCGGTGGCCATCACGCTGGAGGCGGGCGTCTCGCTGGGCGCGATGCCGCTGCATCTGTTCGGGACGGACGAGCAGAAGGCCGAGTGGCTGCCGCGGCTGTGTTCCGGGGAGATCCTCGGCGCGTTCGGCCTGACGGAGCCCGACGGCGGCTCCGACGCGGGCGCGACCCGGACGACGGCCCGCCTGGACGAGACGACCGGTGAGTGGGTGATCAACGGCACGAAGTGCTTCATCACCAACTCGGGCACGGACATCACGGGCCTGGTGACGGTCACCGCGGTCACCGGACGCAAGGAGGACGGGCGCCCGCTGATCTCGTCGATCATCGTGCCGTCGGGCACCCCGGGCTTCACGGTCGCGGCGCCGTACTCGAAGGTCGGCTGGAACGCCTCGGACACCCGGGAGCTGTCGTTCGCCGACGTCCGGGTCCCGGCGGCGAACCTGCTGGGCACGGAGGGCCGCGGCTACGCGCAGTTCCTGCGGATCCTGGACGAGGGCCGGATCGCCATCTCGGCGCTGGCCACCGGGCTGGCCCAGGGCTGTGTGGACGAGTCGGTGAAGTACGCCAAGGAACGGCGGGCGTTCGGCCGGAACATCGGGGCGTACCAGGCGGTCCAGTTCAAGATCGCGGACATGGAGATGAAGGCGCACACGGCCCGGCTCGCCTGGCGCGACGCGGCGTCCCGGCTGGTCAGCGGCGACTCCTTCAAGAAGGAGGCCGCGCTCGCCAAGCTCTACTCGTCCACGGTCGCGGTGGACAACGCCCGCGAGGCCACCCAGATCCACGGCGGCTACGGCTTCATGAACGAGTACCCGGTGGCCCGGATGTGGCGCGACTCCAAGATCCTGGAGATCGGCGAGGGCACGAGCGAGGTACAGCGCATGCTGATCGCCCGGGAACTGGGGCTGGCGGGCTGACGACGCTTGGGCGCGCGGGCGTCCGGCGCATCGGCGCGCGGGCGTCCGGCGCATCGGCGCGCGGGCCGTCCGGCGTTTCGACGCGCGGGCCGTCCGGCGCATCGGCGCGCAGAGGCTTCGACGCGCGGGCCGACCAGCGCACCGGCACGTACGGGCCGTCCGGCGCTTCGGCACGTAGCGGGCTTCGGCGCGTACGGGCCCACCGGCACTTCGGCACGCCGGCCGACCGGCATTCCGGCACGCGCGGGCCGATCGCCGCTTCAGCGCGCGGGCCGACCGGCACATCGGCACGTAGCGGGCATCGGCGCCTACGGGCCGACCGGCACTCCGGCACGCGGGCCGACCGGCACTCCGGCACGCGGGCCGACCGGCACTCCGGCACGCGCGGGCCGATCGCCGCTTCAGCGCGCGGGCCGACCAGCACATCGGCACGTAGCGGGCATCGGCGCCTACGGGCCGACCGGCACTCCGGCGCGCGGGACGACCGGCGCACCGGCGCGTACGGGCCGACCGGCGCATCGGCACGCGCAGGCCGATCGCCGCTTCAGCGCGCGGGCCGACCAGCACATCGGCACGTACGGGCCGTCCGGCACATCGGCACGCGGGCCGACCGGCACTCCGGCACGTACGGGCCGACCGCCGCTTCAGCGCGCGGGCCGACCGGCGTACCGGCGCGCGTACGCCGATCAGCGTGTCCGCGCGCGGGCGCGGCGGGCGCCCGTGCGCGCTTTCGCGCAGGCCGGACCACCCTCTGGACAAGCGTTGAGGTTAGGCTAACCTACCCACGAATTGTCCGGCGGGCGCTTCGCCCCGTTCGAAAGCAGCCACTCTCATGCGCAATGGCCGTGCCACCCACCTCACCCGCCGCGGCGTGCTCGCCGCGGGCGGCGCCATCGGCCTGGGCGCCGCGCTCGCCGCCTGCGGTGACGACGACACGAAAAGCGGTGGTTCGGACGACGCCTCCACGGCGGCGAAGACCGGTCCCTGGTCCTTCAAGGACGACCGCGGCGAGACCGCGAAGGCCGACAAGACCCCGGCGAACATCGTCGCCTTCACCGGTGTCGCCGCCGCGCTGTACGACTACGGCGTGAGCGTCAAGGGCGTCTTCGGCCCGACCAGGACCAAGGACGGCAAGGCCGACGTCCAGGCCGGCGACATGGACATCAGCAAGGTCACGATCCTCGGCAACGAGTGGGGCCAGTTCAACATCGAGAAGTACGCGGCCCTCGCGCCCGACGTGCTGATCTCCACGATGTTCGACGACGCGGGCACCCTCTGGTACGTGCCCGAGGAGTCCAAGGACAAGATCCTCAAGCTCGCCCCGAGCGTCGGCATCTCCGTCTACGACCGCCAGATGACCGAGCCCCTTCAGCGCCTGCTCGCGCTCGCCGAGACGCTCGGCGCGGACGTGAAGGCGGACAAGGTCACCAAGGCGAAGAAGCGCTTCGAGGACGCCGCGGCCAAGCTGCGCGCCGCCGCCAAGGCCAACCCCGACATCAAGGTTCTCGTCGGCTCCGCCAGCCAGGACATCTTCTACGTCTCCGGCTCCAACCTCTCCGCCGACCTGGAGTACTTCAAGGCCCTCGGCGTGAACCTGGTCGAGCCGCCGGCGAAGACCCTCAAGGCCAGCGGCGGCTGGTTCGAGAACCTGAGCTGGGAGAACGTCGACAAGTACGACGCGGACATCATCATGATGGACAACCGCACCTCGGCCATCCAGCCGGACGACATCACCGAGGGCACCTGGAAGAAGCTCCCGGCCGTCAAGGCGGGCCAGGTCATCCCGCGCGTCACCGAGCCCATCTACTCGTACGACAAGTGCGCCCCGATCCTCGAGGACCTGGCCACGGCCATCGAGAAGGCCAAGAAGGTCAGCTGACACCTGTCCGGAAGCCCTGCCCCCTGACGATGACTCAGGAGCACTCATGACGACGGCCGTAGCCGCCCCGTTCCGTTTCTTCAGCCTCCAGGTCGTACGGACGAGGCGGCTCGGTCCGTCTCTGACCCGAATATCCTTCGCGGGCCCGGAGCTGCACGCGTTCCGCTCCGGTGGCCGCGACCAGAGTCTGTCGCTGTTCCTGCCGCAGCCGGGCCAGTCCGAGCCCGTCGTCCCTCTTGAGCTGGGCGACGGCTGGTGGCAGGGGTGGCGGGAACTCCCGGACGACGTACGCGCGGTGATGCGCTCGTACACGCTGCGGTCGCTGCGCCGGGACGCGCTGGGCCGTACCACCGAGGTCGACATCGACTTCGCACTGCACGGCGTGACGGCGGCCGAGGCGGACGCCGCCGCGCCCGAGGACACCGCCGTGCCCGCCGGTCCCGCCTCGCGCTGGGCCGCCCGCGCCGCCGCCGGTGACCGCGTCCTGGTCCTCGGGCCCGCGGTCGAGGACAACACGGCGATCCGCTTCCGGCCGCCCGCCGACGCCGGTCCCCTCCTGCTGTGGGCGGACGAGACGGCCCTGCCCGCCGCCGCCGCGATCCTGGAGTCCCTGCCCGCCGGCACCCGCGCCCGGGTCTGGCTGGAGGTCGGGCACGCCGGTGACGTCCAGCCGCTGCCGACCGCGGCCGACGCCGAGGTCACCTGGCTGGTGCGCGCGGACGGCGCCCCCTCGGGCCTCGACGCGATCAGAGCCGCCGACCTGTCCGGCGCGGCGGCCCCCTACGCCTGGCTCGCCGGCGAGTCGGGATGCGTCAAGGAGTTGCGCCGGCATCTCGTGCGGGAGCGGGAGCTCGACCGACGGCGTGTCACGTTCGTCGGTTACTGGCGGCGCGGTCTGAGCGAGGAGCAACTGCGGGAGAGCTGCTAGCGGTCGGTAAGACACGGAACACGCAGGTCAGGCGGGGTCGCCACGTCCAGTTAGGTTAGGCTAGCCTAAGTTGAACGTCGGGCCCCGCTTCTCCCCCTGTCCCGGCCCGCTTCAGTCCCGCTCGGACTTTCTCCCCGCACGGAGGACCCCCACATGCGCTCGCACCTGCTCAATGACACGACCGCGGACCGGTACCGCCGGTCCGTGACCGAAGGAATCGAGCGGGTGGCGGCCAGACTCGCCACCACCGACCGTCCGTTCACCGGCGTCACGGCGGACGACCTCGCCCCCCGCCTCGAGCGGATCGACCTCGACCGCCCGCTGCACGACACCACCGCGGTCCTGGACGAGCTCGAAGAGGTCTACCTCAAGGACGCGGTCTACTTCCACCACCCCCGCTACCTCGCCCACCTCAACTGCCCGGTCGTCATCCCCGCCGTCGTCGGCGAAGCGGTCCTGTCGGCCGTGAACTCCTCCCTGGACACCTTCGACCAGTCGGCCGGCGGCACCCTGATCGAGCGCAAGCTCATCGACTGGACCGCGCGGCGCATCGGCCTCGGCCCGGCCGCCGACGGCGTCTTCACCAGCGGCGGCACCCAGTCCAACCTCCAGGCGCTGCTGCTCGCCCGCGAGGAGACCAAGTACGACTCCCCCGCCGACCTGCGCGTCTTCGCCTCCGAGGTGAGCCACTTCAGCGTCAGGAAGTCCGCGAAACTCCTCGGCCTCGGGCCCGACGCTGTCGTCTCCATACCCGTCGACCACGACAAACGCATGCAGACGGTCGCCCTCGCCCGCGAGCTGGAGCGCTGCCGCGACGAGGGCCTGGTGGCCATGGCCGTCGTCGCCACCGCGGGCACCACCGACTTCGGCTCCATCGACCCGCTGCCGGAGATCGCCGAGCTGTGCAATCACTATGACGTCTGGATGCACGTCGACGCCGCCTACGGCTGCGGACTGCTCGCCTCCCTGAAACACCGCGACCGCATCGAGGGCATCGAGCACGCCGACTCCGTCACCGTCGACTACCACAAGTCCTTCTTCCAGCCGGTGAGTTCTTCGGCCGTCCTGGTCGGGGACTCCGCCACGCTGCGGCACGCCACCTACCACGCGGAGTACCTCAACCCGCGCCGTACGGTGGCCGAGCGCATCCCCAACCAGGTCGACAAGTCCCTTCAGACCACCCGCCGCTTCGACGCCCTCAAACTGTGGATGACGCTGCGCGTGATGGGCGCCGACGGCATCGGCGCACTCTTCGACGAGGTCTGCGAACTGGCCGAGACGGGCTGGGAACTCCTCGCCGCCGACCCGCGCTTCGACGTCGTCGTCCGGCCCTCGCTGTCCACCCTGGTCTTCCGCTACATCCCGGTGGCCGTCACCGACCCCTCCGAGATCGACCGCGCCAACCTCTACGCGCGCAAGGCCCTGTTCGCCTCCGGTGACGCCGTGGTCGCGGGCACCAAGGTCGGCGACCGCCAGTACTTGAAGTTCACCCTGCTCAACCCCGAGACCACGGCGGACGACATCTCCGCCGTGCTCGGTCTCATCGCCGGCCACGCCGAGCAGTACCTGGGAGAGTCCCTTGACCGCGCTTCCTGAATCCGACCGCGTGCACGACTTCGTGGGGATCGGGCTCGGCCCCTTCAATCTCGGCCTCGCCTGCCTCACCGAGCCGATAACCGAACTGGACGGCGTCTTCCTGGAGTCCAAGCCGGACTTCGAGTGGCACTCCGGGATGTTCCTTCAGGGCGCGCACCTCCAGACCCCGTTCATGTCGGACCTGGTCACCCTCGCCGACCCCACCTCCCCGTACTCCTTCCTCAACTACCTGAAGGAGTCGGGCCGGCTGTACTCGTTCTACATCCGGGAGAACTTCTATCCGCTGCGCGTCGAGTACGACGACTACTGCCGCTGGGCCGCGTCGAAACTGAGCAGCGTCCGCTTCGGCACCACCGTGACCGAGGTGGCGTACGACGAGGCGGCCGAGGTGTACTCCGTGCACACCGAGGGCGGCGACCTGTACCGCGCCCGCCACCTGGTCCTCGGCACCGGTACCCCGCCGCACATCCCGGACGCCTGTGCGGGCCTCGGCGGCGACTTCATCCACAACTCCCGCTATCTGCACCACAAGCGGGAGCTCCAGCGGAAGGAGTCGATCACGCTGGTCGGCAGCGGCCAGTCCGCCGCCGAGATCTACTACGACCTGCTCGGCGAGATCGACGTCCACGGCTACCAGCTCACCTGGGTGACGCGCTCACCGCGTTTCTTCCCCCTCGAATACACCAAGCTGACGCTGGAGATGACCTCCCCGGAGTACGTCGACTACTTCCACGCGCTGCCCGAGCACACCCGCTACCGGCTCCAGCAGGAGCAGAAGGGCCTGTTCAAGGGCATCGACGGGGAGCTGATCAACGACATCTTCGACCTGCTCTACCAGAAGAACGTCGGCGGCCCGGTCCCCACCCGGCTGCTCACCAACTCCGCGCTCGTCTCCGCCTCGTACGCGGACGGCACCTACCGGCTCGGTCTGCGCCAGGAGGAGCAAGGCAAGGACTACGAGCTGACCTCGCAGGGCCTGATCCTCGCGACCGGCTACAAGTACGCCGAGCCGGAGTTCCTGGAGCCGGTCCGCGACCGGCTGCGCTACGACTCGCACGGCAACTTCGACGTGGCGCGCAACTACGCGATCGACGTCACCGGCCGCGGCGTCTTCCTCCAGAACGCCGGCGTGCACACCCACAGCATCACCAGCCCCGACCTGGGCATGGGCGCCTACCGCAACGCCTACATCATCCGCGAGCTGCTCGGCACCGAGTACTACCCCGTCGAGAAGACCATCGCGTTCCAGGAGTTCACCGTATGAGCCGCAAGAGCCGCACCGGCGCCACGGACACCGGCGCCTTCACCGTCCGCCCGCTCGACCCGCTGAAGGACGCCGAGCTGCTGCACACCTGGGTCACCCACCCCAAGTCGGCGTTCTGGATGATGCAGGACGCCCGGCTCCAGGACGTGGAGCGGGAGTACATGGCGATCGCCGCCGCCGAGCACCACGACGCGTTCCTCGGCCTGCTCGACGGCCGCCCGGTGTTCCTCATGGAGCGCTACGACCCCGCGCACGTCGAGCTGGTCGGCCTGTACGAGCCGGAGCCCGGCGACGTCGGGATGCACTTCCTGGTCGCGCCCGCCGACAAGCCGGTGCACGGCTTCACCCGCGCGGTGATCACCGCCGTGATGGACGAGCTGTTCGCCGACCCGGCCGTCCGGCGGGTCGTGGTCGAGCCCGACGTGCGCAACACGGCGGTGCACGCCCTGAACGCGGCCGTCGGCTTCGTGCCCGAGCGCGAGATCGACAAGCCCGAGAAGAAGGCCCTGCTGAGCTTCTGCACCCGGGAGCAGTACGCGGCGGCCCGCGAGGAAGCCGTGTTCGCGGCCGTCCGAGGAGTGAAGATATGACCCTGTCCGACGCCGTCGCCCACCTCTCCCCCGAGCGCTGGGAGCGGGCCAACCGGCTGCTCATCCGCAAGGCGCTCGCCGAGTTCACCCACGAGCGGCTGCTGACGCCGCACGAGGAGGGCACCGGCCGGTACGCCGTCGCCAGTGACGACGGCCGCACCCGCTACCGCTTCACCGCCCGCCGCCGCGCGCTCGACCACTGGCAGGTCGACGCCGACTCGATCGTCCGCGACCGCGACGGCGCCGAACTGCCGCTCGCCGCGCTGGACTTCTTCATCGAGCTGCGGCAGACGCTGGGCCTGAGCGACAAGATCCTGCCGGTCTACCTGGAGGAGATCTCCTCCACCCTTTCCGGCACCTGCTTCAAGCTCACCAAACCGCGGCTGACCGCCGCCGAGCTGTCCCGCGCCGGGTTCCAGGACATCGAGACCGGCATGACCGAGGGCCACCCCTGCTTCGTCGCCAACAACGGGCGGCTCGGCTTCGGCGTGCACGACTACCTGTCGTACGCGCCCGAGACGGCGAGCCCGGTCCGGCTCGTGTGGCTGGCCGCGCACCGCTCGCGGGCCGCGTTCACCGCGGGCGCGGGCATCGAGTACGAGTCGTTCCTGCGCGCGGAGCTGGGCGAGGAGACGGTCGGCCGCTTCCGGGCGACGCTGACCGCCGAGGGGCTGGACCCGGCGGACTACCTCTTCATCCCGGTCCACCCCTGGCAGTGGTGGAACAAGCTCTCGGTGACCTTCGCCGCCGAGGTGGCCCGTCGGCACCTGGTCTGCCTCGGCGAGGGCGACGACGAGTACCTGGCCCAGCAGTCGATCCGCACCTTCTTCAACCGCAGCGCGCCCGGAAAGCACTACGTGAAGACCGCACTGTCGGTCCTCAACATGGGCTTCATGCGCGGCCTGTCCGCCGCCTACATGGAGGCGACCCCGGCGATCAACGACTGGCTCGCCCAGCTCATCGACAACGACCCGGTGCTGAAGGCCACGGGTCTGTCCGTCATCCGCGAGCGCGCCGCCGTCGGCTACCGCCACCTGGAGTACGAGGCCGCCACCGACCGCTACTCCCCGTACCGCAAGATGCTCGCCGCGCTCTGGCGGGAGAGCCCGGTGCCCGCGCTCCAGGACGGCGAGTCACTGGCCACGATGGCCTCGCTGCTCCATGTCGACGACGAGGGCGGCTCGTTCGCGGCGGCGCTGATCGAGCGGTCCGGGCTGGCTCCGACGGAGTGGCTGCGCCGCTACCTGCGCGCCTACTTCACCCCCCTGCTGCACAGCTTCTACGCCTACGACCTGGTGTACATGCCGCACGGCGAGAACGTGATCCTGGTCCTGAAGGACGGCGCCGTGCAGCGCGCGCTCTACAAGGACATCGCCGAGGAGATCGCGGTCATGGACCCGGACGCGGTGCTGCCGCCCGCGGTCGAACGCATCCGCGTGGAGGTGCCCGAGGACAAGAAGCTGCTCTCCATCCTCACGGACGTCTTCGACTGCTTCTTCCGGTTCCTCGCGGCGATCCTCGCCGAGGAGGGCGTCCTGGAGGAGGACTTCTGGCGGACGGTCGCGCAGTCGGTGCGCGAGTACCAGGAGTCCGCGCCCGAACTCGCCGACAAGTTCCGCCAGTACGACATGTTCGCCCCCGAGTTCGCGCTGTCCGCCCTCAACCGCCTCCAGCTGCGCAACAACCGCCAGATGGTCGACCTCGCCGACCCCTCGGGCGCCCTCCAACTGGTCGGCACCCTGAAAAACCCGATAGCCGGGCTCTGACCGGAGCCCACTGCCGCGGCCGTACTACCGCACCGGTTGTACGGCTCCGCGGCATACCCCCCTGGTCAGCGGGCGACGTCAGCTCCTCGTCGGATTCGCCCGGCCCGCGCCGCCCCGGCCGCGGCGTCACCGTCCGCCGGGTACATCGGCAACGGGTACGCCAACAACACGCACGGCGTGTGGTGCGTGCAGCACCTCGTCAACGACGTGCGGCAGTACGACGGCTACAGCCGTCCGCTGGTGGAGGACGGCGTCTGGGGCCCGAAGACCCGTAGCTGGGTGGGCTGGTTCCAGTCCCGCTACGGCCTGGACAAGGACTGCATCGTGGGCAAGGCCACGGGCGGCAGCCTCCTGATACACGGGGACGACTACTACGGCGGCTACAACTACTGCTACAAGTACCTGCCTTCGAGCTGGTGACACCGCCGGGCGGCGCGGGCCCGGTCCGCGCCGCCCTCGTCCGTCCCGCCGGTGGAACAATCCGTCCCATGGCGGAAATCATCCAACGGGACGGTACGTGGAGCTTCGAGGGTGAGGCGCTGCGGCTGACTCCGGGGCGGGACAAGGGCGTCGGGCTGCTCCGCCGGACGCTGGGTGAGCTGACCGTCCCGCTGGAGGCGCTGGCGGGGGTCTCCTTCGAGCAGGGCAGGAAGTCGGGCCGGCTCAGGCTGCGCTTGCGCGACGGGGCCGACCCGCTGCTCCAGGCGACCGGCGGGAAGCTCGCGGACGCCGCCGACCCGTACCAGCTCACCGTCGAGTCCGACCGCTACGGCGTCGCCGAGTACCTGGTGGACGAGGTCCGCAACGCGCTCCTGCTCGACCAGGTGCCGCCGGGTCCCGTCGACGCGTATCTGCTGCCGGGCCCGCCGGTGCCGCTGTCCGTCTCCGCCGGTGACGGCACGGCGAGCTTCGACGGCGAGTACGTACGCCTGGAGTGGAACTGGAAGACGGAGGAGGCGAAGGCCGCGGCGGGCACCCGGACGCTGGCCCTCACCACCCTCGCGGGCGTGGAGTGGCACCCCTCGGCGGGGCTCGAGGACGGCTACCTGCGGTTCTCCGTGCACGGCGTGGAGACCAAGGCGCCGCCGAAGTACGACCCCAACTCGGTGCTGCTGTGGGGGTTCAAGCGCGATCCGCTGATGGCGCTGGTCGCGGCGGCGGTACAGGCCCGGCTGCCGCACCCGGCGGCGGACGCGGCGGACCCGCGCGGCGGGCCGGTACGGCACCGGCCCGCCGCGGGACAGGACTGCGGGCACGTGCCCGAGGACGGCCACGACGCCCTCCTCCGCCGCCTGCGCGAACTGGGCGAACTGCACCGCGCGGGCGTCCTGACGGACGAGGAGTTCACCTTGGCCAAGCGGGCGGTCCTGAAGCGGATGTCCTCGGACGAGTCGGCGTGGGTCACCGGCGGCAACTTCCCGGTGGACGGCGGGGTGCTCGCCAAGTAGCCCCCGCGCACCGG
>NZ_JBHWHV010000014.1:0-181505 GCF_042732375.1 Streptomyces sp. NPDC059785
GACCAGTTCCGGAACTGGTCCCCCCACCGCCTGCCGCCATACCGCTGCCGCCCGCCCCGGAAGGGCGGCGCCGGACGACGCGGGCCCCCTGTCGGTGCCACGTGCCAGGATGGTCGGCGTGACACAGCCATTCGGGACGCCGTTCATCGGCCGCGCCGGTGAACTGGCCCGGCTCACCGGCGTATTGGACCGGGCCCGCGCGGGCGAGCCCCGGGCCGTGCTCATCGCCGGGGACGCCGGCGTCGGCAAGACCCGGGTGCTCACGGAGGCCGCCCGGCACGCCGCGGACACCGGTACGACGGTGCTCACCGGCCACTGCGTCGACCTCGGCGACGTCGGCCTGCCGTATCTGCCGTTCACCGAGATCCTCGGGGCGCTCGCCGACGACGCGCGGTTCGCGCCCGCGCTGGCCGCGCACCCGGCGGCGGGGCGGCTGCTCGGCGGCACCGACGGCATCTCGGACGCGGGCGGCCGGCTCCGCCTGTTCGAGAGTCTGGCGGGGCTGCTCGAGGACGTCGCCGCCACCGCCCCGCTCGCGCTGGTCATCGAGGACCTGCACTGGGCCGACCAGTCCTCCCGCGACCTGCTGCGTTTCCTGCTCAGCCGCGGTCCGCTCCAGCGCCCGCAGGGGCTGCGGCCCGCCCCGGGAGGCGAACCTGCTCCGGCCGGACACCGCATCGCCGTCCTCTCCTCGTACCGCTCGGACGATCTGCACCGCCGCCATCCGCTGCGCCCGCTCCTCGCCGAGCTGGTCCGGCTGCCCGCCGTCGAGCGGCTCGAACTGCGGCCCATGGCCGACGCGGAGATGACCCGCCTGGTGCGCGCCCTGCGCACGGACACGGTGCCGGACACCACGGTCCGCCGCATCGTCGAGCGCGCCGAGGGCAACGCGTTCTACGCGGAGGAACTGCTCGCCGCCACCGCGGACCCGCTGCCCGGCACGGGCGGCGAGGCCATGCCCAGCGGTCTGGCCGACGTCCTCCTCATCCGGTTCGAGCACCTGTCCGTCACCGCCCAGCAGGTGCTGCGCACGGCCGCCGTGGCCGGCCGCCGCGTGGAGCACGACCTGCTGCGCGACGCCGTCCGACTCCCCGACGACGCGCTGGAATCGGCGCTGCGCGAGGCCGTCGGCCGGCAGCTCCTCGTCCCCGCCGACGGCGACACGTACACCTTCCGGCACGCCCTGACCCGCGAGGCCGTCTACGCCGATCTGCTGCCGGGCGAGCGGGTCCGGCTGCACCGCGCGTTCGCCGGGCTGCTCGCCGAGCGCGGCGACCGGGCGCAGAGCGCCGCGGAGCGCGCCCACCACTCACGGGAGAGCCACGACCTGGCCGACGCGCTGCGGGCCTCCCTCGAAGCCGCCGACCACGCGGCCCAGCTCGGCGCGCCCGCCGAGGAGCTGCGCCACCTCGAATCCGCCCTCGACCTGTGGCCCGCCGTACCGGCCGCCGAACTCCCGCAGGACGGCCTCGACACGGTCACCCTCACCCTGCGCGCCTCCGCGGCCGCGGCGCACGCCGGGGAGAGCCACCGAGCGGTGTCCCTGACCCGCACCGCGCTGGCCCGTACGGGCTCGGACGCGGACTCCGAACTCGCCGTCCGCGTCCGCTACACCCTGGCCGGGAACCTGATCCGCGTCGACCGTCTGAAGGCCGCCTTCACCTACAGCAGCGAGGCGCTCGCCATGATTCCGGCGGAGCCCCCGTCGCGGACCTGGGTGTGGGCGGCGGCCACGCACGTCCTGGCGGCCCGCCACATGGGGTACGACGACGAGGCCCGGCGCCTCGCCCAGCAGGCCCTGCGCACCGCCGAGGACCTGGAACTGCCCGACGCGCGGGCCGACCTGACGATCTCCCTGGTCGGTCTCGGGGACGGCACCCGGAGCACACCGGAGGGCCGGTCCCGGCTGCGGGAGGCCCGCGACCTGGCCCGGCGCGCGGGCAACGCCTCGGTCGAGACCCGCGCCCTGTACAACCTGGCCGTCGGCTGTTACGAGTCCGGCGGCCTGGACGAGTGCCTGACCTGGCTCTTTGAAGGACTCGGCCGGGCCGGCCGGACCGGCCTGCTCACCTCGCCGTACGCGCTGGAGCTGCGCTACCTCCAGTCCCTCGTGCTCTACACCCTCGGCCGCTGGGACGAGTGCGCCCGCGCCGCCGCCGAGGACGCCGGCCGGCTGCCCGTCGCGGCCCGCTTCGCCACCGGCCCCGCGCTGTACGTCGCCCTGGCGCGCGGCGACGAACAGGCCGCCGACCGGGCCCGTGCCCTGCTCGACGGCCCGTTCGACTGGATGGCCACGCTCGTCGCGAGCGTCATACTGGTCGACGCCGCCGCCGTCCGGGGCGGAGCGGCGGAGGCCGTCGACCGGCTGCGCGGGACGCTCGCGGACCTCACCGACGAATCGGGCGACGACCGCCCCGACATCGGCATCCGCCTCGTCGCCCTGGCCCTGGCCGCCGTCGCCGACACCGCCGCGGAACTGCGGCTGACCGGCGACATGGCGGGCGCCCGGCGCTGGTCGGACACCGCGGAGGAGCTGACGGAGCTGGCCCGGAGCACGGCCGCGAAGGGCGGGCCCGGTTCCGCACCGGGCCCGGAGAGCCGGGCCTGGCTCGCCCGCGCCGAGGCGGAACGGCTGCGCGCCCGCTCCGGCCCCGACGTCACGGCCTGGGAGAAGGCCGTCGCCGCGTTCGACTACGGCGACCCCTACGAGCTGTCCCGCTGCCGGCGCCGCCTCGCCGAAGCGCTGCTGGCCGCCGACCGCCGCGAGGAGGCGGCCGAACAGGCCCGCGCGGCACACGACACCGCCGTCCGCCTGGGCGCCGCACCACTGCGCGAGGCCCTGGACGCCCTGATCCGCCGCGGCCGCCTCGGCCCGGCCCCGTCCACCGCCCAGGACACCACCGCCCTGACGGCCCGCGAGGACGAGGTCCTGCGCCTGCTGGCCCGCGGCCGCACCAACCGCCAGATAGGCGAGGAACTCTTCATCAGCGGCAAGACGGCCAGCGTCCACGTCTCCAACATCCTGGCGAAACTGGGCGCGGCGGGCCGCACGGAGGCGGTGGCGATCGCGTACCGGGAGGGACTGATAGAGCAGGAAAGGGAACGCCGGGTGTAACCGGATCTCTCCAGTTACACCCGGCGTTCGCAGTCTCCCGGCCGGCACCTCCCAGCCCGTCCGGCGTTTGAGGACGAGGCCGTCCAGGCCGATCAAGCGGGGGTCTGGGGGCGGCAGCCCCCGGAAAGCAGGGGCCTGGGGGCGGCAGCCACCAGCGGGGCGGGCGACCTCAGACGAGGTTGACCGACCGCCCCGACGTCGCGCCGATCTCCTCAGCCACCTCCGTAAGCACCGGCTGCGGCACCGTGTCGTCCACGGTCAGGATCGCCAGCGCCTCGCCGCCGGCCGCCGCACGGGCGACCTGCATACCGGCGATGTTGATCCCGGCCTCGCCGAGCACCCGGCCGACCGTGCCGACCACGCCGGGACGGTCCTCGTAGCGCAGCACGACCATGTGGTCGGCGAGCGCGAGGTCCACGTCGTACTCGCCGACGGCGACGATCTTCTGGAGGTGCTTGGGGCCGGCCAGCGTGCCGGAGACCGAGACCTCCTGGCCGTCGCCGAGCGTGCCGCGCACGGTGACCACGTTGCGGTGGTCCGGGGACTCCGAGCTGGTGGTCAGCCGCACCTCGACGCCGCGCTCCTGCGCGAACAGCGGCGCGTTCACGTACGAGACGGTCTCGTCGACGACGTCCTCGAAAACGCCCTTGAGCGCGCTGAGTTCGAGCACCTTCACGTCGTGCTGGGTGATCTCGCCGTACACCTCGACGTCGAGGCGGACCGCGACCTCGCCCGCGAGGGCGGTGAAGATGCGGCCGAGGCGCTCGGCGAGCGGCAGGCCCGGCTTGACGTCCTCGGCGATGACGCCGCCCTGGACGTTCACCGCGTCCGGGACCAGCTCACCGGCGAGCGCGAGCCGCACCGAGCGGGCGACGGCGATACCGGCCTTCTCCTGCGCCTCGTCCGTGGAGGCGCCGAGGTGCGGGGTGCAGACGACCTGGTCGAGCTCGAAGAGCGGGGAGTCGGTGCAGGGCTCCTTGGCGTACACGTCGAGGCCGGCGCCGGCGACGCGGCCCTCCTTGAGCGCCGAGTACAGCGCCTCCTCGTCGACGATCCCGCCGCGCGCGGCGTTGACGATGCGCACCGACGGCTTGACCTTGTGCAGCGCCTCGTCGCCGATGAGACCGAGGGTCTCGGGCGTCTTGGGCAGGTGCACGGTGATGAAGTCGGAGACCTCGAGCAGCTCGTCCAGCGAGAGGACCTTCACGCCCATCTGCGCGGCGCGCGCGGGCTGCACGTACGGGTCGTACGCGACGACCTTCATGCCGAAGGCGGACATGCGCTGGGCGACCAGGGCGCCGATGCGGCCGAGGCCGACGACGCCGAGGGTCTTCTCGGCCAGCTCGACGCCCGTGTACTTGGAGCGCTTCCACTCGCCGTTCTTCAGGGCGGAGTTGGCCTGCGGGATGTTGCGCGCGGTGGCCAGGATGAGGCCGCAGGCCAGCTCGGCCGCGGTCACGATGTTCGAGGTGGGGGCGTTGACGACCATCACGCCGGCCTTGGTGGCGGCGGAGACGTCCACGTTGTCCAGGCCGACGCCGGCTCGTGCGACGACCTTCAGCTTCTTCGCCGCGGCGACGGCCTCGGCGTCGACCTTGGTGGCCGAGCGGATCAGGATCGCGTCGACGTCGGCGATCGCGGGCAGCAGCTCGGCGCGGTCCGCGCCGTTGCACTGCCGGATCTCGAAGTCCGGGCCCAAGGCGTCGACGGTCGCGGGCGACAGCTCTTCAGCGATGAGTACGACAGGTTTCGAGCTCACGTGAGTCCTCACAAATCCAATGCGGACGGCCGTCCCGACGGCCGCATGCGGTGGAGGTTGGCTACCGCGTGGAAGACGCACGACGCTGTGGGCCTGACGCGTATGTTGTGCAGCAGTGTAGTGCCGCCGCGGAGGCCGTCCTGCGCCTCCTGAAAAGGATCACCCATCCGATGGCGGACGGGATCGACAACGCGGTGTTCAGGGGCGTTACCCGGGGTTCACCGCAGGGGCCGGAGCGGCTGCCCCGGCCCCTGCGGCGTACGGCTCACGCCTCTTCGTCGACCCAGCTCATGAGCTTGCGCAGCTCCTTGCCTGTGGTCTCCAGCAGGTGCTCGGAGTCCTGCTTCTTGTACTCGTTGTACTTCTTCAGACCGCTGTGGTACTCGTCCATCCAGTTACGGGCGAAGGTGCCGTCCTGGATCTCGGCGAGGATCTGCTTCATCTCGGCCTTGGTGGCGTCGTTGATGATCCGCGGGCCGGAGACGTAGTCGCCCCACTCGGCGGTCTCGGAGATCGACCAGCGCATCTTCTCCAGGCCGCCCTCGTACATGAGGTCCACGATCAGCTTCAGCTCGTGCAGGCACTCGAAGTAGGCGATCTCCGGCTGATAGCCGGCCTCGGTCAGCGTCTCGAAACCGGCCTTGACCAGCGCCGTGGTCCCCCCGGCGAGCACGGCCTGCTCGCCGAACAGGTCGGTCTCGGTCTCTTCCGTGAAGGTCGTCCTGATCACACCGGCGCGGGTACCGCCGATGCCCTTGGCGTACGACAGGGCCAGCTCCAAGGCACTGCCGGTCGCGTCCTGTTCGACGGCCACGAGACAGGGCACGCCGCGGCCTTCCTCGTACTGGCGGCGGACCAGGTGGCCCGGGCCCTTGGGGGCGACCATGCAGACGTCGACGCCGGCCGGGGGCTTGATGAAGTCGTAGCGGATGTTCAGGCCGTGGCCGAAGAACAGCGCGTCGCCGTCGTTCAGGTTCGGCGCGATGTGCTCCTCGTAGACCTTCGCCTGGATCGGGTCCGGGACCAGGATCATGATGACGTCGGCCTCGGCGGACGCCTCCGCGGGAGTGACTACGCGCAGGCCTTGCTCCTCGGCCCTGGCCTTGGACTTGGAGCCCTCGTGCAGACCGACGCGCACGTCGACACCCGAGTCGCGCAGCGACAGCGCGTGGGCGTGGCCCTGGCTGCCGTAGCCGATGACCGCGACCTTGCGGCCCTGGATGATGGAGAGGTCGGCGTCCGCGTCGTAGAACAGCTCAGCCTTGGGTCACACCTTTCATCGGTAACCGAAACACAGTCTGACTTCTACCATGCGCCGAAGCACGCGCATGGATCATGACCCAACAGTGTGGAAGATGCTTTTCGGCCGACTGTCACAGATACCCCGGCCGCCCTGTCAGTGAGGTGACTCCGGGGGCGCGCCTGCCGGCATCGCGACGCCGGCGAATCTGCGCGAGCACCTCCAGTGGGCCATCGAGGTGGAACACGCCACAATGCCGCCGTACCTCACGGCCCTGTACTCCCTCGACCCCGAGCGGAACGCGGACGCCGCACAGCTCGTCAGCGGTGTGTTCGTCGAGGAGATGATCCACCTCGCCCTGGCCGCGAACCTGCTCAACGCGGTCGGCGGACAGCCCCGACTGGACGCGCCGCATCTGCTGCCGCCCCCTCCGCGGACCATGCCGCACGCCGACCCGTCCATCGAGCTGGCCCTGCTGCCGTTCGGTCAGGAGGCCCTCGGGATGTTCCTCCGGCTGGAACAGCCGGCGCACCCGGGAGATCCCGCCGAGGACGACGACTACGAGACCATCGGGCAGTTCTACGACGCGATCGAGAAGGGCCTGCGCCGTCTGTGCGCCGGACTGGGGGAGGACCAGGTCTTCACCGGGGACCCCGCCCGGCAGGTGACCGGAGGCCCCTTCGCCCACACGGCGGGACACCTCAGCCCGGTCACCGGTCTGGATTCGGCGCTCGCGGCGCTGGAGGAGATCGTCGAGCAGGGGGAAGGCGCGGTCCGCGCCGACGTCTGGGACGGTGACGTCGACCTGTTCCATCCCGATACCAAGGCGGTCTCCCACTATTACCGCTTCCAGGAACTCGTCCTGGGCCGGCGCTACCGGCCCGGTGACACACCCGAGTCCGGCCCCACCGGCGACGCGGTGACCGTGGACCCCGCCGGGATCCGCCCCTTGCGCCCCAACCCGCGGCTGGAGGACCACCCCGAGGGCAGCGCTGTCCGCACCGCGCGGGAGGCGTTCAACAGGACGTACTGCAAGATGCTGCACCAGCTGGAGCAGGCTTTCAACGGCAACCCAACAATGCTGGGGATGTCCGCGGGCCCGACTTTCGACCACGTCGCACCTGAGGACCGCGACTGCGTCATGCCCTCGGACTGACGTCCAACTGACATGGCGGGCCGCCCAGAGCGTGCGCGGCCCGCCGTCATCCGTTCGAGGCGTTTGCCGGCGAACCGCGCCCTACCGGCTGCCATGACGGCGAACCTGGTCGTTCGAAAGGCCGAGGGGACGTACTGGAGGTACCGGGTGGTCGACTCCCTGATCGAAGCGGTCCACGGGGAGATGCCCCCGCGGGGACCGGAACGGCGCAAATGGTTCTGGTGGAAGTCGGGGACGGCGGTGGTCGTCTCCCTGGTCGCTGCCTGGACCGGAATCTACTTCGGCTTCCTCGCCGACGACTTGACCGCGGAACGGCACGCGAAGCGGGACAACGACGTCGCCGAGCGTCTCGACAAGGAGGTCCCGCCTTTCGACGCCTCCGTGGTCGAGGACTGGAACCGGCGCAGGCCCATCGGCTACGTGCTCGACCGGAGGCTCACCGAGGACGAGCGCGGAAAGCTCGCCGACAGCACGGGGACCGGCTATGTGCGGTCGTTGGGTGCGCGGCCGGTACGCGGATGCGGTGAAGGGGAAGGCTGCGGCACCGTCCAGTACTTCATGAAGATGTCCAGCCAGAAGGCGCAGGACCAGATCGACATCGTCGACCTGACCGTGCGTAAGCTCCGCTGCACCGAGCCCGCGACACAGACCCTGTTCTCCCTGCCGTCGGGCGAGAGCAACCGGCCCACTCCGCTGTACGTGAACCTGACGTCCGCCAAGAGCCCGCAGTTCATGGTGAAGGACGTGGAGAACGGCGGAACGGCACCGTTCAGCGAGATGGGCGGTGGCGGAGACACCGTCGGAGGCGGTGCGCTGCCGTCGAAGTTCATCATCGACGTGGACTCCGCCCGCACCTGCACATGGCGCATCGGAGTCACCTATCTCCCCAACGGCCGGCTCGACGACTTCGAGTACGGCGAGGTCCCGACGGATCTGCGCGGCGACAGTCTGCCGGTGGATCCGGACGAGCACTGGTCCAACGGGGACGGGCACTGGAAGCGGGCGAACTGACGGATGCCGGACATGAAGCGAACGCTGCCGGGAGTCCTGTGCCTGGCGCTTGTACTGGTGACCGCGGGGTGCGACTCGGACCCGGGCGCTGATGAAGCCCCGGACGGACGACGGACCGCGGCGGAGGGCCGGGTGAAGACGTGTCCGCCGCCTGACCGGCTGGAGAAGGACGCGACGGGTGCACAGGTCGCGGACACCTCGATCTCACGTTCCCTGTGCGTCGACGACTACATCGCGCTGGAGAAGCGCACGGGCTTCAGCGACTTCTCCGACTTCGAATACCTGCTGGGCCGGACGACGAGGAGCGGGAAGCTGGAACTGTCCCTGCCGGAGGACCCGCACAACCCCTGGCAACAGCGGATGGTCAGTTGCCTGAACCTCGATCTGAGGCGGGCGCCCGGTGCCGTCCAGGAGTTCTTCGGCTGCCGTGGCTGGGGAGAGGGCGCGACCGCGGAGCAACGGAAGGTCGCGAAGGCGGCGGAGCGTTGGTACCGGGCGGTGGGCGAACTGAACGCGACCCTGACGACGCACGAGGACCCTGCCGACCGGCTCTGCCGGCTGTACACGAGGGGCTCGCAGCACGCGTTCGCGCAGGCCGAGTCCGGAGATCTCGGCGGCGGCCTCACCGACGCCGATGTCAGCGGCAGTGGCCTCAGCGGCAGTGGCCTCAGCGGCACTGGCCTCAACGGCAGTGGTCCCGGCGGTTCGTGTCCGGGGATGATGGCCGCCTTCTGGGAGGCGAGCCCCTGGCTGGCCGCGCGGCAGCCCGCCGTCAAGAAGGCCGTGATCGATCCGCGGCTGGTCCAGGTCTCGGGGCGACGGGCCGCCGTCCACCCCGACGCGTACTCCGTCGACCCGGCGGTCCCCATCGCCGACAACTCGCCCAGCGGACGCAAGTGGGCCGAGTGCAGGAACGCCGAGCTCAGCGACGGCATCCTGTTCTTCCGCAGGGAGGAGAACCGGTGGAAGCTGGACACCGTCGTCAGTAAGTCCCGGGGATCCGGATCCACCTGCGGTGACGCGGGGAACCCGGAAACCACACCGTCTCCCACTGGTTCCCACTGATTGCCACCGATTCCCAGTGATCTCGACGCTCGGGTGTCACCACGACCGGCCACCCTGCGACCGGTGCGCCTCGACCATCAGCAGCGCCTCCAGCCGGGTCAGGTCGCCCGAGCGCGCGGCCGTCAGGAAGGCGGTCAGCAGACGCCGGTGTTCCACCGCGCTCACCGGCCGGGGCCGGCGTCCGCCGGACAGTCGCTTGCCGGCCCGGCTGACGAGTTGGCGGGCGTTGACCTCGCTGGTCCGCAGGGAGCCGGCGATCCGGCTGTAGGGGTAGTCGAACGCCACGCGGAGGACGTAGGCGGCCCGCTCGGTGGCATCGAGCCTTTCGAGCAGCAGACGCAGGGCGGAGGCCAGCTTCTCCGCCTGCTCGGCCAGCGCGGCCGGATCGGCGCTGGTGTCGACGGTGGCGGAAGCGCTCGGAGGGGTGTGTGTCTCATGGCGCGCATGGGCGGACTGGGCGACGTTGAGGGCCAGACGCACGGTGGTCCGCGTGAGGAAGGCCGGTGGATTCAGCACCTCGGCACGGTCGGTCCGCTGCCAGCGCAGCCATGCGTCCTGGACGATGTCCTCGGCCCCGGCCGCGCTGCCCAGGACGCGGTGCGCGACGTTGAGGAGCCGTGGACGGAGTGCGATGAACGCGGACACCGCGTCGTTCGGTGTCTCGGCGGAAACCAGTGTGCCGGAACGCATGCTGTCTCCCAGGCGAAGTGAGTCTTTGCGGTGGCGGCCCGTCGGTCCGGGCGGTCTGCTGTCGGCCGAGCGGTTACGGGACCAGCAGTGACAGGACCAGCGTCCGAGCTCGCCCCAGGTGGAACATCGGTCATACGACTGCGCGACGTGGACGGAGATTTCGGCTCGCTGCCTCGTTCGCCGGTGGTTCCGCCGCTTCCGGACACCAGGACGGCACCCGCGCACGGTCCTTCGCCCTTACGCCACCATTACGCCCGGAGTACCGCCCGTACGCCACGAATGCGGGCGAATCGTGGGGCCGTGCAGTCATCAGAGAGTCGTTTGACTGATGCTCGAGTCATATCCGGTGTGCCTGGGGCCGCAGTTGGCCGGTAGCCTTCGAGCGTGGCCGCGATCAGAGGAAGCCGTACATGCTGAGCCCGATGGACCGCAGGTCGTCGGCCGACGGGCAGGCCGTACGGACCGGCGCCGGCGGACAGACGGTGATCGGCCGGGACGAGGAACTGCGCCTGCTGCGCGGGCTGCTGACGAACGCGGCGACGGGGAACGGCAGCGCGCTGCTGATCTCGGGCAGCGCCGGTGTGGGCAAGTCCGCGCTGCTGCGCAGGCTCAGCGCCGACGCGGCGGCCCAGCACTTCCGCGTGCTGCGCACGTCCGGCGTGGAAACCGAGCAGTGGCTGCCCTTCGCGGCGCTGCAACTGCTGCTTCAGCCGGCCTCCCGTGAGATCGAGAAGCTGCCCGCCCCGCACCGGCTCGCGCTCAGCGGGGCGTTCGGGGCGACCGAGGCCGAGCCGCACATCTACCGGGTCGGGCTGGCCGTACTCGAACTGCTGGCGGACGCCGCCGAGCGCCGGCCGCTGCTGCTGCTCGTCGACGATCTGCAGTGGATCGACACGTCCAGCCGTGACGTACTGAGGTTCGTGTCCCGGCGGACCCGTGATCTCGCCGTCCTGGTCGTCAGCGCCGCCCGGACCACGTCCCCCGACTCGTACAGCACCGGAGCACAGCCCGACCTGGTCCTGGAACCGCTCGGCCAAGAGGCCGCCGCCGAACTGCTCGACTCCGGCGCCCCCGGCCTGGCGGCGCCCGTGCGCGCCCTCGTCCTCGAGCGCGCCGCGGGCAACCCGCTCGCCCTCGTCGAACTGCCCAAGGCGGTGCAGGGCACCTCCGCCCACCCGGAGGACCTGCCACTGACCCAGCGGCTGGAGGCCGCCTTCGCCGCGCGCACCGACTCGGCGAGCCGGGAGTGCCGTACGTTCCTGCTGGCCCTGGCGGCCGAGCCGACGGCGCCGCTGAACCGGCTCTTCGACGTGGCGAGCGGCCTCGCGGGCGCGGAGGTCTCCGTGCACGCCCTCCAGGAGGCGGTCGACGCGGGCCTGGTCGTACTGGTCGGCCGGACGCCCGAGTTCCGGCATCCGCTGATGCGCTCCGCGATCTACACCCGGGCCAGTGTCGCCGACCGGCTGTCCACCCACCGCGCCCTCGCCACGGCGCTGGAGGACTCGCCCGGACGCCACCTGGTCCACCTGGCCGCCTCCACCCTCGGCCCGGACGACGAACTGGCGGCCCGGCTCGAGAGCTACGCCGACGCCGCCCAGGCCCGGGGCCAGGTGGCGGCGGCCGTCCCGGCCCTGCGCCAGGCGGGCGAACTCGTCCACGACGTGCGCCGCCGGACCGGCATCCTGATCCGGGCGGCCGAGCTGGCCAGCGAGGTCAACGACCGCATCCACACGCAGATGCTGCTCGACCGTGCGGACCTCGGGGAGCTGGGCCCCACGGAGCGGGCCCGCCTGATGCTCGTGTCCGACAAGGCCGCCTTCGAGCCGGACGAGCCGCAGCGCCGGATCCAGGACATGGTCGCCGCCGCGGTCGGAGCGTTCGACGTGGGCAGCGTGGACGTCGCCGAGAACCTGCTGTGGCGCGCGGCCGCACGCTGCTTCTTCCAGGACGGCGACGAACGGGTACGCGCCCGGGCGGCCACCGAACTGGACCGGTGGAACCCCGACCCGAACGCCCCGCACACGCTGACCGTCCGGGCGTACACCCAGCCGTACCGGCACGGGACCGAGCTGATGGCACGCCTCGAAGAACTCGAGCCGGACCGCCGGGACGGCCGGATCCTGCACTACCTCGGCAGCGGCTCGATGGTCATCGGCGACATCGGACGCGCCACCCGGTACTTGTCGCTGGCGGCTGCCGAGTGGCGGTCGCAGGGCAGACTCGGACTGCTCGCCCGCTCCCTCGCCGGCTCATGGCCCCGGGTGTACCTCGGCCAGCTCACCCGGGCCCGCGAGGAGTCCGCCGAGGGGCTCACCCTCGCCGAGGAGACGGGGGAGTGGATCGTCTGGCTCGGCCTCAAGGCGACCTGCGGTCTGGTGGCCGCGCTGCGCGGCGAGAGCGAGGACGCGGCGCGGACGATCCGGGAACTGCGCGCGCACAGCCTGTTCCCCGAGATGTCGTTCGTGACCGTCATGGCGCAGCAGGTCGACGGCCTGCTCGCGCTCTTCGACGGCCGGACGGCCGAGGCCTACGAGACGCTGGCCCGTGCCTTCGACCCGGAGGATCCGCACTACCACTCGGTCAGCCGCTGGCTGCTCACACCCGATCTGGCGGACGCCGCCGTGGCCGCGGGCACCGTGACACAGGCCCGCGAACTGCTGGCCGGACTCCCTGAGCTGGCGGACCGGCTGCCGTCCGAGATGATGGTGGTCGCGCGGACCTACAGCGAGGCCGTGCTCGCCCCGGACGACGTGGCGGAGGAGCGTTACCTCGCGGCGCTCGCCGAGCTGCCCGAGACCTGGACGCTGTCGCGGGCCCGGCTCCATCTGCACCACGGACGCTGGCTGCGCCGGCAGCGCCGCTACGTCGACGCACGTAAGCCGCTGCGTGCCGCGCGTGACGAGTTCGACCGGGTCGGCGCGCGGCCGTGGGCCGAGGCGGCCCGCGAGCAGTTGCGCGCGGCGGGGGAGCCGGACGGCCGGCGGCGGGTCAACACGGGGGAGCAGCTGTCGGTCCAGGAACTGCAGATTGCCGAGCTGGCCTCACAGGGGCTGAGCAACCGGGAGATCGGGCAGCGCCTGTTCATCTCGCACCGCACCGTCGGGGCACACCTGTACCGGATCTATCCGCGCCTCGGCATCTCCAGCCGCGGCAAGCTCGCCGGCGCGCTGGCCGCCCTGCGCGAGGAACACCCCGGCTCCGGCGGGCAGTCCGGCTCCGACGCGTCGTAGCCCCTGGGCCGGGCGGGTGTCACAGCCGGGCGGGTTGTCCGGTCGTTCACGTGTAGGCGGCGCCATGACACCGAGGTGAGCGGGTACCGCCGTCCCTGGCTTCTCCTGCTTTCTTTGGAGCACACGATGGACGCGAGCAAGGAGGCCGCGCGCGGCCTGACCGACATCGAGACGTTCCTGTACCGGGATGCCCACCTCCGGGCGGCTCGCCGGCGGGTGGCGGAGTTCACCGCACGGGCGCCGGGGCTGACCGAGGAACAGAGGCACGGCATCGAACGGTGGTACCTCGACGAGCAGGTGCACGTGGCCCGCATGGTCACGGACCACATCGCGGACAGCATCAGCGCCGTGGAGGAGCGGCACCGCGGCCGTATCGGGCGGTGGCTGCGCGGCACGATGATCGCGATGGCGCTGATCACCGCGGCGATGGCGGTCGGCGGCACGGTGCTCATAGGGACCGTCGGCTGAACACCGTGTCATCGCGCCACGACGACTGGAGGGCTGCTTTGCCATGGTTGTTGACAGTGAAATTCGCACCTTGTACTGGCGGGAAAGCGCGGCGTGTCTGCACGCGGACCCCGATCTGTTCTTCCCGATAGGGAGCACCGGCCCGACGGTCGAGCAGATCGATGAGGCGAAGGCCGTCTGCGGGCGTTGCCCGGTGCTGGACCAGTGCCTCGGCACGGCGCTGCGGCTGGGCCACGTGGAAGGCATCTGGGGCGGCACCACGGAGACCGAGCGCCGTGCCATGAGGCGGCTCGAAGTCCGTCGGCGCCTGGCCGCGGTCACGGTGCCACCAGCCCCGCTCCGGCTTGCGGAATGAGCGCTCGCGGAGGAGGCGACCGACCGCACGACCAGGGGCCGGCCCTCCAAGAGGACCGGCCCCAGGGGGGTACGACGGTCAGTTCCTGCCCAGCGCCCAGGAGCTGCCCCGGGTCTGCGCCCACTCGGTCGCCGGCGACCAGAGGCCGCCGCCGCCCGTGGAACCGGCTCCCGTGCCGCCGGTCCCCGACCACGCGGGCGTGGACCGACCGGAGGCCGAGGCCGACCGGTGAGCGTGGTCCGTACGGTGGAACCCGACCGTGTAGGTCCGGGTGACCGAACCGTTGGCCGAGGTCACCTTGATGGTGCGGGTGGTGAACCCGGCCCCGGTCGAGGAGACGGTGGAGCTGCCGTTGGTCACCTTCACCTTCGCGCCGGACTGGGCCGCCGTCGCGGAGACGGCCGGGACCACCGCGTTCTTCGGCCAGTCGACGACGTACGTGGTGACGTCCGGGTCGAACCCGTCGATCGCCACGCCCCCGACGGTGATCGCCCGGGCGTCGGCGACGCTGGCCTTGGTGGCGTCCGAGTGGTTCGTCACCGTGACCGAACCGTCGGAGTTGACCACCACGTCCGCCGCCATCGCCGCCGCCAGGTTGATCCGCTGCCAGCTCGCCCCGCCGTCCGCGGTGAGGTCGAGCGGGTACCCGGAGTCCGTCGCGGTCTGCTCCAGGACCTGCGTGCGCTGCTCGGTGGTGAGGTCCGGGAAGGCCGTGGTCAGCAGCGCCGCCGCGTCGGACGGCGTGGTGAGGGTCTGCCCGGCCTGCCCGGTCTGCGAGAACCCGTAGGTCAGGCGCTGCGTGTACAGGTCGATGTCCTGCGCCGTGCTCAGACCGCCGTAGGCGTCACCCGCGCACGCCTCCAGTGTGCTCCCGTAGCCCTCCTTCTCGCACTGCGCGAGCAGCACGTTCTCCATCTCGGTGTGCGCCTGCGCCAGCAGGTCCGCGAAGCCGGGGTCCGCCCACCGGTGCGCCACGGTGGCCTGTGCGGTGATACGTCCGCCCATCACGTCGAGCGGGTAGTGGAACCCGAGGACGATGCGGTTGTTCCCGTACTCCGAGGTGCGCGCCAGAATCGACGGCGCCAGCTCCGGCAGCAGCGTGGCGAGGATCGTACCGGCCTCGTAGCCGCCGTAGGTGTGGCCGCTGGGGTACGAGCCTTGCCCGGCGAGGCTGCTGTAGGAGCCGTCCTGCGACTCGTAGATGTCGCCGCCGTCACCGACGAACCCGAGCCTGACGTACGGCCGCAGGTAGTCGTAGTGGTTCTTCGCCGCGTCGTGGGTGTCGAGGCCTTGCGTGACGCGGGAGAACAGGGCGCTGGTCTTGGGCAGTTGCCCGTTCTCCAGAGCGTCGGTGTAGAGCGAGCCGAGGCGGGAGCCCAGGCCGTCGGCCATCGTGACGGTGGCGCTGTTCGTCGCGTCGACCTCGGCCCGGTCGACCTCCTTCTGTGTCGCCGCGTTGTTGATGCTCACGGTGATCTTGTCGTTCTCGGCGGTGGGCGACGTGCCGGTGGCCGGCTCGGAGTCGGCGCCGAGGACACCGGAGCCGAGGCCGTCGAAACCGCTGAGCAGGTTGGTGAAGTAGTCGCTCCCGTCGTCGGTGGCCGGCCACGCGTCGGAGGCGTACGTCGCCTTCAGCACGTCGTCCGGGAAGGGCGACGGCGTGTACGAAGCCGAGGCGGCGGAGGTGTCCGTCGCCTTCGTGTCCGCCGAGGCCGTGGCCGCGGAGTCGGCCGACGTCCCGGCCAGGGTGATCGCGGTGACGGTGGCCGTGTGGGTCCTGGCCTTGCTCTTGGCCAGGAGCAGCGCCGTGCGGAACGTGCCGGGGACGTACGCGGTGGTTCCGTCGTCCAGGGTCACGCGGTAGGCGATGACCGGGAACCCGCCGTCACCGGCGGCCTCCCAGGTCACCCGGACGAGCTTGCCGAGCGTGACCACGCTCGTCACGGTCGGCGTCTGCGGCGTGCTGCCGCCGGTGACCACGGGCTGCGTGGCCGCGCTCCGGGCCGAGGCGCCGACGGCGTTCACCGCCCGGACGCGCGCCGTGTACGACGTACCGGCCTCCAGGGAGGTGAAGACCACGCTCCGGCGCTCCGGGTCGGCGATCTCGACCTCGTGGCCGCCGCTGAGGGTGATCCGGTAGCCGGTGACCGGGGAGCCGCCGTCGTCCGCGGGCGCGGACCAGGCGACGGTCACGCCGGCGCCGGACGCGGTCGCCGACACGGCGTCGGGTGCGGTCGGTACCGTCTTCCGCTTCGTGGTGAGCCCGGACATGGCGCTGTCGAGGGCGTCGTGGCGCGCGGTGAGGGTCGGGTCCGTCGCCGCGTCGTCCGCGAGGGCGGTCTTCGCCGCGGTGAGCGCGGTGGTGAACGCCTTCCAGGAGGCGTCCGTGTAGCGCTCGTCGACGAGGGAGCCCGCGGTCGTGACCAGGTCCTCCAGCTTCAGCCTGGGCAGGGGGACCAGCTGGTTGGCGGCGAGGGTGAGGCTCCGGGTCCGGTTGTCGACCTCGAGCTGGGTCGCCGCGTCGGCACCGAGGAGGTCACGGGCGGCGGCCAGTTCGCGCTGGAAGACACCGAAGTCGATGGTGTCGTAGCGCGCCGAGTCCGCGGAGAGCGGCTGGTACTGGTCGATCGCCTTGCTCAGGGCTGTGGTGTCCGTGGTGGCGGGCGCCGTGACGTGACTGAAGGAGAACCGGCCGATGTTCGCGACGTACGGGTGCGAGGAGTCGGCGTCGGTCGTCAGCCGCAGGTGGACGGAGTGCGTGCCGGTGAGGGCCGTCGGCAGCGTCAGGCTGGTGGTCCCGCCGGACGACCACGAGGCACCCGTGACGGGCAGCGGCACGGTCGCGTCCGGCGTGCCGGGGCTGTCCGCGTCGAAGCCGTCGAGGTAGATCTGCACGGCCGAACCGGTGCCGCAGCGGGCGGAGTTGTTGGCGTAGGTGATGGTGACGGTGTTCTTCGACCGGCTGCCGAAGTCGATGTCGCCGTAGTCGAGCCAGGCTCCGTCGTAGGTGCCGCCGAGGTCGGTGGCGGAGCCCGCGTCGCTCCAGGTGGCCGTCTCGCTCTTGAGCCCGCCGCCGCTGTTGGCCTTCCACGCCGTGGCGTCGAACGTCACGGGAGCGTCGGCGTCCCGCGTCAGGGTCAGCGAGTAGACGTTGCCCACGTAGGGCTGGGCGTCGGTCTGCGTGCTGGAGACGAAGGCGGCGTACACGTCCTGGACGCCGGTGAAGACGGCCGGGTCGAGCCGTACGGTCGTGGTGGCGACGGTTCCCCAGCCGGAGCCGGTGTAGTCGAGCGGGATGTCGACGCTTCTGGCGTCGTCCTTGGCACCGAGGTGCAGCTCGATGTGCGAGTCCGACGCCGCGCGTGACTGGGGCTTGTCATAGCTGACGCTGACGGTGTCGGCGCCGTCGGAGAGGTCGGTGTCCTGCCACTCGGCCCACGCGCCGTTCGTCACGTTCTCGAAGATGCCGCCCGAGAGCTTCAGCGGCAGCGAACCGGCACCGGTCGCGGTGCTGCTCGCCGCGGTCAGCGTGGCGAGCGTGGTCTCGCCGGACGACGTGACCTCCTGAGGCGAGAACTGGAACCAGTCGAAGTTCGACACCCACTGCTGGCCGGACGGGGCGTGGAAGACGAACGTCGCACCGGACGCGTCCAGCAGCGCCTGCGCGTCGGTGACGGCCGCCTGCACGGTCGTGTAGTTCTGCCAGGAGCCCGTGCCGGGCAGCGGGACGGTGGCCACCACGGGGCCGTCGGCGGCGCCCGCGTGGACGTCGACGCTGCTCGGCTTCGCGGTCGTGGCCTGCGAGTTGGCGTAGCGGACCGAGATGCTGCGCGGGGCGACACCGCCGAAGTCGAGCGTGCCGAACCGGACCCAGGATCCCTCGGTGACGCCACCGAGGTCGCCGTCCGAGTAGTACGCCTCGCTCACCAGGCTGGGGCCCTCCTTCTCGTCGGGGTCCTCGGCCTGGAGGACGGCGTAGCCGCCCTCGTCGATGGTGAGCGCGTCGATGGCGGACTGAAGCGCGTCGTGCGCGCCCATCAGGGTGCCCGTCGTGGAGGCGGTGTCCGCGAGGACGGTCCGCGCGCGCTCCAGCGCCGACCGGAACACGCTGTAGGAGCCGTCGGAGTAGTTGCCGCCGCGCACCAGGGACGCCTGGTCGACGAGTGCGCCGAGGGCCTTGCGCTGCACCGCGGCGGCGGAGACGACGAGCGGGTCGGTCACGGAGACGCCGGTGCCGGTCACCGTGGAGGCGGACACGCCGTGGGCGAAGGCCGCGTCCTGGAACGTGATGCCGAACCGTGCGTCGGTCTTCGTGGTACCGGTGAGCGACAGCGTCGCCGTCTTCGAGCCGGTGACGCGCAGGTCCGCCTTGACGCCGTCAGGGAGGCCGGTCAGCGTCGCCGCGCCGGTCCTGGTGAGGCTGGTGCCCTTCTTGGCGGCGAACGACGCCCGTCCGGACAGGGTGAGCCGCACGCTCTTGCCGACGGTGCCGTCCGCGGTGGTGGTGACGGTGGCCGGCTCGGCGGAGACGACGGTGGTGCCCGTGCCCGAGTCGCCGCCCGTGTCACCGCCGTCGGTGTTCAGCGAGTACGCGGCCTTCGTGCGCGAGCCCCAGTCGGAGGGCTCGGCGCCCATGGTGAACTTCAGGGTGCCGCCCGCGATGATCTGCGCGTAGTCGAGCCAGGTGTTGTCGAAGCGCGAGCCGTTGAGGGTCGCGCCCTGCACGTAGTAGTTCTTCGCGGACACACCGTCGGCCTTGACCGTGAACTTCTTGCCGCTCGCGTAGGTGATCGTCGTGGAGTCGAAGAACGGGCTGCCGATCTGGAACTGGCTGGAGCCCGCGGTCACCGGGAACAGGCCCAGGGCGGCGGCGACGAACATGGTCGACATGGTGCCCGCGTCGTTGTCCATGGTCGGCAGGAAGCCGTTCGGGGAGAGCTTGTACACCTCGGTGTTCACCGGCGGGGTGAACTCACCGCCGGAGCTGGGCGCCTCGTTGGTGGAGCCCGTCGCGATGTAGCGGTTCCAGGTCTTGCCGGTGTAGATGGCGCGGACCCACTTCTGCGTCAGGCTCGGCTCGCCGACGTAGTTGAAGAGGTAGGGGGCCTGGAGGTCGATTTCGTTGGCGTTGGAGTGCAGCATGGTCGAGCCGTCTTCGGCGTCGGAGTCCTCGCCGAACATGTGCAGGACCGCGGCCTTGCCGGCCTCGGTGCCGCCCATCGCCTCGATCAGACCGCCCATGTCGTACGCGTCGTACCAGTGGTACTGCCAGAGCGTGCCCTGGTAGAGACCGGCCGCCTCGAACTTCTCGTAGTCGGCGCTCTGCCAGTCGCCGCCGGAGGCACGCGGGGTGAGCAGGCCGACCTCGGTGCCGTCGGACGCGGTCCAGGCGCCGGACTTCACGAGGTTGTCGATCGCCATGGTCGACTGGGTGCGCAGCTTCTTAGCGTCGGCGGACTTGCCGAGCGCGTCGGCGATGACGGACAGCGCCCACTGGTCGTAGCCGCGCTGGACGGTCGTCCCGGGGTCACCCGCGATGTATCCCTGCCGCAGCTGCGTCCCCGTGTAGTACCCGACGTACGACTTCAGCGCCGGGTACGCCTCGTCGAGCCGGTCGAAGTCCTTGTACCCCTTCGACAGCGCGTCGGCGATCACGACGGCCGAACGCTCCCAGCGCACGGTCGGCACCGAGTGGGTGAGGCTGCCCAGGCTCTTGCCCGAGGCGTGCGCGTCCGCGAAGAGGATGACGGCCGACTGCACCATGTCCCGGTAGGTGGCCGGGTCGATGTACGCCTCGACGGAGTACTTGCGGAAGTCGTCCCAGCTCGACCAGCCGTCGTAGTAGGTGAAGCCGTTCGCCTGGTGCACCGCTCCGTCGGCGCCGCGGTAGGTGCCGCTGGTGCTGGTGGCGTTCACCGGCGCCGCGTACATGCGGTACAGGTGCGTGTAGAACAGCTTGGTCAGCTTCGAGTCGGGGTCGGACGCCGCGGAGGACGTCACGTCGACGGCGCCGAGCGTGCTGTTCCAGTCCGCCTTCGCCTGCGCGCGCACCTCGTCGAAGCTGCGGCCGCCGACCTCGTTCTCCTGGTCGGTCACGGCCTGTTCGGCGCTGATCGGCGACAGCGTGATACGCAGCTCGATGTCGTCCCCGGCGGATTTGTCGAAGCCGAGGATCGCACCGGTGTCGGTGCCGTCCTGCGTGGTGGCGTCGCTCAGCCTGCCGTCGTTGCCCCAGCTCTTGAGCGAGGTCACGGGGGCGTTCGTGGTGGCGGCGTAGTACATCTGGTACGAGGCGCCGTTGAACGAGCCCGCGATGAGCCCGGTGATCGAGGTGGTGCCGTCCGCCAGCGTCGTCGCCCTCATGGTGGCGCGGGTGCGGCTGGTGAAGTTGTTGGCGAGGTCGAGGACCAGTTCGGGGTCCGATCCCCCGGGGAAGCTGTACCGCTCCAGCGCGGTGCGCGTCGTCGCGGTCATCTCGGCGCCGATGGTGCCCGTGCCCTGCGTCACCGCCGAACCGGTACCGGACAGGGCGCCGAGTCCCACCTGGTAGGAGCCGGGCGTGGCGCTCTCGTCGTCGTGGCTGTACGGGTGCGCGTACGTGCTGGTGGCGGGGCGGCTGCCGTACTGCACGGACGTCGGGACGACCAGCAGGTCGCCGCCGCCGCCCGAACCGCCGACACCGTCGAGGTTCGTCGCGGTGAACCCGGCGATGTGGTCCTCGTTGTGGTCGTACCCGGAGTGGCTGCGGCTCGGCGTGGTCATCGGGTTGACCTTGGCCAGGCTGTGCGGCGCCTCCGCGCCCGGCAGGTCGTTGCCGTCGTCGCCGGCGGTCGACACGAACGGGTCGACGAGCTTCGTGTAGTCCGTTGCGCCGGAGGAACCTGCGGACGTCCCCGCGGACTTCGCGGACGCCGCCGCGCCGGGTACCGCCACCGCCGTGCCGCCGCCGGTCAGGGCGGCGAGGCCGAGCGCCCCGGCGAGCAGCGCGGAGACGGTCGTACGCAGGGGGCGGCGGTGGTGCGGAGCGGCGGTGCAGGCGGTCCCGCCCACGGATTCGGGGGGTCTTCCGCGGGAGCCGGGGGCTTGGGGTCTTATGGGCACGTAAGTTCTCCAGCGTTGTCATACACGCGCACGACCCGGCCACCGGGCCGCGGTTGTCGGCCCTCGGACGGGGACAACGTTGTCAGCCCGGCCTCCGGAACGTGCTTCCTCGGGGGCGAGACGGTCGTGAGCCCGAGGACCGTGAAGACACAGCCGCCGAGATCACAACCGTCCGCCATCAGATACGGAGAAGGAGTACATCCGGCCAACACCATTTGTACAGGGGGTGCGCAGCGATGGCCGCCGCTTCCGTGCGAGCGGGCTCCCTACAGGCCGTACCGGGACTTCAGGTGCCGCCAGAAGTCGCGCAGCATCCACTTGTCGAAGTCGGTGATGGTCGTGGCGCTGCCCGCCTTCATCAGGAAGCAGCACTGGCCGGTGGGCGTCCAGTCGTAGAAGTCGTCGAGGCCGAAGGTGTGACCGACCTCGTGCAGATAGATGTGGATGTCCTCCTGGCCGAGGGCGCCGGTGAAGTACTCCTGGCCCACGCGCTGGCCCCAGTCGCCGCCCGCGCCGCCCCCGAAGCCCTTCGTGAGCCACAGGGACTGGTCGTAGTGGCGGGTCACGCCGCCGGGACAGCGCGAGTAGTCCGCGTCCTGGTGGAAGAAGCGGCCGCAGTCGGGGGCGCACTGGGGCGCGCCCTCGCTGTCGAGGACGCCGCTGTAGATGTCGACCGAGTTGTCGGTCCACTGGAGCGTCGAACGGTCCTTGACCGCCCAGCCGACGATGTTGACCTGGACGTCGGTGTACGGCCAGGCGTTGTGGCCCACGCCGTTGTCCAGCATCGCGGACATCCACTTGCGGAACTGCTTCTTCAGCGCCGCGTGGACGCTGTCGCGCAGCGCGGTGCTCACCGGGGCGTCGGACTCCCAGCGGACGCAGTAGTTGACATAGCCCTTGTTGGCCATGACCTGGTCCCAGCCGTAGTTGCGGAAGCCGTACAGGTTCGGGTAGGTCGACTCGACGTGGCTCCAGACCTCGTTCAGCGGCTGCACCAGACTGGACGGCGGATTCCAGTCGTCGGCGACCGCCGCGCGGGGCGTGGCGTCGGCGGCCTGCGCCCGCGGCGAGACCGGTGCCATGACCGCCACGACCGCCGCGAGCGCGGCCAGGACGGTGAAGAGACGCGCGAGGTGCTTGCGCATGCGAACTCCTGGTGGTGGGGGGACGGAACAGTTCTCCCTGCCAGTCGCCGCCACCGCCGCGGAGGTTGCCGGGGCGTCCGGGCGCGCGCGGCCCGCGCCGTGGAGCGCGAGCGGCGTGAGCCCGGACGTCGTGTGTGCGCGGCGCAGGCCGTGCCGTGGCGTGCCGACGGCGTGGGCCGTGCCGCGCGCCCGGACGGTCCTCAGCCGTGTCCCGGTTCGTCCGCGGCCGCGAGCTTGCCGTCCACCGGGAGCGCGACCTGTTCGGCCGGCCAGGACAGCTGGATCACCGCGTACCCCTCGCCGTCCCTCGGCGGGCGCGTCCAGGAGCGGGTGACGAAGGTGTGCAGCCGCCCCTGCGTGAGCGCGTGCCGCGGCAGACGGGCGCCGAACTGCTCGGACACCGCTTCCAGCAGCGACCGCTCCGCCTCGACGCCGTCCGCCCCGGCACCGAAGAACCGGTCCGGGTCCAGGGACGGCGGTATGTCCCCGCTGCGCCGGACCTCTCCGTCCGCGAACGTGAACGCGTAGTCCTCGATACCGTCCTGCGCCACCGAGAGGTGGAAGAACGGTGTCCCGTGCCAGGCCCTCAGACCGCTCCACACCACCACCGCTCGCGTGCCCCCGCTCGCCGCCGCGGCCGGGGAGACGAACCGCTGCCCGCCGAACGGGGCGGGCTCGCTGTCGAAGGCGAAGCTCCAGCCGGCCCCGGCCCGGCCGACCGCCACGAGAGCCCTGTCGTCGTAGGACGAGAACTCCCTTTGACCCTCGTGCCGTGCGCGGTGCGCGTCCCAGAGGGTCATGGGTGCGTTCAGCACGGGGCCGCCCCCGGCTCCGTCCGCACCCCCGTCCTCCTCCGCGTCTCCGTCCGCGAGGCGTCCGGGCAACTCCCCGGGCTCCACTCCCTCGACCAGGACGAACCGGTAGGACGTGCGCTTGTTGCCCGGGTCCGGCTCCGCGAGCCAGGCCAGGCCGGCCGGGTCGTCGGTCCCGGCCACCGGCCCGGGTGCCGCACCGGTCTGCCCGCCGCGCGGCGTGGACAGCAACTCCCGGCCCCGCTCCGGAGTCAGCAACTGTCCGAGCACCGGGTCGGCCAGCCAGCCCAGCGGCGCCAGATGGTCCGGCCCCAGCGGCTCCCACAGCGGCAGGGCGTCCATCAGCGTCCGCCACGCCGCGTCGGTGTCCGCCCACCGCGTCAGCTCCCGCGCCCGCTCGACCGCCTCCCCGAACGGTCCGGCCGGGGTGTACCGGTAGGTGCCGTTCCGTACGTCTCCCAGCATCGCGTAGGCCGAGGCCACCAGCTCGTCGTCGGCGCCCCGTAGCTGGAACTCGAGGGTGGAGTCGGCCCGGTAGGAGTGCGCAGCGTGCTCGGCGACCAGCGGCGGGAGGAGCTCGGGCGCGTACCGCGCGTCGGTCACCAGGTCCTCGAAGTACATCATGTAGGTCTGGCCGAGCAGGCGGCGTATCTGGTCGCGCAGCCCGGCGGCCCGCGGCCTGCCGTACTCCTTGGCCTCGTCCAGCGCCTTCCCGGCCTCTTCCCAGTCGCCGCGCAGCGCCTTCAGCCGGGCCTGCTCCACCAGGGCGTCCAGCTCGTGCGTCGTGTCGTTGGCGAAGACCGGCTCACCGTCGCTGCGTCGCGCCCGCAGGCTGTGGAACTGCCGGTGCATGTCCCGCATGAACTCCAGGAAGCTCGCATGCCGGCGGGGCGAGTCGCCCCACCAGCCCGCCCAGGTGACGACGGCCCACTCGCCGTCCTCGTCCACGTCCTCGGGGTCCAGGAGGACGTAGGTCATGTCGGACTCGACGTCGAGCCGCAGCCCGCGCCGCCAGACGTCCGCCTGCCGCCGCTCCCCGGGCTCGATGTCCTCGTCCAGGTACGCGAAGTTCTCCGCGAGCCCGGACTCGTCCTCGTGCCAGTGCGCGTCCGCGGTCCCCGCCAGCAGCGACACGGACCCGCCCGCCTCCCGCCATCCGTCGCTGACCTTCAGGAACTCCCGGTACGACGGCGGCATCCGGCGGCCGAGGCGCTCCTCCATGGCGGCGATCCGCTCCTCCGGGGCGGGCGGGAGCCCCAGCCAGCGCGCGAGCCGCGCGGCCTTCTGCTCCTCGCTCCGCGCCTCGCCCTCGCCGAGGGAATCCGCCCATTCCCCGCTCCACTTGAGCAGGAAGGACCGCCAGTCGAATGCCGTGGTTTCCGTCATGGTTCCGATGCTGCCACCCACCACTGACAGTCCGTGCTGCCACCCACCACTGACAGTCCGTCCGGTTGCGGGGCGCTGCATGAACTTTCAACATGGGCGCACCAGATGACTAATATCGGCCCATCAGACGCTACCCTCTGGCGTGTTTCCGTTACAGGTGTGGCGGAACAGTGATGAGGAGTGTCCTGCGCGTGAGCGAAGTGAGCAGGGCCGGACGGCGCAGGACGGACAGCGCGCGTGCCGGTCGCCGACGGAAGGATCCACCGGACGGCATACCGTGGACGAACGGGGAACGCCGTCTGCCGCTGCGCGCGGTGCTGCTGGTGCTGCTGCTCGTGCCGAGCGTGGCGCTGGTCTCGCTGTGGGGCCTGGCCGCGTACCAACTGGGCGGCGAGTACCGGGCGCAGGCCGCCCAGCAGCATCTCAAGACGACCGTGGCTCCGCTGAACGCGGCCCTGTTCAACGCCCTGGAGCGGGAACGGCGGCTGACCCAGGAGGTGCTGGTCTCGCCCGAGACGTCCCGGACCGGCCTGGCCCGGCAGCGCACGGCCACCGACCGGGCGCTGCGCTCCTTCGAGTCGGTGACCTCCGAGGACACCGGCGACGGCCAGCAGGGTCTGGCCGCCGCGATCACCGCGACGGTGGAGGTGGCCGGCCAGCTCGTCGAGCAGCGCCGGGGCGTGGACGCCGGACGGATCGGCAAGGACGGCGCGTTCAGCTACTACACCCGGGCCGTAGAAGCGAGCAATAACGTTTTTGCGACGCTTTCCCGCGGCAACAACGGTGAGGTGACCGGCCTGTCGCAGGTCCTGTTCGACCTGAACGGGGTCAAGGACATGATCGGCCGCGAGGACGCCGTGCTGTCCCGCGGCTGGGCCACGGGCCGGCTCACGGTCGAGGACTACGACCTGGTCGTCGACGCCATCGGCACCCAGGGGTACCTGCTCGAAACGCGCGTGGCACCGAACCTCACCGCCGAGGGCACCCGCCTGTACACGGAGATGATCAGAAGCGAGGCGTGGACGAGCCGGGTGGAGCTGGAGGAGCGGTTGCAGGCCTCCGGTACCGGCGTCGACGGCGACGAGAGCGTCTCGCTGTCGCGCGACCGCGCCAAGGCCTGGCGGACCGCCGCCGACACGTCGTACGCCAGTCTCGAACGGCTCATCGGTGCCCACAGCCATGTCTCCGACACCGCGGGCGCCGACGCCGTGCAGCGGCTGGAGCTGTACCTGTTCTTCACCGCCGCTCTCGGTCTGCTCGCCGTCGTCCTGGTCGTGCTGGTGACCTGGCGGCTCACCTCGATCCTGCGCGGGCGCATCCTGGCCGTCCGCGACCAGGCGCAGGACCTGGGCCGGCGGCTGCCGCAGGTGGTCGCCCGGCTCGAGAAGGGCGAGGACGTGGACGCGGAGACCGAGGTGCCCGAGCTCACCCCGGCCTCCGACGAGTTCGGCGAGCTGAGCCGGGCACTGAACGTCGCCAGCCGCAGCGCCGTCAGCACCGCGGTGCGCCAGGCCGAGCAGCACCGCGGCTTCGAGCGGCTGCTCCAGCGCATCGCGCGCCGCACCCAGCTCCTGATCGGCTTGCAGCTCAAGAAGCTCGACGAGCTGGAGCGCCGGCACGAGGACCCGCAGGTCCTGGAGGGGCTCTTCGACCTGGACCACCTCACGGCCCGCCTGCGCCGCTACGAGGAGAACCTGGTCATCCTGGGCGGCGGTCAGCCGCGGCGCCGCTGGCGCCGGCCGGTGCCGCTGCTCGACGTCCTGCGCGCCGCGCAGGGCGAGGTGCAGGACTACCGGCGCATCGCGATCGACGTCGAGGGCCGGCCGTGGATCGCCGAGCGGGCGGTGGGCCCGCTCATCCACATCCTGGCCGAGCTGATGGAGAACGCCACCGCGTTCTCCAAGCCGCCCGCCCCGGTCGAGATCAAGGCGTCGCCGGTCAGCCGGGGCGTCGCCGTCGAGGTCGAGGACCGCGGCCTGGGCATGGACGCCGAGCAGTACGAGACGTTCAACGCCCTGATGAAGGCACCGCCGCAGCTCGACGTGATGACCCGCGCCGACGACGTACGCCTGGGCCTGTACGTGGTGGCCCGGCTGTCGGTGAGCCTGGGACTCCAGGTGGAGCTGCGGCCCTCGGCGTTCGGCGGCACCCGCGCCATCGTCCTCGTCCCGCAGTCCCTGCTGGCCGAGCGGCCCCAGTCGGTACCGGAGACGGCCGACGACCCGGCGTCGCGCGACGCCGACATCCCCGCCCTGCCCTCCCGCCGAAGCGCCGACCCCTCGACCGCGGACACCCCGGGCGAACTGCCCGTACGGGCCCGGGGACGGGCCATGGCCGACGTCACCGCGACGGCGCCGGCGTCGGCGGCGCAGCCCGCGCCGGCCGGCCAGGACCGGCCGGCCCCGCAGGACGAGCCGGCCCCCGCGGCCGGACCCGCGCCGCTGCCCCGCCGGACCCGGCAGGCCAGCCTGGTGGCCGAACTGCGCGTGCCCGCCCCGTCGGAGGAACCGGCCTCCGAGGTGCCGTCCAGCACGCCGGCCCGATCCGGCGCCGCCATCGGCGCCTTCCAACGGCAGTCCCGCAAGAACCGCAGCGCCGGCCCGAGGCCGTCCGCGACCGGCACTGACCAGACCGAACCGCTCAAGACGGAAGACCGAGGATGACTCAGCGAACCATCGCCACCGACGCAGACCTGGACTGGCTCCTGGACGGACTGGTCGACCAGGTCGCCGGCACCCGGCACGCCATCGTGCTGTCCGACGACGGCCTGGTGATCAGCAGCTCGAAGACCATCGAGCGCTCCGACGCCGAACGACTGGCCGCGATCGCCACCGGTCAGCAGAGCCTGGCCCGAGGCGTCGGACAGCTCTTCCAGGGCGGTCCGGTCCAGCAGGTCATCGTCGAGCTGGCCGACCTGTGGCTGTTCGTCACCGCGGCCGGCCGGGGCACCCACCTGGCCGTGGTCGCCTCCCAGGAGGTCGACGCCGAGGTGATGGCGGTCGCCATGCACACCCTGGTCCAGCAGGTGGGGCAGAAGCTGGGCACCGACGCGCGCGCTCAGCAGTCGGGCCCGCCCCCAGGCGCCGGCCCCGAGGCCGGCGTATGAAGCACTGGACGGAGGACCTGGACGACGACGGCGACGAACCGCTGGTCCGCCCGTACACCATCACGGGCGGGCGGACCACCGCGGGCCGCGACGACCTGACCCTGATCACCCTGATCACGGCACAGTCCTCGTCCGGCACGGACACCTCGGCCGAGCGGCACGCATTGCAGCCGGAGCACCGTACCGTCCTGCGCATGTGCGGCCGCCGGCCCGTCGCGGTGGCCGAGATCGCGGCCGAGCTGGACCTGCCGGTGTCGGTGACCAAGATCCTCATCAGTGACCTGATCGACGCCGGGCGCGTGAGCGCCCGGCCGCCCCTGGCCTTCGCGCAGAACGGTGCACTTCCCGACATGACCCTTCTTGAGGCGGTGAGAGATGGGCTTCGGCAACTCTGAACCGGACCGGACGGCCCAGGCCGTGAAGATACTGATCGCCGGCGGCTTCGGCGTGGGCAAGACCACCCTGGTCGGCTCGGTCAGCGAGGTCGCCCCGCTGCACACCGAGGAGTACCTGACCCGCGCCAGCGTCGGCGTGGACGACCTGGTGGGCATCGACGCCAAGTCGACCACCACCGTGGCGCTGGACTTCGGGCGCATCACCATCAGCGGGGAGCTGGTGGTCTACCTGTTCGGCACACCCGGCCAGGAACGTTTCTGGTTCATGTGGAACGACCTGGTGCACGGCGCCCTGGGAGCGGTGGTACTGGCCGACACCCGCCGCCTGGAGACCAGCTTCGCGTCCATCGACTTCTTCGAGAGCCGGGGCATCCCGTTCGTCGTCGCGGTCAACTGCTTCCACAACGTGCGCGACCGTACGTCCGAGGAGATCCGCACCGCCCTCGACCTGGACCCCCAGGTGCCGCTGGTGCTCTTCGACGCGCGTGAACGCGGCGAGGGCCGCGACGTCCTGCTGACCCTGATCGAGCACCTCATGGCCCGCCACTCGGCACCCCGGCCGGCCGCCTGAACCCAGTAGTGCCGCACGTCTTCCGGCCGCCGTCCCTGCCCCCCCCCGGCACGCGGGGAAGCAGGGACGGCGGGGACGGCGGCCGCCGCTCACGGGGGCCGGTCGGGCGTGATCGCCACCACCAGTAGCCTGCTCCCGTGGCTGACACACCGACGAACATCCTCATGCCCAGTACGGCCCCGGAGCGGCACGCCTCGTGGCTGGAGCTCTTCTTCGACCTCGTCGCCGTGGCCGGTGTCGCGCAGCTCGCGCACCTGCTGCACGGCGAGCCGGGGTGGCGTGACGTCGGTCTGTACATCGTGCTGTTCCTGGCCTTCTGGACGAACTGGCTCGTCCTGACCCTGTACGGGAACGTGGCGGGGGAGAACACCCGCGTCCGCACCCTGCTCGCGGGCATGTTCGGCCTGACCGTGATGGCGGCGGCGGTGCACGGCGTCCAGGAGGGCGAGAAGGGCACTGCGTTCGCGATCGCCTACACCGCCACGCGCTTCCTCGGCGGCAGCGTCTTCCGCGACCGCCGCGAACTCCTCCTCGACTGGCCGACGGTGTCCTTCGGCGCGGGGACGGTCCCCTGGATCGTCTCGATCTGGGTCGACGGACCGGCACGCCCCTGGCTCTGGACGGCCGGCGTGGCCCTGGACCTCTACGTCACCTTCGTCCTCTCCAAGGGACGGCTGCTGCGGCACTTCGAGGAGCAGCGCGAACGGGTGCGCCGCCGCGAGGCAGCGCTGAGCGAGACCGGGAGGTCCCGGGAGGTGAGGGAGACCGGGAGGTCCCGGGAGGACGGGGGGCAGGTGACCATCGCCCGCACGGACACCGAGCACCTCGCCGAACGCCTCGGCCTGTTCACCATCATCGTCCTGGGCGAGGGCGTCATCCAGCTCGTCGAGGCCGGCTCCGGGATCGAGTGGAGCCACCACTTCTTCTACGTCATGCCCGCCGCGTTCCTGCTCCTCGTGCTGCTCTGGTCGCTGTCCCTGCGCCGCGGCCGGGGCGGTATCCCGGGCCTCGGCGACGACACCCCGCAGCCCCGTCTCCTGCTGGGCCTGCACTGCTTCGTCACCGGCGCGCTCGCGGCCCTCGCCGCCGCCGTCGGGGTGGCGGTGGAACACGCCGACGGCCGGCTGCCGGAGCAGACCGGCTGGCTGATGGCCGCCGCACTGGGCGCCTACCTCCTGGTCGCCACCGCGCTGACCCACTGGACGCGTTCCGTCGGCCGGGCGCGGCTGCTCACCGCCGCGCTTCCCGCCCTGGCGCTGTGTGCCGCGCTCGGCCTCACCGACGGCGCGGACCGCCGCCCGGTGGTCGCGGTGTGGGTCCTGGTGGCGGCCCTCGTCTGGTTCGCCCGGTGGACCCGTCAGACGCCGGGAAGGGAACTGGACCTAACCGACGGCATCGAGACGTCACCACTTCCCCGGACATGAACCATCGCCCGTCGTCAGGCGGTCACATGTACCCGTCCTCGCCCCGCGCCTCCTTCTCCCGTCGCGCTTCCTTGCGCGCTCGCGTGTAGGTGACGACCGGTCCGCGCAGGGCCCAGAAGACACCGAGCACTCCCACGAGACCGCCTGCGGCGATCAGCCAGCCGCGGGCGACGGAGAAGCGGTAGGACGCGGTGTTGGCGGCGGTGAGGTGGATGGTGACCGGCGGGTTGAGGGTGGTCAGGGCGCGGCTCGACTCCCCTTGATAGGTGGTGACGGACAGCGTCAGGTCGTAGTCACCCGGCTTGTCGGCCGTCACGGACCACTGCCAACGGGCCTCGTCACCGGGGGCGGCGATGACCTGCTGGGTTCTGGCGTCCGACAGCGGCTTCACCGTCACGTCAGCACTGGCCGAGGCGAGCGACGCGCCCTGCACCCCTCCGACCTTGAAGTTGCGGCGGGCCAGGGAGGTTTCCTTGTCCCGTGCCTCGGCGGCCTTCCGGCTCAACGCCTTGAGCGTGACGGTGGTGGTGGCGGTCTCGCCCACATCGGAGTCGACGTGCGACTCGTAGGTGAGCAGGCCCGCCAGCAGGTTCTTCCGGTCCTCGACGATGCCGTCCTGGAAGAGCGCCTGGCCCGGTCGCCGCGTGCCCATGTGCGGCGCCCCCTTGTCGTCCAGCACGGCGATCCCGACCACGGAACTCACGAATCCGGCAGCCGCGACCGCCAGCGCCACCCAGACGGCGGGGCTTCCGCCGCGTCTGGTGACGGACAGAGGGCCCCATTCCGTACCTGAACCGGGCTCCGGCCTGCGCTTGTTCTTCATCCGCTCCCCCGTACACGAACGGCCCGCTCCGTCCCGGCGGACACATGCCTGGTGGAGACATTCTCCTCCGTCGAGCGTCCCGGCAGGAGCCGTTCCGTCACCGGCTGGTGCGATCATGGTGTGTGATGTGTGCGGACCGGAACGTCGATGTGAGCGGTGGTGCGGTCGCGGGGTGGCCCGACGTACCGGGTGATACGGCACTCACCATCAAGGTGCCGCCGGCCGACCCTCTGGTGAGGGCCGATTTCCCGGCCCATGTGACCGTGCTGTACCCGTTCCTCCACGAGAGCCGTATCGACGCCGCGACCGACCGCGAGATCGCCGGACTCTTCGCCGGACATGCGGCCTTCACCCTCACCTTCGACACTTTCGGACGCTTCCCCGGCGTGCTCTGCCTCGCCCCGACGCCGCACACGCCCGTGACCGCGCCGACTCAGCACCTCACCGCGCACTGGCCGGAAACGGTGCCCTACCGGGGGATATTCGGTGCCTCGCCAGCCCCGCACCTGACGATCGCCAACGACGAGGGCCCGGCCACGCAGGACACCGTCTACAGGACGCTGGAGGCCGGACTGGCGCCCCGGCTGCCGCTGAGCTGCCGCGTCGAGGCCGTGCACCTCATCACCTGGGACGGACAGCGCTGGCAGGACCGGACCGCGTACCCGTTGGCGGCGGGCACATGTGGGGTCGATGCCTCGCAGAGGTCGGAGTGACCTGTGTCCGCAGTCTCACGGCACCTCACACCCTCCGGTGCAGCAGCCACATCAGATACAGGCCGCCGAGGGCTCCGGTGACCAGGCCCACCGGGATCTGGAACGGGGCCAGCAGGCGCTGGCCCGTGAAGTCGGCACAGGCCAGCAGCAGTGCGCCCGTCAGGGCCGCGGTCATCACCGGCATGGAGCCGGTGCGGGCGACGCGGCGGGCCAACTGGGGTGCGGCCAGGGCGAGGAAGCCGATCGGCCCGGCCACCGCGATGGCCAGGGCGGTCCAGGCCACGCCCACCAGGAGGGTGAGCCGGCGGATCCGGTCCACCCGGACCCCGAGGGCCGCGGCGGTGTCGTCGCCCATGGACAGCATCCGCAGCGGCCGGGCCAGCACCAGGGTCGCGGCGAGCAGCACGGGGAACGCGACCGCGGCCGGGACGACCTGTGGCCAGGTGATCGCGTTGAGGCTGCCGAACGTCCACGCCTTGGCGCTCTCGGCCGACTCGATGTCGGCGCGGGTGATCAGGTAGTCGTTGACCGAGGCGAGCATGGCGCCCACGGCGATGCCCGTCACGATGAGGCGCCCGCCGACGGCGCCGCCCGCGGCGGTGAGCAGGTGCACCAGCAGCGCGGTGGCGAGGCCGCCCAGCAGCGCGCCGCCGCCCGCGCCGAGACGGGTGCCGCCGCCGATGAGCAGCGCGGCCAGCGCGCCGGTGGTGGAGCCGGTGGTGAACCCGATGATGTCCGGGCTGCCCAGCGGATTGCGGGACAGGCTCTGGAACAGCGATCCGGCCAGCCCCAGTCCCGCTCCGACCAGCAGGGCCGCAACACCGCGGGGCATGCGCTGGCCGAGCACGATGAACCGGTCCGTCGCACTGCCGCCGCCGTGCAGCACGCCGAACACCTGGGCCGTGCTGATGTGATACGTGCCGGTGAACACCCCGAGGGCGAACAGCGCGAGACATCCCGCGGCGATCGCGGCTCCGGCCCAGGCGGTGCGCCGTACCGCGCGCAGGGTCACGCCGCGGGGGAGCGACAGGACGATGTGACGGCCGCGCCGCCCGTCGGCCGTGCTCACAGGCGCACTCCCTTGCGCTGGTTGACCAGCCACATCAGGACCGGAGCGCCGATGAACGCGGTGACGATGCCCGCCTCGATCTCACCGGGCGGCGCGATCAGCCGTCCGGCGACGTCACCGGCGAGGACCAGCGCGGCGCCCGCGGGGACCGCGTACACCAGCAGCCACCGGACGTCGGGGCCCAGCAGCATGCGCAGCGCGTGCGGGACGACCAGGCCGACGAAGCCGATGGGCCCCGCCGCCGCGGTGGCGGCGCCGCACAGCAGCATGACCGCCGCGAACCCGGCCACGCGCACGGTCCCGGTCCGCAGCCCCAGGGCGGTGGAGGTGTCGTCGCCCAGCGCCAGGGCGTTGAGGGCGGGACCCAGGGGCAGCGCGAGGGCGAGCCCGAGGGCGACGAACGGGGTGGAGGCGGCCAGCGCGGCGGTCCCGCGATCCTGAAGTGAGCCCACCACCCAGAACCGGTACGAGTCGAAAGCCTGCGTGTTGAACGTGGTGAGGACCCCCGTGCAGGCGCCGAGGGCCGCCGTCATGGCGGCCCCCGCGAGCACCAGCCGGATGTGCTGCCCGGTCCGGGAGGCCCGTACGGTCAGGCCGTAGACCACCGACGCGGCGGCCAGGGAGCCGGGGAACGCGAACCACACGTAGTCCGCCGGGCTGGTGAGCCCGAACGCGGAGATGGCCACCACCACGGCGAAGGACGCGCCCGCGTTCACCCCGACCAGCCCCGGTTCCGCCAGTGGGTTGCGGATGACGGCCTGCATGACCACTCCGGCGACACCCAGCGCCGCGCCCACGACACAGGCCAACACGGTCCGCGGCATGCGCAGTTGCCACACGATGACACTGTCGGCGGTGGTGTCGCGGTGGACGAGCGCCTGCCAGACCGCGTCGAGCGGGATGCCGCGCGCGCCGGTCCCCAGGCTGACCAGGAACAGCAGTACGGCGAGGGCCAGACACACGAACCAGCCCGCGGTCCGCCGCGAGACGCGGTTCGGTCGATGTCGCGGAGCCTGCGTGCGCGGTCGCGCGGGTGCCGGCGGGGACAGTGTCATGGCCGTCGAGGTCTCCGTGGATCCAGTGAGCGGGGGAGCGGGGGTGTGACGCAGCGCACGGGCCGTATGGCGCGACGTTCAGTTAGGTAAGCCTAAGCTACCTAACTATGAGTAGATCGCACCGCCTGCCCCGCCGCCTGACAGCGGGTCTCCTCCTTGCGGGACTTGCCGCACTGACCGGCTGCTCGACCGGCGCCGCCACCGACGCCGCCGACACGAAACCCTCGGCGAAGGCGGCCGCCGCTCAGGTGCACACCGCACCCCGCACGATGCCCGAGGGCAAGGGCAGCGGCGCCGAGGACGGTGTCTTCCCCCGCACCGTCGTCCACTTCGAGGGCAGCACCACCCTCAAGACGGCGCCGAAGAAGGTCGTCGTCATCTCCACCGGGCAGGCCGACGCCCTGCTGACCCTCGGCATCGTCCCCAGCGGCTCCACCCGGGGCGACGGCGCCGACCTGGTCCCGTCCTACCTCGAGTCGGCCTTTCCCGAGGATGCCGAGCAGCTCGGCAAGGTGGCCGACGTCGGCTCCCGCGTCGAGCCGAACCTCGAAGCCATCGCCAACATCGACCCCGACCTGATCCTGATGAACACCGCGGGCAAGGACGCCAAGAGCCTCTACACGTCACTGAGCAAGCTCGCCCCGACCGTGGCCACCCAGGGGACCGGCCTGTACTGGAAGCAGGACTTCCTCCTCCTGGCCGACGCCGTCGGCAAGGCGAGTCAGGCGCAGTCCGTCCTCGACGACTTCCACGCCGACGCGACAGCCCTGGGCAAGCAGGTGGAGGACACGGTCACCGTCTCCTTCCTGCGCAAGAACGGCGACCGCCTCCGGGTGTTCGGCGTCCCCTCGTTCACCGGAACCATCGCCGAGGACGCGGGACTCGCCCGCCCGGACACCCAGACCTTCCAGGAGACCTCCGAGGACATCAGCAGCGAGAAGCTGGACCGCGCCGACGCCGACTGGATCTTCTACGGCGTCCAGGGCGGCACGGCGAAGGCGAGCACCCTGACCGAGGCCGCGCTCTGGCCCACCCTCGGCGCCGTCGGCAAGAAGCACGCCATCGCCGTCGACGACGACGTCTTCTACCTCAACACCGGCCCCGAGGCCGCCCACGAGGTACTGACCGAACTGGCCGAGCACCTCACAGCCACGTCCTGATCAGCGCACGGTGCCATAGAGGTGCCCCTCTACAGGGGCACCGCCTGCGCGTCGTACCCGTAGATCCAGCCGTTGCGCACCAGCGGGTCGGCCCGGGCGAACGCCCGGTCGCGCGCCCGCTGCTCGGGGCCGTCCGGCAGGTGGTTGTCCTGCGCGCGGCCGTGGCTGACCTCCTGGAGGCGGGAGGTGCGACCGATGCGTGCGCGCTCGTAACGGTCCAGTGCCTGTTCGGGGTCGGCCGCGCCGGCGGTCAGGCAGCGCGCGAGGACCGCGGCGTCCTCGATCGACTGCGCCGCGCCCTGGCCGTAGAACGGGTACATCGCATGGGCGGCGTCGCCCAGCAAGGTGACCCTTCCGCGGCTCCACCGGGGCAGCGGAGGGCGGTCCAGCAGAGCCCAGCGCCCCGGGACCGAACCCGCGGTGATGAGGTCGCCCACGCGGGCGTCCCAGCCCTCGAACTCGGCCCGGAACTCCCCGATACCGGCCGTCGCGCTCCAGGACTCCTCGGTGTCCGCCCCGGCCGGCGCTACGGCGACGACGTTGACCGCCCGCCCTCCCGAGATCGGGTAGTGCACGAAGTGCCGGCCCGGCCCGAGCCATATGGTCTGCGCCGGGCGGAGCGCGAACGCCGGAGCCGAGGCGGCGGGCACGACGGTGCGGAAGGCGCAGAGCCCGGAGATACGCGGCTCCGTCGGCTCCGCGACCGTGTCACGGACGGTCGAGTGCGTACCGTCCGCCCCGACCACGATGTCCGCGTCGGTGCTGGTGCCGTCCGCGAAGGACAGGCGCACACCGTGGCCGCGTGCTTCGACCCCCGTGCAGCGGGAGCCCAGCCGAACGGCCCGGTCGGGCACGGCCGACCGGAGCGCGTCGAGCAGATGGGCCCGGTGCATGGTGTACGTGCGCTCACCGTAGAGGCGCTCGCAGACACCCTCGAGCCGCTCGACGGACAGCACCGTCCCGTCCTGCCACCGCCGGAACTCCCACCCCCAGTCCAGCGGAACGGCCCGCCGCAAGGCGTCGTCCGCCACGTCCAGGTGCCGCAGCAGCCGTACGGCGTTGGGCGCCAGTACGAGTCCGGCCCCGATCTCCTTGAGCACGGCCGCCTGCTCGTGCACGGTGACGTCGAGGCCGGCCCGGTGCAGGAACGCCGCGGCGGCCATGCCGCCGATCCCCCCGCCCACCACCGCGACCCGTGACTCCGTCCGCCCGATCCGCATGAGACCCCCCTCGCGTCGCCGCGCACTGCGTGTGCCACGGCACTGCCGGGATCCTCCCGGGCGACGGCGGCGAACGGAACAGCTCCGCTCGCCGAACGCGAGAGAACGTCAACTCACCTTCCCTGGAGCCCCGTTGAGATCGCATCGGGACGGCCGATGGTCACGGCGCCCCGGAAGCGGTCCGGCGAGAGGGCCGACATGATGTCGAGCGACGCGTCGGACACGGGCAGCAGGTGGGCGTCGACCCAGGTGTCCCCAGCGACCGTGTGGGCCCACGGGTCCTCGATCACGACGGCGCCGGGCACGGTGCCGTGGCAGAGCACCCAGTGCGGTACGTCGAACCCCTGCATCCGGGCGAGCGACAGCAGGAGCAGCACATGTTCGCGCCGGTCGAGCGCGCCGCGCAGCGCGGTCAGGGAGAGGTGGCCGGGGTCGACCGGGACACCGATCCGTGCGGCGTCGTCGCGTGACGTGCGCTGCAACAGGGCACGCCACTCCTGCTCGCTCTGCGGGTAGTGGTCGAGGAGGACGGGGCGGTCCGTGTCGAGGTGGACCGTGACGGGGGACGACGGCCACGCCCGGCGCACGGCGACGCCGAGGCCGACGGGCTCGCACGCGGGGAAGTTGGTCGCGTCGCGCCACAGCGTCAGTTCCGCCCGGCGGTCGAGCTCCCGGTGCGGCAGCGTTCCCGCGTGCGCCTGCGCGACCAGGGCGGTGACGGCGCCGCACGTGAAGGTCGTGCTCTGCCCGTAGTACGGCGGCTCGGTGCCCGCGCCCTCGCACAGCCAGCGCACATAGCCCTTACCGGGCCCGTCCGCGTCCTGAGCCGTGGCGAGCGGCGCACGCAGCGGCGTGAATCCGGCGTCGGCGGCGACCCGAGGACTCGCCGTCCAGCCTTCCCACTTGACCTGCACGAGCCCTTGGCCGCGCGCGTGGGCGACGACGGCCCGGACAGCCGCCGGTACGTCCCCGACGGCGTCGACGATCTTGAGGTAGGCCGTGTCCGGGCGCGCCGTCACGAGCGCGGCGGCGGCCCACTCCGCGCCGTCCGCGGACGGAACGGCCACGAGGCGCGGAGCGTGGGCGGAGCGGTCGACCGTGCGCCAGCGCTCCGGCACCTCATGGCGTCCGAGCCGCCTCAGCAGGGCCGCCGACGTGCCGGACTCGAACGGGACGACGACGGCACCCTCGGCGGGGCGCGGGTCCGGCCTCATGCGCGGGACCGCCGGAGCACCCACACGAAGTACGGGGCACCGACCAGGGCGATCATGAGGCCGGCCGGCACCTGGGAGGGTGCGACGACCGTACGGCCGACGGCGTCGGCCACGCACACCAGCACACCGCCGAGCAGCATCGCGACCGGGATCGCGCGGCCGTGCCGGGCGCCCACCAGCGACCGGGCGAGATGCGGGGCGACGAGCCCCACGAACCCGACGACGCCGATGGCGACCACGCTGAGCGCCGCGAGCACCGCGGCGACCGTCAGCGCGGCGAAGCGCACGCGCACCGGCCTGACGCCGACGATGCGCGGGGTGTCCTCGTCGACGGCGAGCAGGTCGAGCCGGTCCCGCATGGCGAGCAGCACGGGCAGCGCCAGCGCCAGGGCCACCGCGACCGGTACGACGTCGGGCAGCGTGCGCCCGTAGGTCGTCCCCGAGAGCCAGGTGAAGATCCGTGGTGTGTCGTACGGGTCGGCGCGCAGCAGCAGGAAGGTGGTGACGGCGCTGAGGCCGTAACCGCAGCCGATGCCGATCAGGACGAACCGGTCGGGCAGGAATCCACCGCGCCAGGACAGCAGGGCGATCAGCGCGAACGTGGCGAGCCCCGCCGCGACCGCGACCGTGACGAGCACCGTCTGTCCGCCGGTCACTCCCGACGTGGCGACGGCCCCCGCGCCCAGTCCGGCGCCCGCCGTGATGCCGAGCACCCCGGGTTCCGCCAGCGGGTTGCGCACCGAGCTCTGGACGACACAGCCGGCCAGCCCGAGCGCCGCCCCGGCCAGGACCGCGGCGATCACGCGCGGCACCCGGTCGTCGAGCGCCTGCCCGATCAGGAGCGGAGCGGTGCCCTTGGCCCACAGGACGAGGTCTCCGGTCCGCAGCCACAGGCTGCCCGCCAGCAGAGCCACCAGGGCCGCCCCGGCGAGGAGCGCGACCGCGCCGAGCACGACGAGGAGGAACGCGCGGCGCGACCGTACGGCGACCCGCGCGTGCGGGGGCTGCCGGAGCCCGCCCGTGTCACGGAGGCGGAGCGCGAGGACCACGATCACGACGGAGCCGAGCAGCGCGGTCGGTACGCCGGTGGGAATGGCGGCGGCCCCGTCCGCGCCCTGCACCGCGCGCAGCGTCGCGTCCGCGAGCAGGATGAGCAGCGCGCCGAGCAACCCGGCCGCGGGCACCAGGAGGAGGTGCCGGCGAAGCGCCCGGACCCGCCCCGCGACGAGGCGGGCCAGGACGGGGGCGCCGAGCCCGACGAAGGCGATCGGCCCCGCGAGGGTCACCGCCGTACTGGTCAGAAGCACCGCGCAGAGCACGGCGATGACACGGGTGGACCGGATCGGCACACCCAGGGTGGACGCGGCGTCGTCGCCGAGGTGCATCACGTCCAGCCTGCGCGACAGCGCCAGGGCCACGCACAGCACCGCGGCCACGAGCGGGACGGCGCGCAGCGACGCGTCGATGTTGAGCTGCGCGAGCGAACCGCTGCCCCAGGCGAAGAGACCGGTCGTGTTCTGCTTGAACAGGATGAGGAACATCCCGCTCGCCGCGTCCAGGGCCATCGCCGTCGCCGATCCGGCGAGGATGAGGCGGGTGCCCGCGGTGCCCGCGGCGCGGCCCGCGAGGAGCAGCACGAGCGCCGCCGCCGCCAGGCCGCCGGCGAAGGCGACGGCGCCCGACGCCCACAGCGGGACGGTGAGACCGAAGGCCGCGACGAGCGTGAGTGTGAAGTACGCCCCGGCCGTGACCGCGAGGGTGTCGGGGGAGGCGAGCGCGTTGTGCGTGACGGACTGGAGCAGCGCACCGGCGGCACCGAGCGCGAAGCCCACCGCCACGCCCGCGAGCAGCCGCGGCAGGCGCGAGCCCGTGATGATCTCACCGACCGGCGCCCCGCCGGTGGTGTCGCGGTGTCCGGCGAGGTAGCGCACCAGGTCGCCGACGCCGACGCCCGATGTCCCCTGCGTCAGGTGCCACATGCCCACCAGGACGGTCGCGACGGCCAGGGCCGCCAGGACGGCGACCCCGGAGGGGCCGCCGCCGCGCTCGACGCGCGGCAGCGGCTCCGCTCCGGGCGCGGGTGCCGGGGCCCGCTCCGTGCTGACTTCGTGCTGTGTGCTCACGGTGTGCGGTGCGCTCACTTCTTGTCGAGCACGTCGACGTAGGCGTCGATCGCCTGCTCGCAGGAGCGCGGGCCGCCGGCACCCCACACCCGTGCCGGGAACGAGTGCGCGCGGCCTTCCTTCACGGCCGGGAGGGTCTTCCAGATCGAGTTCTTCTTCAGCGCGGCGACGTACCCGCCGGCCCCTTCGTCGTTGGCGTAGAAGAGGTTGGCGTCACCCACCGCGGTGAGTCCCTCGACGTCGGTCTGCGCGAGGCCGTAGGAGGGGTCGACGCCCCCGTCACCGTGGTCCTTGTTGATGGCGTCGGTCCAGGCGGGGTTCATTCCGAGTTCCTTGCCTATCTCGGTGAACAGGGCGCCGTCGCTGTAGGGGCGGATGGTCAGGTTGCCGCTCTCCAGCCAGCCGTCGAAGAACAGGAAGTCCTTCGTCGGCAGGTCGGCGTCGGTGACCTGCTTCTTCGCCGTCGCGAGGTGCTGGTCGAACTCCTTGAGCACCTGGTTCGCGCGCTCGGTGCGCCCCGTCGCCTTGCCGATCATGCTGAACACGTCCCGCATGTTCCCGATCGGGTCCTTCGGGTCCGCGCCCTTCGTGGCCAGCACGGGGACGCCCCGCTTCTCCAGCTTCTTGATGGTCTCGTCGTCGGGGTCGAAGGCCTCCACGACGATGAGGTCGGGCTTGGCCGCGTAGAGGGTATCGAGGTCGGGCTCCTCACGGGTGCCGATGTCGGTCACCCCGCTGGGCAGCTTCTCCGCGCTGACCCAGGTGGTGTATCCCTTCGGGTCGGCGACCGCGGTGGGGGTGACGCACAGCGTCAGCGCGTCCTCGACCTGCTGCCACTCCAGGACGGCGATCCGCTTGGCGGGCTTGTCGAGCTTGACCTGCCGGCCCACGCCGTCCTTGAAGGAGACGGGCTTCGTCGAAGTGGCCGTGGTGTCCGCGGCGCAGTCCTGCGACGCGGGTGACGCGCTCGCGCTGGTGCCGGCCTCGGCCTTGTCGACGTCGGTCGTGCCGCAGGCCGTTGCGGCGAGGAGGGCGAGCCCCGTGGAGGCTGATGCCGCCAGGCGACGGGCACGGTTCATGGACGTTCCTCTTTCTTGTTTCCTGCAAGTCGTTCTCGGCGCGACGCGGAGAGGCGGCGGATGTGCCGCTTCAGGCGGGGTGCCGCTCGACGGGATCGATGGGGTGCCGCTCGACGGGATCGATGGGGTGCCGCTCGACAGGGTCGATGGGGTGCCGTCCGATCGGGTCGATACGGAGCCGGCCGGTGCGCGGGTCGACGCCGACCTCGACGCGGATGTCGTAGACCTCGGCGATGTTCCGTGCGGTGAGGACGTCGGCGGGTGCGCCCGCCGCGTGGACGCGGCCGGAGCGCATCAGGACGATGGTGTCCGCGACGCGGGACGCCTGGTCGAGGTCGTGGAGCACGACGCCGACCGCGATGCCGTGCTCCTGGACGAGGTCGCGCACCAGGTCGAGGGTCTCGATCTGGTAGCGCAGGTCCAGGTGGTTGGTGGGTTCGTCCAGCAGGACGACGCCGGTGTCCTGGGCCAGGCAGGCCGCGAGCCAGACCCGCTGCATCTCCCCGCCGGAGAGCTCTCCGACCGGCCGGTCCGCCATGTCGCGCACGCCGGTGACGCCCATGGCGTGGTCGATGGCACCGCGGTCCTCGGCGGTCGGTCCGGCGAAGCCGCGCCGGTAGGGGTGGCGTCCGAACGCCACGACCTCCGCGACCGTCAGCCCCTGGGGCGCGGGCCTGGACTGGGAGAACAGCGTGACCTCGCGGGCGAACTGCCGGGCGCTGAGCAGGGCCGCGTCGCGCTCGGCCGGTCCGTCGGGGCCGCCGAGCGTCACCCGGCCGCCGTCCACCCGGTGCAGCCGGGACAGCGCGCGCAGCAGCGTGGACTTCCCGCTGCCGTTCGGCCCCACCAGGGCGGTCGCCCGGCCGGGCGCCAGGGTCAGCGAGACGCCGTGGACGACCGGGCTGCCGCCGTACCGCAGTACCAGGTCGTGCCCGTTGAGGGCGGCCACCGGCGTGGCGGGGTCGGCCACGGGGTGGGCGGCGCGCAGGAAAGGGCTTGTGAACATCGGTGAGTCCGGACGGTCGGAGGGTCAGGAGCCGAGGCAGCCCCTGCGCCCGGCCGTCGTCGCCCGGGCAGCAGACACCCGCGCACACGAAGAGAACCGTTCGCGGCGAGTAACTAAGGGTTGCCTAACTGCGAGAAGAGTATGTTCCGCCCGCCACGTCGGCAATCAGGAGTCCTGGACAGGCGATACGGGATTCCGGACACCCCCGCCGGAGCCGCCAGCGTCGAAGAACGCGCCCGGCGTGGTGCCCATGACCCTGCGGAAGGAGGCGATGAAGGTGCTGGGCTGCGCGTAGCCCAGAGTCTCGGAGACGGCCGTCACATCGAGACCGTCGGCGAGGAGCGCCAGCGCCCGGTGCACCCGCAGCACCTGCCGCCACTGCGCGAAGGACAGACCGGTCGCGTGCCGGAACGCGCGCGTGACCGTGCGGTCGCTGATCCCCAGCCACTGCGCCCACTCCTCCAGCGAGCGGCCGTCGGCGGGATCGTCCAGCAGCGCTTCGGCGATCGCGTCGATCCGCGAGTCACCGGGCAGTTGCAGCGCGAACCGGTGCTCCGACGGCTCGACCACGTCGAACACGACCGACTCCGCCCGCGCCCTGGCCGCCGCGTCGAGATCCGTACGGGACAGATACGTCAGCAGCGACTCCAGCAACGGCGTCATCGCGATCGCCCTCGGCTCCTCGAACGCGAACGGCGCGCGGTCGGGCGCGAAGAACGCCTCGTGGAAGCAGGCGCCCGCCGTCGCCCGGCCCCCGTGCACCACTCCGGCGGGCATCCACAGCCCGTACCCCTCGGACACGGTGAAGATACGGTCCTCGACCCGGGACGTCAGCGTGCCGCCGCGGACCCAGACGAGTTCGTGCAGGGCGTGCGAGTGCGGCGCCCACTCCGTGGGGACGCGGGGGATCTGGAGCCCGGCGATGATGGCGAACGGCGCCGTCATCTGCTCCGCGGGCGGCGGCACCCGCCGCACCACGGTGCCCGCCTCGCGCCGCCACATCCCGGGGCTCACCTCACCACGGGACGATCGCACCATGTGCGGCAGTCTATCCGCGCCGCCCGCACCGGCACCGGGAGCCCCCGGGACCATCGACGGCACCGCGGCTAGCCGTCGTCCACCAGGACGTCCAGGCGCGCGGGCGTGACCCCGGACTCCCGCAGGACGCCGGCGATCAGATCCGGCACGCGCGCGCGTTCCTCCCTCGGCGCGAAGTCGAAGTCCACGGTGATCGTCCAGGGGCCGGGACCGCGGCCGGCCGGCGGGGAGACGTACGACGGCGTCGGGAGGTCGCCGGTGGGCAGCGGCGTGGTGCTGCCCACCTCCCACAAGACCTCCCCGACGCGGCGCAGCGCGGCCCGGACACGGTCGGGCGGGGCGTCGGCGGAGACGGTGATGCTGAGCGTGACGTCCGCGAGGTCGCGCAGCGCCGTGCCGAGCCGTGGGGTCACCTCGACGTCCTGGGGCATGGGTGCGCTCCGATCAGACCGGCACCGGGACCGGCACGGGAATGGGGAGCCCGAACGGGACACCGCCCTGCTCCCACTCGCGCTGTTCCCGGTTGCCCTCGGCCTTGTTCTTCATGTCGTCGTTCAGCCGGTCCTCGTCCTCATGGGCGACGTAGATGTGCCCCTCCGAGTTGCCCAGACCCCAGACGTACACGATGTCCTCGCTCCACGGCCAGCGCAGCCCGGTGATGACGTCGACCGAGTCGGCCCAGTCCTGGAGCTCCTTGCTCTTGAAGAGCAGCAGGTCCCGGAAGGCGCCGAAGCGCAGGTACTGGTCGAGCTGCTGCTCGACCGGCCAGTAGGCGGCGCCGTTGTTCCACATCTTGACCTCGAAGATCTGCTCCTCCTCGGTGACGATGTCGATGCGGAAGTACGGCGGCGGGTCGGACGGGGTGCGGGTGCCGACCTCCCAGTCGACGTTCGGGCTGATCGCCCGGGCCCAGCCGAGGTCCTCCCAGGTCTCGTCCCAGAAGCCCTGACGGCGGCCGTTGAGCTCGTACAGGGTCAGCGCGTGGCCCATGCGCTCGCCCCGTCCGCTGTGCCACAGCTCCTTGAGTGCGTCGGGATCCGCGTCGAGCGCGTCCGCCGAGAAGTAGCCCCGGGTGGCCAGGCAGGTGCGGTCCTGGAAGCACTTGCGGTGGGATTCGATGCCGTTGCCGGGGTTCTGGCAGCCGTCGCAGCCGACGGCGGGAAGGGGCGCCCGGAGCACGTTGGCGATCAGCGCGGCGACGCCCTGGAGGACGGAGGGCCAGGTGCCCTGCGGGTCGACCCGGTTCAGCGGGTCGTTGTGCGCGTACGCGTAGGGATGGTTGGCCAGGCTGCTCTTGCCCAGGACGGAGAGCGGGTCGCGGGTGGTGAAGCGGCCCAGCGCGGTGTCGTAGTGGCGGGCCCGCAGGTTCAGCGACGGGCCGTGACTGAGCTCGCCCCGGTAGCCGAATACCGGGATGCGCGCCGTCGGGTGCGGCTCGGGCAGGACCGGCGTGCCGGGCGCGGCACCGAAGGCGTCGTACACCTCGCTCTGTGCCCACGGTGCGGTCGCGCGGGTGGCGACGGTCGAGCCGAACGCGTCGCGGGCGAAGGTGACCGAGTCGTGGCAGGTGGTGGCGAAGGTGCGGGTGTAGCCGTAGGTGAAGCGGGCGGTGGCCAGGTCACGGCCCAGGGGCGCGGTGTTGGAACTCTGCGGCACCTTCGTGTCGACGTGCTGGTGGAGGATCTGCGGGACGGTGTCGCCGACCGTCCACTGGTAGCAGACCTCGGTGCGGGGCGCGTCGTCGTCACCGGTGCGGCCCGTCCAGCGGACCAGATAGCCGTCGCCGTTGTACGTCATGTCGGCACGCTCGACCGCCCAGGCGCGGCTGGTCGTGGTCCGTGTCGGGTGGTTGAAGCCGTCGTAGGCGATCCTCTGCCTGACCTCTTTGTCGTCCGCGCTGGTCAGGCGTCCGGCTCCGTCGTAGCCGTAGCGGATCCGCCGTCCGGCGGACTCGATGGCGACCAGCTGGTCGGCGGCGTCGTAGAGATAGCGCGTGGCCCTGCCGCCGGTGACGGTCATGGTGCGGTTGCCGGCGAGGTCGTAGCCGATGTCGGTGGCGACCGTGGTCCCCGCGCGCGTGAGGTGCGCGGCGACGAGCTGTCCGGCGGGGTCGTAGGCGTAGTCCCGTACGGCGGTGCCGTCGTCGTGCCGGGTGACGCGGCCCTCGCTGTCGCGGTCGAAGGTGACGTGGGTGGCCACGACGTTCTCCCGCAACTCGGTGAAGCCGGTGAGGAGGCCGCCGTCGTAGCCGTAGCGGCGGGCCCAGCCGCCCGGGAGCTGCTCGGTGACGAGCCGGCCGTCCGGGTCGACCGCGTAGACCGCCTCCCCGGCCTCGGAGTCCTTCAGGGAGATCAGCCGGCCGGCCAGGTCGTACCGGTAGGCGACGGACGCGTCGTCGGGGTAGGTCAGCTTCCGCAGCTGCCCCGCCGCGTCGTACTCCCAGGTGTAGGTGGAGTCGCCCGGCCAAGTGGCGCTGACCAGACGGCCGTTGGCGTCGTAGGCGTAGTGCGTGGTGCCCGTGGAGTCCGTCATCGCGGTGCGGCGGCCCGCGCCGTCGTAGGCGTACGTCACCTCGTCGCCGTCGTCCGTCCAGCGCCGGACGAGCCGGCCGGCGTCGTCGTAGGCGAAGCGGACCACGTCCCCCGCGGGGTTGCGGATCGATGCCACGCGGCCCTGGTCGTCGTAGCGGCGCCGTGTGGTGCGGCCCAGCGGGTCGGTGATGGTGGTGCGGCGCCCGGCCTTGTCGTGGCCGTAGACGGTGGAGACGCCCTTGACGTCGGTGACCTCGGTGAGGCGGCCCGCCTTGTCGTAGGTGTAGGTCGTCACTCCGCCGCGCGGATCGGTGACCTCGGTGAGGGCGCCGCGCTTGTCGTAGGCGTACGACGTCGTCGCACCGGAGGGCCTGATGATCCGCGTGCGGCGCCCGTTGCGGTCGTAGCGGAACCGGGTGATCCAGCCGCGCGGGTCGGTGACGGTGTCCACGCGTCCGTCGCGGTAGGTGAACCGCGTCGTGAGCCCGGCCGGAGTGGTGCGGGCGACGACCCGGCCCAGGCCGTCGCGGACCAGGTGGGTGCGCCCGCCCTCGGGGTCGATGACCGTGGCCAGTCGGCCGTTGCCGTCGTAGCGGTAGACGGTGCGCCGCCCCAGCGGGTCGACGGACGCCGCCGTACGGCCCTCCGCGTCCAGGATGGTGGTGCGGCGGGCGCCGTCGGGCGCGGTGTGGGTGATCGTGCGGGCGGTGGGGTCGAAGGCGGTCGCCCAGTGGGCTCCGGCGGCGTCGACCCGCTCGGTCAGCCGGTCCGCCTCGTCGTAGGTGAACTGGTTGGTGGCGCCGCCGGGGAGGGTGACGGAGGTCTGGTTCCCGCGGGCGTCGAAGGTCATCGCCGTGGTGCCTTCGGGCGCGTGGACCGCCGTCTGGTTGCCCGCGGCGTCGTACTCGTAGGTGGTGACGCCCGCGTCCGGTTCCGCGACCCGCTCCAGGCGGCCCACGGCGTCGAAGCGGGTCTCGGTGCGGGAGCCGTCGGGCCGGATCAGTACGGCCGGGCGGCCGGAGTCGTCGTACTCGTACCGGGTGACCAGACCCTGCCGGTCGGTACGGCTCTTGAGGCGTCCGCCCGCGTCGTACGCGAAGACGGTCGCGGCGCCCTCGGGATCGGTGTACTCCAGGAGCCTGCCGGTGGCCGAATACGTTCGGGTCACCGTGACGCCCCCGGGGTCGGTCAGCGCGACCGGCCGGCCCGCGGCGTCGTAGGTGATCGTGTTCGTCTCGTCCGTGGGGCCCGTGACGGCGGTGCGGCGGCCGGCGTCGTCGTAGGTGTAGCGGGTGCGCTGCCCCGTGGCGTCGACGGTCTCGACCAGATTGCGGCGCTCGTCGTAGTCGTAGCGGGTCGTGGCACCGTCGGCTCCGGTACGGGAGACCACGAGGCCGTCCTCGACATCGAACCGGGTCACGGAACCGTCGGGACCGGTGACACGCGAGGGGACACGCTCGTCGCCGTCGTAGTCGTACGACGTCACCTCCCCCGTCGGGGAGACGGCCTCGCGCACACGGCGCTCGTCGTCGTACGTGTAGCGGGCGGTGGCGCCGCTGTCGGTGGCCTCGACAAGGTTCCCGTCCTCGTCGTAGACGCGCTCCAGAACGGTGCCGCCGGGGAGTTCGGCGGCGGTGAGCAGGCCGTCGGGGCCGTACTCCATGGTGCTCGACCGGCCCAGCGCGTCCGTCACCTGGACCGGGCGGGCGTCCTCGTTGTGCGTGTACACGGACCGGGCGCCGGAGGGTTCGTGGGTGACGGTGGTGCGGCCGTGGTCGGGGTCGTAGCCGAAGCGGAGCGCGCCCGCGCCGGGGGTCTCCTGACGGGCCACCCGGCCCTCGTCGTCGTACTCGTTGACGACCTCCACAACGTCGTCGCCGTCGGTCACGCGCACGATCCGGGACTCGGAGTCACCGTCGTAGCCGATGGCGGCCCCGCCCGGGAGCGTGGCCCGGCTCAGGGCGTCGCCGTCGTACGTGTAGCCGACCGTGCGGCCGTCGTCGGTGTGCACGGCGACGATGCGGCCGTGGACGTCGTAGTCGAGGGAGAGCGAGCGGCCCGCGGAGTGCTCGACGCGGGTCAGCCGGCCGTCCTCGTGGCGCAGGGTGGCGGTACGGCCCTCGGCGGCGATCTCCGTCCAGTCGCCGGAGTTGTCGAAGGTCCATGTCTGCCCGTTGAAGAAGCGCAGCTCGTACTGGTTCCCGGGCGCGGTGTACAGGTCGGCGGCGAGGTCCTGCGGGCGCTCGAAGGTGTCGTCCGCGCGTCTGCGGAAGGTCAGAATCCGCCCGCACGTGCCGTGCAGCAGGACACGGTCCGGGGCCGGGAACTCCAGCCGGGCGCCGTGGGAATGGGTCCAGCCGGGGCCGAGCCCGCTGTTCCCGGTCTTGCGCGCGTTGTACGTGCGGCGCCAGGCCACCAGCGGATCCGCCATCGGAAGGTCGGTCTCCGCCCTGACGAAATTGCCGGTGGCGGTATGGACCGAGGCCCCTGCGTACGCGTATCCCGGCTGCTCGCCGAAGAGTTCGCCCTCGTCGCGGGTGTAGACCGTCACGGTGGTGCACCTCATTCCCCGTCGTGCTGTGCCGTGCCGTGCTGTGCGTGCCGTTCTGCTGCGGTCGGCAACCACGCTTGCACAGGGGGCGGGCGGGCTTGACGACGAGAATCGGTCAGGATGGGGGGAGGGGGTGACGAGGGAGGGGCGGGACGGTAGGGGGAGGGCGAGGAGGCCGTGCCGGAACCGCTACCGCGGAGGTCGGTCCCAAGGCCGGGCCTTGAACGCGTGCAGGCCGGCGACGGCGAGGCACTGCTCCGCGTCGTACGCCTCGAAGGTGCCGACGCGCTGGATCGTGCGGTTCCGGACGGACCCCGACGACGGGCTGCACTGGGCGGCCGGGCGGGTCAGCTCCGCCGGCAATTGCACGATCCGAGTGCTGCCCATCCCCTCCGGCCCGCTGGGCCGCAGCCCTCAGGCGGTGCATCAGCGCCTTTCGGAGTTCCACCTCGGCGGCGAAGTCTTCAGCAAGGACTTCCACCTGGTGGCCGTCACCGCACCGGCCGGCGCGGATTTCACCGGCATCAAGGCACTGCTGAACCAGGGGCAGGAAGAGGGCTGGTGGCACTGTGAAGTCGGCTGCGGGACCGACGAGTGGTGGGCGGCGTGAGCGGCCGTGTCCCTGCCTGAACCCCGCTGCACACTTACTGTGCTCAGCGCGGATCAGGCTCCTGGTACGGACCGCCCCGGAAGAGCATGCTGCCGTGATGGCGTGGGCGGTCGGCGCGTTCGTGGGCCGCGTCGGAGCGGTCCGCGGGGGCCGGGAGCCGGGCGAGGGAGCGGAGGGTCGCCAGGCCGGCCAGTACCTCGTCACGGTTCTTGGCGGACTTCATCCAGGCCGGCAGCCGGGCGAACATCGCCATCGTCGGAGAGGCGCGGCGCTCGCGCAGCCGGGAGCCGGTGTAGGCGGCGAGGGCGTCGACATGCTCCTCGTTGTAGGCCCACAGGATCCGTCCCGCACAGCGGGTCTGGAGCCAGAGCGGACGCCGGAAGAAGGGATCCTCGGTGCCGCCCGGCACCGCGCCGACCAGGCCGGTGCCCCGCTCCTCGGCCGTCCAGTCGGCGACGGCACCGCACGCCGCGCAGGCGAGGCGGCGGGGCTGGAAAAGCAGTTCGCTGACGTACTTCGGCGCCGCGAGCCCGGGCAGGGGCACGACGACCGCGCGGCCGCCGCACGCCGGACAGACCACGAACACCCGGTCCGTGAACCGGACGAGCCACGTGCCGTGGTCGCGGTGCCGGCCTGGTACGGACGGCGCGGGTTCGGAACTCATGACCGACAGACTGTCAGGCCCGACCGCGTCCGGCGACCGGGATACGGCGCGGAGCCACACCCCGGCCACCGGGACGGGGCAGCACGCAACGCCCGCTCATGGCCCGCTGTTTCCACGGCTGGGCTGTCGCCGGAGCGGGTCAGTCGACTTGCGCACTTTGCCGTGCGAGTCGATGTGGCGCAGCGTCTCGACGTGTGAGTACGGAGGCTTGGGCGGCATCTGGGTGGACACTGTCGGGCCAGGCGGGAGTCCTCCGGGTACATGCGCGCGCCGGCGAGCATGGCCAGCGTCCCGCCCAGGCCGTGCCCGGTGAACCACACACTCTGACCGTTACCGCGCAGTTTGGCGCGGGAGGCCTCCACATGGGGCCAGATCGATGTCAGCGCCTCGGTGAAGCCGCCGTGGACGTGACCGGTGCCGCCCATACCGCTTCTGGGCGGCTCGGTGCCTCACAGGCACAGCCACGGCGGTTACTCGGGCGGGCGCAGTGCGTACCACATGCAAGGGTTCCGGGCTAAAGTCCCCCTGACGGAACGGGGGAAGCGGTGGATACCCATCAGCGTGTCGTCCGGCGTAGTGCTCCTTACTCGCGAGCCCTGCTCGCGCTCGCGGCCTTGGCGTGCGGCTTGTTGGCCTACGCTGTCATCTGGTCGAACAACCAGGAGCGACTGCCTCAGTTGCTCGATGTGCAGAGCGCAACCGCCGCATCGCTGGGGGCGATGGGCGCGGTATTCGCCCGGGGCCAGTACGCGCGTGCGGTCAGACCGATGATCGGCTGGGTCGGCCAGGTCGTCGCTGACGCCGCGCCGGGTGAACGCCTCGCCTGGATCTGCTACGTGATCAATGGAGCGCAGGACTCGTGCACCGTGATCGACATCGGCTACCGAGTCACCTTTTTCGACGACGAGGACACCTCGACGCCGGATGACTGGCGGGACATGGACGAGGTCACCGCTGTCATCGTGTCGCACGGGGTCGTCAGGCGCAGGGATTTCCTATTGGCGCGCACGGGCCCCGGTATGCCGCTGATGGGCAGTGGAAGAATGTTCTTGGCGTGGTTCACCGAGACCGCGTTGACCCAGGTACAGGGCTTGTACGTACGGCTCCGCGTGGTCGATCGGGTGGGTGACACGCATGAGCGGGTGCTCGATCTCCTCCTCGGCGCGGAACGCCGTCCGGCGCACCCTGATGTGAGGTTGGGTTGAAGCCGTGAACCCCGCCGGTCATTCGTTCCGGCGGCGGGAGAGGTAGATGGAGTAGCCGACGCCGGTGGCCGCCGCGAACACCCCGGCGAGGGTGGCGTAGACGCCGGCGAACAGCGAGGGGATCGTCAACTGCCAGACGGCGCAGCCGACGGAGCACAGGAACGCGGTGGCCATCGCGTAACAAGTGAGCTTGAGGGCTTGCAGTTGGCGACGGCGCCGACGGGCCTTGACGAACTCGCGTATGCGCTGGTCGACGGTGTCGGAGGCGTCGAGAGCGTCGGTGGGCGGCTTCCTGGAGGACTTCTTGTCGGACGTGGCCGCCGGCTTCTTCGACGGTGTGTTGCTGATGGCCATGGTGAGTCGCCTTGTCGGTCAAGGGCGGCGGGTCATGCGGTACCGGGAGCCGGCGCCGCCGCTCCGGGGTGTCGAGGCCACGGGAGCGGCGGCTCGTTCTCCGGCTCAGTGGCAGAGGACGGTGTCACTGATGGTGGTGGTGCGCGTGTCGTGTTCGACCGAGCACACCGTTGTGTCCTGTCGACGTGTGCGAGGCCGCAGTTCGAGGTCCTGGGCCTTGTGGTCCAGGGGCTTGGGCTGAACGGTCGTGTCGGCCGAGGACGTCCCGTCGGTGGGAGAAGTCCTTGGGGTGTTCAACAGGCCGCTCATGGTGATCAGTTGAGTGATCGCCGAAGCGGTCCAGTGCGGCAGGACGGCCAGGACGTTGCTCCACGCACCGGCATGATCCGGCGCGCCGATGTCGAAGTACCCGGGAGAGTCCCAGGGGGCCTCGCCCGGCCGTCCGCCCGCCGCGCGTCGCTCGATCTCGGCCTCGATGGCTTCGAAGTGCCGGGCGTCGACGTCCTGCCATGCGTCAGGCGAGGCAGGCCGGGCATGGGTGACCGGGTGCTGCTTCGCCAGGTGGCCCAAGGGCCACTTCAGATCGAGTTGCATTGGTCCCGATTCCTCCTTGAGATCTCTTCGTTGAAGAAGCCCGTCGTGAGCTCCTCCACGGAGACGCCGGTTGCCGCCGTCAGCTGTTCCCTGGCCCGCTTCATGAGCTTGCTGCTCTGGCCCTCGCTGATGCCCAGCACCTCAGCGGTCTCCGCGTTCTTCCATCCGCAGAGTTCGATCATGAGGAAGACCGTTCCCTCCCGCTCCGGCAGGTCGTCGACGGCGGCCAGCCAGAGACGGAACTCGTCCTTCCATTCCGGGCAGGCGAACTTGAAGCCGTACAGGACCTGCAAGGACAGGCGATGGACCGAGGAGAAGCCCCTGAGCGCCTCGTAGCGCTGCCGGTCGGCGGCCGCGAGGTTCATGGCGACGTCCATCAGCTGGTTGTACGCGTCACCGCGACCGACTCCGTCGGCGAGCGTCGGCAGCACCTGGGTGAAGGCCTCCGACGTGCAGCGCATGACGTCGCACCTCAGGTCAGGAAAGGCGTCGAAGAGGTCGAATCGCACCAGGGGGAACAGGCAGCGCATCAGCTCGATGCGCTGCCCGCCTATCAGGTGCTCGCTCTCCTGCGCGCTCTCCGTCTTCGCTGCCGCGTCAGCGGCTGTCCCTCCGGCGGCCTCGTCGACCGCCGCGATCTCGGGGGTCGAGGCGGTGACTTCGCCGACCGTTGCGCCGGCCTCGGCGGCCAGGCCGGTGCCGGCCGTGTCCGGGGACGGACTGTCCTCGTCGGGGGAGGAGCAGAGGGGAGCGTTGAAGCTCATCGTTCAATGCCCTTCGGAAATATGACGGCGCTGTGTCAGCGCCTCGGTGCAGGAGCTCGCGAGCTCTGCATCGATGACCTGCATCATCCGACAGGTGGGCCGTGACCCTTTCCTGTGCGTCCGGCATCCCGTCTCGTGACTCTTTACTCACGGGTAGCAACGCAAAGTACCCGTGACTGGGCAGGTCATCGCCCGAGGTGCAGACGATGATGAGTTCACCGAGGGGAAAAGGGCCGCATGGCGCCGCCTGATCCTCCCGGGTGACGCGTCAACGGCCGTTGCTCCCGAGGGTGTTGGCGGTGCCCGTTGCGCTGTCGTGGGTCGACATCGTACAGACGCCCGCACAGGGTCTTTCCAAGTCCTGACATACCCTCGAACGGGGTACAAGGGGTTCGAAAAATGGCCGAAAGTAATCGACTTCGACCGGGCCTGTGTCCGAACGAGCCCGCACCGACCAGCCCTTACGTCAAAGCATGCCTCTCCTGTCGCCCTGCTGACTGATACTCGCCGCATCGAAACGGCGGCCGGCACGGCATCGGCGGGACGGCCGATGCGGTCCCGCGGCGTTCGGCTTCCTTCGGGGTGTAAAGGGGCTCGAAGGGGGTGCGCGGCCTCGCCGAGCGCCCTCCTTGGCGGGCCGTCAGATTCTGGGCAGAGGCGTCAGCTCAGGAAAGCCGTCAACCGGCCGTTGCGCTGCTTCGGCGAGGTGAGCGGCAGGGAGTGGTGGGTGGCTCCCGGAAGCAGTGCCACCTCGCCCTGCGCGAGGATCCGGCGGGCTCGGTCGGCGACCTTGGCGGCGTCATGGGCGCGGCTGCGCTCCGCGAGCAGCGCAGCGTCTGCACCGGCCGGTACACGGTGCGCGGCAGCCACCTGGAGTACGTCGACGACACCGGGTTCATCGCGACGGGAGACATCCGCGACGGCGTCCTCTGCCGCGAGCACCTGGCGCTCTACCGCGAACCTCAACCTCAGGTTTAGCGTTAGGGATGAGGTTGTGACGGTTGCCGACGGTGGTCGGTGCGACCTCTTCCGGCCTCGTCCGGCGCGTCCTCAGGCGGTCGGCGGCGTCGTGGGCATGTCCAGCAGCAGCGCCCGGCGGGCGGAGCCGACGTGATGACGCATCGCCGCGATCGCCGCGTCCGGATTGCGAGTGAGGATGGCGAGGAAGATGACCTGGTGCTCCTCGAGGGACCCGGTCCTCGGATGCGGGGCGGCGAGGTTGCGGTACTGGCGCATCACCAGCGGATAGAGCAGCGTGTCGTACGCCCGGGCCAGCGTGTGCTGGTGCGCGGCATGCTTGATCTGCTGGTGGAAGCGCCGGTTGCCGCGCGAGTAGGCGTCCTGGTCGCCGCGGGCCTGCGCCTGCTCCATCTCCTCCAGGGTCTGCCGCAGCTCGGCGATCTCCTCGTCGGTGGCGCGCTCCGCCGCCTTGCCCGCCAGGGCTGATTCCAGCGTCTCGCGGGCCTCCAGGATGTCCGCCGCCTCCTCGACGGTGAAGCTCCTGGTACGCACTCCGCGATTGACCTCGCTGGTGACGTAGCCCTCCTGGGTCAGGCGGGCCAGCGCGGTGCGCATGGTGCTGCGCGAGACGTTGAACATGCGGGTCAGATCCGCCTCGGTCAGCCGCGTACCGGGCGCCATGCTCCCCGACAGCAGCAGCGTACGAAGTCCTTCGTAGGCCTGGCTGTAACGGGTGCCCGACGCCTTCGCACCGGACTCGACACCGTTGCCGTCGCTGTCCAACTTGACCGCCTTCGCGTTCCGAGAGGATGAGAACCGAGGCGGGAACCATAGCCGACGGTACGACGGACACGCCCCGGGCGCCGGGCCGGCCGACGACAGGATCAGGACGGCCGCTCCGACGCCCGCCGCGGCCAGTCCGCCGACGAGCAGGGCGGTGCGCGCGCCCCAGAGCGCGCCGGCGGTTCCGACGACCGGTGCGCCGATGACCGTGCCGCCCATCCAGCCGATGGACCAGATCGCCATGACCCGCCCGCGCATCTGCGGCGCGGCCCCCACCTGCATCAGCGTCTTGGCCGACGAATTGAACGTGATGGAGCCGACGCCGACGAGGACGAGCAGGACCAGGGCCACCGGCAGGGTGGGCGCCAGGGCCGCGGCACAGATCAGTACGCCCCAGACGACCGCCGAGACCGACAGGGACCTGGTGCTGAGCCGGCGGCGCCGCACCGCCACGAACCCGCCCAGTACCCCGCCCGCGCTCATGAGCGCCGTCGCCGCACCGTAACCGGCCGGGCCCGAGTGGAACGCCGACGTGGTGAGCAGCGGCAGGCTCACCGGGAACTCCCAGGTGAGGATGCCCGTCACGTACACCATGATCGCCGGGTACAGCAGCTCGGGGGTGCGGCGGATGTGGGTGAGGCCGGCGCGGATCTGTCCCCTGGCGCGCACCTCCCGGTCAGCGGGACACATCTCCGCCGTGCGCAGCATGGCCAGGCTGGCGAGCACGGCCAGGAAGGACACGGTGTCCAGGGCGAAGCAGGGGGCCACCCCCAGGGCGGCGATGACGAACCCGGCGACGCCGGGGCCGACGAGCTTCGCCGTGTTGACGAAGGTGGAGTTGATGGCGATGGCGTTGGTCAGGTGTTCCGCGTCGACGAGCTCACCGATCAGCTTCTGGCGCGCGGGGCCGTCGAAGAGGTTGGTCAGGCCGAGCGTCAGCATGATGACGACGAGCAGCGGCAGCGTCACCAGGTGCGCCGCGGACACCACGGTGAGCAGCGCGGCCTGGGCGGCGAAGCAGACCTGGGTGAGGGTGAGCAGTCTGCGGGTGTCGTGGCGGTCCACCACGAGACCGCCCCAGGCGCCGAGCAGCAGGACGGGCAGGTACCGCGCGCCGGTCACGACGCCCAGCATCGTCCCGCTGTGCGTCAGTTCCAGGGTCAGCCAGCCGGCGGCGATGTTCTGCATCCAGTTGCCGACGACGGACGTGGACTGGCCGAGCGTGTAGATGCGGTAGTTCCGGATCCGCAGCGAGGCGAACGCGTCCGGCCGCGGGACACCCCTTGCGGGGACGGCCCGAGCGGGGGAGGGGACGGCCGAACGCGGCCGCGGGTACACCATGACGCTCCGTTTTCCGGTCACCCCCGCGCGAAGCCGGGTGACGTGCCGGCGTGGACGCGGAAGGCGATGCAGTCGGGGAAGGGCACGGCGACGCCGGTGCCGGTGGCCGTGAGGCGTCCGGACGCCGGGTCGACCCGGAAGAGGTCCACCGTGCCGCTCGCCTCGTTCGCGACGAACAGCCACCGGCCGCCGGGGTGCAGCGCGAAGCTCCACGGCGTGACGCCGCCGCAGGGGAGGCGCTGGATCTCGGTGAGCAGGCCGGTCCCGGGGGCCGCCGAGTAGACGACCAGGGCGTTCTCGCCACGGTTGGAGGCGTACACGTGGCGGCCGTCGCGGCTGACGGCCAGCTCGGCGGCGCTGGTGGTCCCGGTGTGCTCCGGCGAGTTCGTCGACAGCACCTGACGGGAGGTCAGTACGCCGCGTCTCGCGTCCCAGTGCAGGGTCTGGAGGTCGGCGGTCAGCTCGTTCAGCAGGTAGACCGTCCGTCCGCCGGGGTGGAAGGCGAGGCGACGCGGGCCCGACCCCGGTGCCGTCGCGAAGGCGCCGGGGCCGTCGGGACCACCGGACCCGTCGCCGGACAGCCGGTGCGTGGCCCGGTCGTAGTCGTACACGAACACCCGGTCGGCACCGAAGTCGGCGACCAGCGCGAAGCTGCGGCTGGGGTCGATCACCATGTGGTGCGGATGCGGCCCCGTCTGCCGCGGACTCGGCCCGGAGCCGGTGTCCTGCACGCGGGAGAGCACGGCGCCGAGCCCGCCGTCCGCGCCCACCGCGACGGTCGCCGCGGATCCGGCCGCGAAGTCGGCGACCAGCAGCGCGCCCGCGTCCGGGGCGAGCCCGATGTACGAGAGCCCGCCGCTGCCGGCCGGAACCGGCTCCGTCGCCACTTCGCCGGTCTTCCGCAGGGCCCCCGAGGTGTCGTCGATACGGAAGGCGCGGACGTGTCCGCCCTGCTCGCCGCCGGCGACGTAGAGGACGGGGCGGGTCGGGTGGGTCGCGACCCAGTTCGCGCTGACCTCCGCCACGGGGCCCAGGGGCGTCATGGTCCCGTGGTCGGGGTCGAACCGCACCGCGTGCACCTGGCCCTGGCCCCAGGTGCCGATGTACAGCAGGTCACCGGGCCGGTCGGAGGCCGCGTCGGCCGGTCCCGCGGAGAGCAGCGGTACAGCCGCCGCCGTGGTCGAGGCGGCGAAGGCCGCCAGCAGAGTACGGCGGGAGGGCCGCTTCGGTGGCCCGTCGTCCCGTGGGAGGCGGTGAGCTGTGTTCATCGTGAGGAGGGTCCTTCCTCGTGCGACTGAGACGGGCGCGTGAGCGCGAGCGTGACTGCGACGGCGGGGCCGCGCGGACGCGAACACGGCTGCTGGTAAACGGGGTTGAGTGCACCCGACCCCAAGATTGTCAGACAAGAACTGCGGGGAACGTAACGCGCGGGCCCTTTGCTGACAATAGGCGTGCAGGAGATATCTGATCTCCGGCCAGCCAGAGAAAGGGCAGGACCGGAATCTTTCTGTCGCCGGCTTCTTGTGGCTGAGGGGTGGCGGTGTTACGTTCCCGTCATCGCTTGTCGGACAATCTCGAACAGTGGCGACGTCGCCGAGGTGCCTGAGCCCGCGAATCAGCACGGGTCGGCACAGGCTTCAGGACGGGGATCCAGCCGGTTCTGGTGCCGGCTCCGAAGGGGCGCGTCAGCCGGTATCCCCGTCAGCCCCGTGTGCCGTCGGTGCACGGCAACGTCAGTCCACCGCAACGTCACTACCGACCGTCACCCACGAACGCCACCCATGGCGCGAGCGCACGGCCCCGCTTCGTCTCTCCGCGAGGAGGAGGTCGAGGAGACAGTTATGCCGACCAACCAGCGCAACCCACACCCGGAGGCACTCCGCCTCGACCACGTCACCCTGCAATTCCCCGGCACACACCGTCCGGCGATCGAGGACGTGTCGTTCAAGGTCGACCGCGGCAAGGTCGTCGCCGTGATCGGACCCAGCGGATGCGGGAAGAGCACGATCCTCAACCTGGCCGCCGGACTGCTCACGCCCACCCGGGGCGAGGTCCACTACGCCGGTGACCGGGTCACCGGCGTCAACTCCGACGCGGCGTACGTGACCCAGCACTCCCACCTGCTGCCCTGGCTGAGCGTCAAGGCCAACATCGGTCTGGCGCTCAAGTTCCGCAAGGTGCCCAAGGAAGAACGGGAAGAGCGCATCGCCCACTGGGTCCGGCTCGTCGGTCTGACCGGCTTCGAGAACCACTTCCCCCGGGAGCTGTCCGGCGGCATGCAGAAGCGCTGCGCGATCGCGCGGGCGCTGATCTACAACCCGTCCATCGTGCTGATGGACGAGCCGTTCGGGCCGCTCGACGCCATCACCCGGCTCGAACTCCAGCAGGAGCTGCTCAACATCTGGCGGGAGCAGAACGGCACCCTGATCTTCGTCACGCACGACCTCAACGAGGCCATCTACCTCGCTGACGAGGTCGTCGTCATGTCCAAGGGGCCCGGCACGGTCCGCCGGATCATCCCGGTCCCGTTCGAACGGCCGCGCCAGATCGGTTCGCTCGTCAAGTCACCCGAGTTCTCCGAGCTCTACAACGTCCTCTGGGGCCTCTTCGCCGCCGAGCGCACGGCCGCCGCGTAACGCCCTGGGGCTCTGCCCCTCCACCTCCACGCCGTCGTACCGCCGTACCGCCACGCCGTCATGCCGTCATGCCCTCTTTCTCACCACGACGTCGTGACCGCCGCCGAGTAAGGTTCACCGCTTTGATATCGATCACAGAAGAAATCGCCGTACCGAGTCCGCCCGGACGTGTCTGGGAGGTCATCTCCGATCCCTCGGCCGTCGTGTCCTGCATCGGCGGCGCCGAACTCGGACCGTCGCACGACGACGGGTCTTTCGACGGAACCCTGGCCGTCAGGTTCGGCGGCATCCGGGTCAAGTTCGCCGCCCGGGTCGCCCTCGACCTGGACGAGCCCGCGCACGAGGGCCGTCTCACCGCCCGCGGGGCGGACGGACAGGGCGCCACCCGCTTCAGCGCCGGCGCCACCTTCCGCGTCGTCGAAGGAGAGACCCCCGGCACCGCACGCGTCTTCTGCGACGGTGAGATCAAGCTCAACGGCAAACTGGCCAAGCTGATCGAGTCGGGCGCGGGGATGGTGGTCTCCCGCATGACGAAGGAGTTCACCGACCAACTGATCCTGCTCTGCGCCGAACCCGCCGAACCCGCCGAATCGCCGACCGCGGCGTCCGCCGAGTCCGCCGTCCCCGCCGAGCCGCACACGGCGGTGTCCGCCGGTACGCCCGCCCCCGCGCCGCGCCCCTCCGGACTTCTTGCCCGCCTGCGCGCCTGGTGGACGGGCCGGCGATCCCGGCGGCAGGGCCAGGCACCCCAGCGGCCGCACCCCTCGACCAGCACATCCGGCGAAGCACTGGGCCAAGGAGGCCGGCGATGACGAGCACACCACCCAGGCTGAACAAGGTGGTCGCCGCCCTCGACGCGGGGGAGCACGTCTTCGCGACCTTCTCGGCGGCCGATCCGGCATCCGCGGTCGAGCTGAGCAACTCCCGCTACGACGCCGTGGTGTTCGAGATGGAGCACAAGCCCTGGGACATCAACGCGCTCAAGGACAGCTTCCAGTACCTGTTGAGCCGGCGGCAGGTCTTCGAGGCGGACAGCCTCGCACCGGCCGTCACCCCGCTCGTACGCATCCCCGCCAACGGTGCGGAGAAGGCGCAGTGGCACGCCAAGCAGGCGCTCGACCTGGGGGCGTTCGGTGTCATCTGGCCGCACATCTCCACCGTGGAGGAGGCCCGTAACGCCGTCGCCGCCTGCCGTTATCCGCGACTGCCCGACGTGCCCCGCTACGCACCGGCCGGCCTGCGCGGTGACGGTCCGCACGCGGCGACCCGCTACTGGGGCATCTCCAACATCGAGTACTACGCCAGGGCCGACGTGTGGCCGCTCGACCCGGACGGGGAGATCCTGGTGGGACTCATGATCGAGGACCAGCTCGGCATCCGGAACCTGCCGGACATCCTCGACCAGGTGCCGGGGATCGGGCTGATCCTGATCGGCGAGGGTGACATGAGCCAGGAGCTGGGCTTCCCCCGTCAGTACGAGCATCCGCTGGTCCTGGAGTGCAAGCGGCGGATCCTCGACATCTGCGCCGCGCGCGGGGTCGCCGTCGGCCATCCCCATGTGACGGCCGGGAACGTCAAGCAGGTGCTCGACGACGGCTACCGGTTCCTGATGTCGGCGCCGGTACGCACCTATCCCGGCCTGGACAGGGCCAGGGAGCTGACCGGCCGCGGCTGACGGGGCGCTCCCCCGCGCCCCTCGCCACCGCTCGCCCCGCGACCACCACAGACGCACGTTTCGGAGCAATACATGATCATCGACTGTCACGGCCACTTCACCACCGCGCCTCCCGCACTGGGCGAGTGGCGGCAGAAACAGATCCGGGCCTTCGAGGAGTCCGGCACCCGCGTCTCGCCCGACGAACTGCGCATCACCGATGACGAGATCCGCGCCGCCATCGAGAACGGGCAGCTCAAGCTACAGACCGAGCGCGGCACCGACCTGACCCTCTTCTCGCCGGGCGCGGGCAAGATGGCCCACCACTACGGCGACGAGCGGACCAGCCTCGACTGGTCGCGGGTCAGCAACGACCTGATCGGCCGGGTGTGCGGCCTGTTCCCCGAGCGGTTCGTGGGTGTGTGCCAGCTCCCGCAGTCCCCGGGTGACGCGCTCGCCGCCTCCGTACGCTACTCGGTCACCGAACTGGAGCGCTGCGTCGAGGAGTTGGGCTTCGTCGGCTGTCTGCTCAACCCCGACCCCTCCGACGGGTACTACCAGGCGCCGCCGCTGACCGACCGGGTCTACTACCCGCTCTACGAGAAGATGGTGGAACTCGACGTCCCCGCGATGGTGCACGTCGCCATGTCGAGGAACCCCGCGCTCCAGGGCACCTGCGCGCACTACCTCGCCGGTGACACCGCGGCGTTCATGCAGCTCTGCGAGTCGGACCTGTTCCGGGACTTCCCGACGCTGAAGCTGATCCTGCCGCACGGCGGCGGCGCCGTCCCGTACCACTGGGGCCGCTACCGGGGCATGATGCAGGACCGCGGCCGGCCGCCGCTGGAGGAGTCGGTCCTGCGCAACGTCTACTTCGACACCTGCGTGTACCACAAGCGCGGCATGGAACTGCTCCTCGACATCATCCCCGCGCGGAACGTCCTGTTCGCCTCGGAGATGATCGGCGCCGTCCGCAGCGTGGACCCGGAGACCGGGCGGCGGTTCGACGACACCAAGTACACCCTCGACTCCATCGACGGCCTGAGCGACACCGACCGGCAGGCGGTCTACGGAGGCAACGCGCTGCGGGTCTTCTCCCGGCTCGACGGCGTCCTGAAAGCGCGGGCGACGACCGCCGCGGCGAACGTGAAGGGGTCCACCAAGTGAAGGTCTACGAAGCACTGGCCGAGGCGTTCGTCAAGGAAGGCACCAGCGATGTCTTCGGCATGATGGGCGACGCCAACATGCACTGGATGGCCGCGCTCGCCGACCGCGGTGTGCGGCTGTACGAGGTGCGGCACGAGGGCTCAGGCCTTGGCATGGCGGACGGCTGGGCCCGTGGCGCGGGCCGGCCTGGGGTGGTCACCACGACCAGCGGCCCCGGCGTCTCGCAGCTCGCCACCTCGATGATCGTCGCCAGCCGGGCGCGTACCCCCCTGATTGCCTTCTGCGGGGAGACCCCGCTGGGCGACGAGGGCGCCACCCAGTACCTCGACCAGCGGCGCTTCGCCGCCGCCGTCGAGTGCGAGTTCATCCGGGTGACCCGGCCGGAACAGGCGCAGGAGGCCGTGCAGCGCGCCTTCTACCTGGCGCGGACCGAGTCGAAGCCCGTCATGATCAGCGCGCCCTTCGACGTACAGGTCACCGAACTCGACGACTACGACGAGGACTACGTCCCGTCGACCGCCCTGATCGACACCTCCCGGCTGCTGCCCGACCCGGCCCGGATCCGGGCCGCCTGCGACCTGATCCAGGACGCCAAGCGCGTGGTGATCATCTCGGGGCGGGGTGCACGCAGGGCGGACGCGGGTGAGCAGGTCCTCGCGCTCCAGGAGCGGACCGGCGCCCTGCTGGCCACCACCTTGCAGGCGAAGAACTGGCTCTGCGACCGCACCGACTTCCACGTCGGTCTGTCGGGCCTGTTCGGCGACAAGGTGTCGATGGAACTGCTCCAGGAGGCCGACTGCGTGATCGCGGTGGGCGCCAGCCTGAACCACTACACCATCGAAAGCGGCTACCTCTATCCCGAGGCCAAGTACATCCAGATCGACACCGCCCCGCACCTGGTGATGGGCAACGGCCGGACGGCGGACTGCTACCTCCAGGCCGACGCGGTCACCGCACTCACCGAACTGACCCGGGAGCTGGGGGAACGCTCCGTCCGCCTCGAGGGCTTCCACACCGACGAAGTGCGCCACCACCTGACCGCCCGGCTGACGCAGCCGGAGTACGTGCGCGAGCCCGGCCGGCTCGACCCGCGCGAGGCGATCTGGATCCTCGACCACGAGCTTCCGGGCGACATGGGGCTGGTCCTGGGCAGCGGACACCAGACCGACTTCGGCACCATGCTCTTCCAGCGCTCCCGCGACGTGCTCTCCAACTACGGCATGTTCGGCGCCATCGGCCAGGCCCCGCTGATCGCCATGGGCCAGTCGGTCGCGCAGGGCAACAGGCCCGGCTTCGTGGTCGAGGGCGACGCCAGCTTCCTCATGCACCTGTCGGAGTTCGAGACGGCGTGCCGGTACGACATCCCGCTGCTCGTCGTCGTGATGAACGACCAGGGCCTCGGCGCCGAGTACCACAAGGCGAAGGCGAAGGGCCTCGACCCGGAGCTGGCGACCATCTCCACACCCGAACTGGGCGCGGTCGCCCAGGCGTTGGGCGGCGGCGGTGCCACGGTCCGCACCGCCCAGGAGCTGAGCGACGCGCTGGCGGAGTACGTGCGCGACCCCCGGCCGACCGTCGTCGACGTCCGCATCACCCGCGAGGTGCTGAGCACCCCGTACCGCCGTATCCAGTACGGCGAGGACGTGTGAGCGGGCGGGACGGGACACCCATGACGACACCGCTGACCGTGCTGCTGGGCACCTATCCGCACACCCGGCCGCTGAAGGACGGCACCGTCCCCGTGGCGGGAGTGGAGTGCCGCTATGAGGAGTCCAGCCCGCTGCCCCCGGCCTTCGCCCGGATGGTCCGTGACCTGGCCTACGACATCTGCGAGATGCCACTGGCCACCTACCTCCAGGCCCGCGAGGCCGGCGTGCCGGTCACCCTGCTGCCGGTGGTGCTGGTCGGAAGCACCCACCACCGGGCACTGACCCGGCTGCCCGAGGCCCCGGAACTCGATCCCGGGGAACTCGTCGGCCGACGGGTGGGCGTCCGCTCGTACGGCCAGACCACCGGTCTGTGGGTGCGCGGCTGGCTGCGCGAGGAGTACGGGGTCGAGCCCGACGACGTCACCTGGGTGACCACCGAGGACGTGCATGTCGCCCAGTACGTCGACCCGCCCTGCGTGGAGCGGTCGGGGGCCGGGCGGGTCGTGGACCTGCTGCGCTCCCACGACGTCTCGGCGGCGGTGCTCGGGCCCAAGGCGGTCGGCGGTCAGGGCGCGGGCCTGGTCCCGCTCGTGGCGGACGCCGAGAGCGCCGGACTGGCGTGGACCGAACGGCACGGGACGATCCCGGCGAACCATCTGTTGGTCGTGCGCGACGACGTACTGCGTGCACGTCCGGATGCCGTGCGCGCCGTCTACCGGGCCCTGGCGCGGGCCGTCGCCGACAGCGCGGGGGAGCGGGACGACTCGCCCGCCGGGCGGGCGGTCGCGGCCGGCTGGAGCCCCTCGCTGACCGCCTGCCTGGAGATCGCCGGACGCTACGCCCTGGAGCAGCGCCTCATCACCCGGCCGGTGGACGTCGCGGCGATCGAGGCGAGGACGGCCTTCCTCGACGCGTGAGGCGGCCGGGACGGGGCGCCGACCGACGGCGCGCCCGTGAAGCGAACAGAAAGGAGGAGCGGCGATGGTGGCGCTGCGAAAGCGGGGCAACGCGCCCACGCGCAAGCCGGACGTCTGGACACCCGACCTGCTCGAGAAGGTCGCCTGGCGGGTGCAGGCGGCGAAGGAGCCGTTCCGCGGAGTGGGTACGCCGGCCGGTGTGCGGCCGGGGCTGTTCCCGCTGCGTGAGACGGGCGCGGACGTCCGCAAGGTGTACCGGGCGGCCGAGGACTACCTGGCGGGCCTTGACGAGAAGCAGCTCGCCGAGGGCCGGTTCCCGATGGACGACGTGAGCTGGCGGCACTGGAACAACGGTGCCCGCTACTTCCTGCGCCACGGCATCTGCCTGGAGGACCTCGACGACGCCGGGCGCGGGCGGGCCCTGGCCGTCATCCGCGAGAGCCTGAGCGCCGACGGATACGGCCAGATGCTCGACCTGATGCGCCTCAACCGCACCATCGGCGAGCTGACCGACAACGTCGACGGGCTCAACGAGCTGCTGTACTGGTTCTCCCTCTACGGCGAGCCGGAGAACGGCGGCCCGTGGGGCTGGCAGCTCGACGGACACCACGTCAACATCAACTGTGTCTTCGTCGGTGACCAGATGGTCCTGACCCCCTCCTTCCTCGGCGCCGAACCGGTGATGGCCGGAGCCGGCAAGTACGCCGGGACCGTGGCCTTCCGGCACGAGGAGGCACTCGGCCACGAGCTGTTCACCGACCTCGACCCCCGGCAGCGGGAGCGAGCCGTCATCGCCGACACCATGCCGGCGGAACTGTTCGTCGGAGCCTTCCGCGACAACTTCGAACTCGACTACCGCGGACTGCCGTTGAGCGAGCTGTCGGCCGGACAGCGCGCGACCGCCGTCCAACTCCTCGGCCGCTACGTGAACCGGGCCGGCGACCCCCATGCCCGGCTGCGCATGGAAGAGGTGCTGGCCCACGAGGGCGACACCCACTTCGCCTGGGTCGGCGACCCCGACGGCACCTTCTACTACCGCTTCCACAGCCCGGTGATCCTCGTCGAGTTCGAGCACATGCCCGGCGTGTACTTCGGCAACGACTATCCCTCGCGCCGGCACATCCACACCATCGTGCGCACCCCCAACGCCGGTGACTACGGCGTCGACCTGCTGCGCCAACACCATGAACGGCACCACCTGCAAGGAGAGCGGAAATGAAGCTGGTGATCGGCCGCGACGACCTCGCGGCGGCCGCGCTGTCGGCGGCCCGGGAAGCGGGCGCGGAGCCGGAGCGGGTCGGCATCAAGCCGGTGCACAAGGCCTCCCGCGGCTTCGTGAACCGGTCGGACGCGGACCTGTGCGAGCTGGCCATCGTGACCGTGCTCCAGGCCGCCGCGCACGGCAAGCCGGTACTGCTGCTCCCCGTCACCACCCTCGGACGCCACCAGCACCAGACCCTGGTGACCCTCGGCGGACTGTCGGTCGCCGACGTCGAGGGACACCGGGTCGGCGTCCGCGCCTGGAGCCAGACCACCGGCGTCTGGGTGCGCGGGTTCCTGACCGAGCAGTACGGCGTGGACCTGCGCAAGGCGGACTGGACGACGTACGAGGGTCATCATGTCGAGGGCGCCGAGGACCCGTCCTGGGTGACGCGGGCGCCGGAAGGGCGCAAGCTCCCGGCGGACTTCCTCGACGGCCGGGTCGACTTCGGGATCATGGGCAACGAGCTGCCCTCCGACGACCGCATCCGCACCGCCGTCGACCACGCGCACGACGTCGCCGAACAGTGGTCGAAGGACCACGGGTTCATCCCGGTCAACCACGTGATCGGCGTCTCCGAGGCGGCCGCCGCCGAGCACTCCGCCGCCGTCCTCGCCGCGTACGACGCGATGCGCGCGGTGCTCACCGCCAAGGAGGAGGGCGGGCCGGTCGCCCTGCACCCGGTGGGCTTCGAGGCACTGCGCGCCGCCTTCACCAAGGCCGCGGCCTACGCACTGGAGCAGGACGTCATCCCGCGGGCGGTCGACTACGACGAGCTCGTCGAGCGGACCTGCGCGGCCCTCGGCGTCCCGCCGGCCCGCCTCGGCGGCTGAGAACCGGCGCGGTCACGGCCCCCTACATTCAGCGAGCGAAGGAACAAGGAACAGGGTATGGACAAGCTCACGGTGGTCCTCGGCGACTATCCGCACGCACAGCCGCTCCTCGACGGCGACGCCGCCATCGGCGGACACCTGGTCGAGCCGGTGGAGGTCAGGCCGGTCATCGGCGCCTACCGGCGGATGATCCGCGACCTGGAGTTCGACGTCTGCGAACTCGCGCCGGTCTCCTACCTGATGGCACGCCAGGAGGGCATCGCGCTGACCGCGATACCGGTCTTCCTGAACCGGCGCTTCCACCACGGCGACGTGCAGTGCGCCGCGCACTCCGGCATCCGCGTGCCGCGCGACCTGGAGGGACGCCGGGTCGGCGTCCGCGCCTACTCGGTGAGCACGGGAGTGTGGGTGCGCGGCGTGCTGCGCGAGGAGTACGGGGTCGACATCGACCGGATCACCTGGGTGGTGGACGACGACGACCACATCGAGGGCCGGGTTCCTGCCAACGTCGAGCGGGTCACCGACGGCCGCTCGCTGGGCGATCTGCTGCGCGCCGGGGAGATCGACGCAGCGCTGACCGGGAACGCCGGGACGGGCCGGGCCGGCGCGCCCCGGGCCAACTGGACGGCGGCCGCCGAGCCCGAGGCCGGCCAAGACGAGGGCCCGTACCCGCTCTTCCCCGAGGCCGGCACGCTCGCCGTGGACCACTACCTGCGCACCGGCGTCTACCCGCTGCACTCGCTGATCGCCGTCCGCTCCGAACTCGTCGAGCGCGACCCGGACCTGGCGACCAGGCTGTACGCGGCGTTCGCGGAGAGCAAGCGGCTGCACCTCGCCGCTCGGCCCGGGTGGTCGGCGGTGCCCCGGCTCGCCCGCCAGGGGCAGCAGATCGGCGGCGATCCCGTGCCCTACGGCATCGACGGCAACGCACCCAGCCTGAACGCGATGGTGCGGTTCGCCAAGGACCAGGGGCTGCTCGACCCCGGCTTCCCCGCCGACCTGCGCTCACTGTTCGCCCCCGGCGACTATCCGGACGCCTGAGCCCCCCGACACCGCACACCGCACGTCGCAGACAAGAAAGGCATCGCCCGTGGACTTCGTCGACGCACACTGCCACATCATCTCCGAGGACCTGACCCGGTATCCCAAGGCACCGATCGGGGGCAAGCAGTCCGCGTGGGCCGCGACCCGGCCCGTCACCGCCGAGGGCATGGCCGGCCGCATGGACGAGACCGGCATCGACCAGGCCGTCCTGGTCCAGGCGACCACCAACTACGGCTACGACAACTCGTACGTCGTCGACAGCAGCCGCCGTTGGCCCGGCCGGTTCGTCGCCGTCGGCACCGTCGACCCGCTGCGTCCGGACGCCGCTGACTCGCTGAAGGCGGCGGTCGGCGACGGCGGCCTGGCCGGGGTGCGGCTGTTCACCAGCGGCAGCACCGTGCCCACGCAGGGGGAGTGGTTCGTCGCCCCGGAGACGTTCCCCTTCTGGGAGCGGGCCGCGGAACTGGACCTGCCGGTCTGCCTCCAGATGCGTCTCGGCCCGGCGACCAGGCAACTGGTGGAACTCCTGGAGCGATTCCCGGGCGTCAAGGTGCTCTTGGACCACATCGGCTACCCCGACATAGCCGCCTCGCCCGCGCGCGCCGGGGACGAGGTCGCACAGCTCGCCGTCCACCCCGGCCTGCACCTGAAGCTCACCCACCGGAACCTGGAGCGGCTGCGCGACGCGGGGCCGGAGGCCGGGGACTTCCTCGGCCCGGTCGTGGCGGCGTTCGGTGCCGGGCGGATCGCCTGGGGGTCGAACCTGCCGGCGGCGGAGCAGCCGCTGCCCGAACTCCGCGCCCTCGCCGAGGAGGTGCTCGCCGGGCTGCCGGAACAGGACCGGCAGGAGATCTTCGCGGGCACGGCCCGGCGCCTCTACCCCGCACTCGTCTCCGAGCGGACACAGCACACGGGATGAGCGCAGTGGATTCCAACGGCTTCGACGACGACGCGGGACGGGCCTCGCTCACCCGGCAGAGCCAGGCCTACGACGGACTGCGCACGCTGCTGCTTTCGGGCAGCGTCGCACCCGGCACCCGGCTCACCGAGGCGGACCTGACCCGGATGTTCAACGTCTCGCGCAGCACCATGCGCACGGTCCTGGTCAGGCTCACCCAGGAGGGCTACGTCACCAGTGAGGTCAACCGCGGAGTGCGCACCCGCAGCTTCTCCGTCGAGGAGGCCGCGGACATCCTGGAGGCGCGCGAGACGCTGGAATCCGCCCTGGCGGGCAAGGCGGCGGAACGGGCCACCGAGGAGGAGGTCGGCGAGCTGCGCCGGACCCTCGAGGTGATGGAGGACTGCCGGTCCCGCGGGGACGCGACGGGCTACTCGCGGGGCAACCGGCGCTTCCACCAGCAGGTCAAGGAGGCCGCGCACCAGCAGACCCTGGCCCGCGCGTACGACACCCTGCTCTACCCGCTGGTGATGCGCCAGTACCGCAACCTCTCCGCACCGCACCCGCGTGCCGGTTCGCTGGAGGAGCACCAGGCCATCCTCTGGGCCATCATCACCCGCAATCCTCCGGCGGCCGTGGCCGCCATGCTCCACCACGTCGCCTCCGCCCGGCAGGCACTGCTGCTGCACGCGCGCCGCGAGCGCACCGCCTCGGCGGCGGCGGACGCACAGGAGACGGCGGACGCACAGGAGACGGCGGACGCCTAGGAGGCGGCGGACGCACGGGGCACCGCCCCGTTCTCCGCCGATCGGCTCCTCGACGACCAGAAGGGAAGACCATGCGCCACCCGGTGAAGACCGAAGCGGGACTGGTGGAAGGGATACCGGGACGGGACCGGTCGGTCACCGTCTTCCGCGGCATCCCCTACGCCGCCCCTCCGGTCGGAGAGCTGCGCTGGCGGGCGCCCCGGCCCCCGGTGCCCTGGACCGGGGTGCACAAGGCCGACCGGTTCGGCCCCATGTGCCCGCAGGTGCCGGGGTCCGCGCTGGACGGCAACGACCTGCCGATGAGCGAGGACTGCCTGCGCCTGAACGTCTGGACCGGGGCGGAGTCCCCGGACGGGCGGCCGAGACCGGTGTTCGTCTGGATCCACGGCGGCGGCTTCCGCGTCGGCACGGGCGCCAACCCCCGTTACGACGGCGAGGCCCTGGCCCGTAAGGGCGTCGTGGTGGTGACCTTCAACTACCGGCTGGGTGCCTTCGGTTTCCTGGCCCTGCCCGAACTCAGCGAAGAGGCCGGCCGAGGCCCCTCCGGTCACCAGGCCTCCGGCAACTACGGGCTGCTCGACCAGATCGCCGCGCTGGAGTGGGTACGGCGCAACATCGCGCACTTCGGCGGCGACCCCGACCGGGTCACCGTGGCCGGGCAGTCGGCCGGCGCCGGATCGGTCAACTTCCTGAGCATGTCACCGCTGGCCAAGGGCCTCTTCCACCGGGCCGTCGCCCAGAGCCACGCCCGCCACTGTCGCGACCCCGAGCTGCGCTACCTGTCGACCTCCTACCGGACCCTGGCCGACGCCGAGGCCGCGGGCACCCGGTACGTGGCGGAGCGCGGAGCACGTACCCAGCACGGGGCGGAACGCGGAGCATCAACGCAAGCCGGGGCGGAACGCGGAGCTCGCATCCTCCAGCGGCTGCGGTCGCTGCCCTGGCAGAAGCTGGTCGAAGGGGACGCCTCCGCCGTCGACAGCGCCGTGGAGACCGGCGGTCCGGCCAAGCCGCCGCTGTTCCGCCCGGTCGTCGACGGCTGGGTCCTGCCGGCCGGCTACGAGGAGACGTACGCCAGGGGGAGGCAGAACGACGTCGGGTATCTCGCCGGGAACAACCTCGACGAGAGCGGGGCGGTGCCCGCGAGCGCCTTCGCGGCGTACCGGGCGGCCGGCCGGAAGGCGCGGCGGCCGGGAGCGCCGCCGGTCCACCTGACACTCGGGGACTACGTCGCCGCGTCCCACCACAAGTTCAAGGCGATGGCCGAGGAATTCCTGCGGCTCTACCCGGCCCGCACGGACGACGAGGCGGCGCACGCCCACTGCGCGGCGGTGCGGGACAACGCCAGGATCTCCACCTGGCTGTGGGCGAGGGACTGGTCCGCACACGCCGGCCGGCCCGTGTACACGTACTTCTGGACGCACGCCTCCCCGGCGGCCGGACCGGACACCCGCCGCGCCTCGCACGGTTCCGAGATCGACTTCGTGTGGGGCAATCTCCCCTCCGACCGGACCGGCCGGACCGGCATGGCTGACCGGTCCGGGCCGACCGACCGGGACCGCGACGTCGCGCGGACGATGAGCGGTTACTGGGCCAACTTCGCGGCCACCGGCGACCCCAACGGCCCCGGTCTGCCGCACTGGCCCGCATGGACACCGCACACCCCGGCGGTCATGGAGGTCGGCGGGGACTTCGGGCCCGTCCCGCTCGCGGATGCCCCGCGACTCGACTTCTGGCAGCGCTTTTTCCGTACTCAGCACGCTTGGTGACAGGAGATCCTCCATGACGCATGACAACCCGGCCGTCCGCACGGCCCGCAGAGCCCTTCGGATCGGGTCCGGCAACGGCCGGCGGCTGCTCGCCCTCGCCTCTGCCGCGGTGCTCGCGCCGGCGCTGCTCACCGCCTGCGGCAGCGGCTCCTCGACCACGACCACCTCGGACGGGCTCACCCAGATCACCGTCGGCGGTGGCGGCAGCATCTTCGACACCCCGCTCCAAGTGGCCGAGGCCAACGGCTACTTCCGCAAGCAGGGACTGAAGCTGAAGTTCGTCACGCTGACCGCGTCGACCGGCCCTTCGGCGCTCCAGTCCGGTTCGGTGCAGTTCTTCGACAGCAGCCCCACCGGGTTCGTGTCCGCCCTCGCCAAGGGACTTCCGCAGATCGCGGTCTCCTCCGACGGTCTGGGCAACCCGCTCGGCCTGATCGTCAGCAAGAAGTTCGCCCAGGCCCACGACCTGACCGCGAAGACCCCCGCCGAGCAGGTCGCCAAGGCGCTCGCGGGCTCGACCGGCGGCGCCAGCTCGGCCAACACCAAGGCGGAGGCGGGCATCTTCCTGAAGAAGTACGGCGTCGACCCCGGCAAGAAGGTCAAGTGGGTGTCGCTGCCGAGCCCGGCCGCGGACAAGGCCGCCATCAACAGCGGCCAGATCGACTGGTTCGTCACCTCCGAACCGATCCCCCTCCAGATCGAGGACGAAGGGGACGGCGTCGTGGTCGCCGACCCGTTCAAGGTCCCCGAGTGGGCCGCCGAACAGGCCGGTTACGGGCAGCTCCTGGTGACGCAGAAGAGCTACGCCACCCAGCACCCGGACATCGTGAAGAAGTTCGTCACGGCGGTCCAGCAGGCGACGAGCTACATGGACACGCACCTGAAGGACAGCAACGACACCACGGTCGTGAAAGCGGCGAAGAAGTCGCTTCAGGGGGTGCCGGACAGTGTCGTGGAGGCCAGTCTCCAGCAGGTCGACTGGCCCACGGACGGCTCGATGAACGCCGCCGGCTGGAAGAAGACCGTGGCCTTCCTCGACAGCCTCGGGACGCTGCCCGACGGCGCGAAGGTCACCACCGACAACTGGACGAACAAGTACCTGCCGTGAGACGGCCGGGACGGCCGCACCCGGCGAACTGGAAGGAGCAGACGATGGCGACTGCCACCAGCAGTGCGGAGAGCAAGACCGAGTACGAGAAGGTGCCCCCTTCCGGAGGCGTCAGGAGCAGTGTGTGGCGGGGGACCGCGCTGGTGGTGGTACTGCGCATCGCGGTGATCGCCTTGGTGCTCGTCCTGTGGCAGGTGATGAGCGGACCCGTCCTGCCGGAGTACGCCGTCAGCAAGCCCACCGACGTGTCGCAGGCCCTGTGGAAGCTGCTGGGTTCGTCCACCGGGTGGACCGACATCAAGACCACGGCGTTCGAGATCGTGGCCGGTTTCGGGATCGGCGTGGCGATCGGCACCGTGATGGGTCTCGTGCTCGGCTCGGTCCCGCTGGCCGGCCGGGTGCTCGAGCCGCTGATCGCGGCCGTCAACGGCATCCCCAAGATCGCGCTGGCGCCGCTGTTCCTGCTGTTCTTCGGCATCGGCCCCATGTCGAAGATCACCATCGCGGCGGCGGGCGTGTCCTTCGTGGTCTTCTACAACGTCTACCTGGGCCTGCGGCTGCGCGAACGCGAGCTCGTGGAGATCGTCCAGGTCATGGGCGGACGCCGGCACCACGTGCTCAGCTACGTGACGCTGCCCACGCTGGCGGCGCCGTTCTTCGCGGCGCTCAAGACGGGCGGGCCGCTGGCCATCCTCGGCGTCATCGGCGGTGAGTTCATCGCCTCGACCGAGGGCATCGGCCACGAACTGTTCACCGCGGCCACCAACCTCGACGCCCCGACCGAGTTCGCGGGCCTGATCATCCTGGTGGCGATGACGCTCATCCTCAACGGAGTGCTCACCGCGCTGGACACCCTCGCCCTCAAACGCCTCGGCCTGGGCGACCGCCGATCGGACCGCAAGACCGCCTGAACCGCGCAGCGCCCCGGGCACCCGGACGGCGGGGCGTGCCGCTGGAACGACTTCGGCGGGTTCACCCGGTCGTCACCGGACGACCGTACGGGGGACACCTGTACGGGTATCACGCAAGGAGGGTTCCGACAGCGGTGGCTCTCCGGACCGGCCGGGCCGGGTGCCGGACGGCCGGGACGGAGATTGAGGTTCATGGGCGGTTTTGTGGCGGGCGTGCTCGCGTGGATCGGGATGGCGGTCGCCGAGGCGATCCTCGTGCGCCTCGCGTGGGAGCTGTACAGCTACGTGCGTTCGCGGCGCGCCGCCGCAGCGGCGGCATGACACACGCGACGGCGCCCGGCGGCGGAGTGCCGCCGGGCGCCGTCGCGGTCGTCCGGTGTCCGACGTCCCGGTCCGGCCGGGACGGTCAGGACTTCTTCGTCCGGGACTTCTGGTGTTCCTCCGGGGCGCGCTGCTCCCTGCCCCGGCCGCGGACGACCGCTGCCGTCCCGCCGATCGCGAGGGCCACCGGCCACTCGAGGGCCCCCACCGCCGCGAGCACGCCCAGGCCGCCGCAGAGGAGGACGGTCTCGGGTGCGGGCCGTGTGGGGATCCAGGAGGCGACGGTCCGCATGTTCGCGGACATGTCGCCCGGGGTGAAATAGGGGATGGGCAGCTGAGCGTGCACCGTGTGCACATGCAATCCTTCGGCGCTCTCGTGGGGCTGCTGTCCCTTGGCTGCCCTTCGGTGCGCCTCTTGCTTCGTGGTGTTCTTCGGTCCACTGGCTGTGGTGGTGGACATTTCGGCTCCTCGCCCGGCCCTTTCGCCGGTAGGGCGTACGGTGACTCGTCCGGGCCGGCGGGTACCGTGCTCCCGCCCCGCCAAGCAGCGGAATTCGGCCGCTTTCCGGTCGCCCGCGTTCGAGTCGCCGCTCTCCGGGTACTGGCGCGGTGCCCGATGGCGGGGCACCGCGTCGAACCGGGAAGGCGGGTGACGAGAGGTGCAGCTTCCGGGGATGGGCACGGTGCGGGCGGCCGCACGGGTGACACTGGAGATGCTTCGCGACCGGGAAGAACGCCTGTGGTTGTTCGACGGTCGGGCACACATAGCCGTACGGGGCCTGCGCGACGCGGCGGACGGGCGCGCGGACGTGCCCGCACAGGTCGAGCGGCGGCTCGCGGCACTGCCGTGTGTGCGGTGGGCCGCGGTGAACACCGTCCTCGGCTGTGCCGTCGTGGCCACCGAGGGCGAGCCGGGCGACCCGGCGACCGTGGAGGCCCTGCTGCGGACGGTCCGCACGGTCGAGCAGGAGCACGGCTTGGCCGGCCCGCTCCCCGAGCACCCGCTCGCCGCGGCGCACGCCGTGCGGACCGCCTGGCCGCTGGCCGTTCAGGGGGCCGCACTCCCGCTGGCCCTCGCGGTCCGGCTGACCCGCCTGACCCCCGTGCCGGCCGCGCTCGCCTCCGTCGCCGGTGTCGTCGACGCCCAGCCGCGGCTGCGCCGGCTGCTGGAACGGGCCGTCGGCGAGCACCGCGCCGGAGTCGTGCTCGCCGGCGTGAACGCCGTCGTCCAGGCAGCCGCCGGCGGAGCCACCGGTCTCGCCGTGGACACCGCACGGTGCGCCCTGCGCGTGGCCGAACTCGACGCGCGGCGCCACGCCTTGCGGGCGGCCGAGCCATGGCTGACCGGCACCCCCGCCCGTGCCGCCGCCGTCCTGCCGGCCCCCGCCCCGCGGACCGCGCCGCTGCGCGCCGGGAGCGCCGAACGGTACGCGGACCGCGCCGCCCTCGTCGCCGGCGCGGCCTTCGCCGGGACGCTCGCCCTGACGCGCGAGCCCGGCCGGGCGACGGGCGCGGCGCTGGCCGCCCTGCCCAAGGCGCCCTGGGCCGCACGCGACGCCTTCAATGCCACGCTCGGCCGGGCCCTGGCCCGCCGGGGCGTGCTGCTGGCCGACCCCGCGGCGCTGCCGCGCCTCGACAGGGTCCGCACCGCCGTCCTCGACACGGACGTCCTGATCACCGGCCGCTACGTGCTCGCCGACCTCGTCGCCCTGGGGGACGACGCGCCCGCCGGTGAACTCGCGGCCGTCGCACACCGTCTGTTCGATCCCGTCGCCCCCACCGAGGTGCGCCGGGACGCCGGGTGGGAGCTCGGCCCCCTCGACCGGCTCCGCCTGCGCGGGCGGACCGGCGCGCGGGCCCGGGACCGGCTGCGGAGCGAGGGCGCGCACCATGTCCTCGGGGTGGCCGAGGACCGGCTTCTGCGTGCTGTGATCAGCGTCGTGCCGGAGTTCGACGAGGCCGCCGACGCCGTCGTCACGGCCGCGCGCCGCACCGGGCTGACCGTACTGGCCGCGGGCGAACACGCGGGAGCCGCCGCTCTGCCGGAGACGGACGGGACCGTGCCCGGCGGCGACCGTCTGACCGCTGCCGTACGCGACCTCCAGCAGGACGGCAGCGCGGTGCTGCTGCTCTCCCGGTGTCCGGCCGCGCTGGCCGCCGCCGACGTGGGCATCGGTCTGCCGGGGACGGACGGGCTGCCGCCGTGGGGAGCGCACGTCCTGCTCCAGCACGGTCCCGCGGACGCGGTCGTCCTGGTCGAGGCCTGCCGGGCGGCGCGGACCGTGGTCCGGCGCGGAGTGCGGCTCGCCCAGGCCTCGGCGGTGCTGGGCGGAGCGATGACCCTGACCGGACGCCGCGGCCGTCGGCTCGGCGCGCGTGGGCTCATGACCGCCCATCAGGCGGCCGCCCTGGGGATGGGACTCGGCGTGTGGTCGGCGGCCCAGCTGATGCGGCGCCCGCTGCCGACCGCCGCCGCGCGGCACCCCTGGCACGCCATGACCCCGGACACGGTGCTCGGCCGGACGAACAGCAGGCAGGGCGGGCTTACCGCCGAGGAGACGCGGCTGCGCTGCGGCCCCTCGGGGGAGCAGGCCCGGCGGCCCTCGCTCGCGCGCGCCTGCCTGACCGAACTGGCCAACCCGCTCACCCCGGTCCTCGGCGGCGGCGCCGCCCTCTCGGCCGGTGTGGGCGCCGTTCTCGACGGCTGGATCATCGTGGCCGTGACCGCGCTGTCGGGGCTGATCGGAGGGGCACAGCGCCATCTCACCGACCGGCTGGTCGACCAGTTGCACCGGCAGTCCGCGGTCGCCGCCACCGTCGTGCGGGACGGCGAGGAGACGACGGTCCCCGCCGAGGAACTGGTCGTCGGCGACCTGGTGCTGCTCAAGTCCGGCGACGTCGTCCCCGCCGACGGCCGGCTGCTGGCGGCGGAAGGACTCGAGGCCGACGAGTCGGCCCTGACCGGTGAGTCGCTGCCGGTCGCCAAGAACGTCGCCCCCGTCCTGGCGGCCGAGGTCGCCGACCGTACGTCCATGGTCTACGAGGGCACCACCGTGGCCGCGGGCCGGGCCCGGGCCGTCGTGGTAGCCGTGGGCGAGGCCACCGAGGCCGGGCGCAGCGCACGGGCGGGCCGGGGGGCCGCGCCCGCGGCCGGCGTGGAGCGCAGGCTGGCGCGGATCACCCGGATCACGCTGCCGGTCGCCCTCGGCTCGGCCGGGGCGCTGATGGCCGCGGGTCTGGTGCGGGGCCGCCCGGTCCGCCGGACCGTCGGCGACGGTGTCGGCCTGGCGGTGGCGAGCGTGCCCGAGGGGCTGCCGTTCCTGGTGACGGCGGCTCAGCTGGCCGCCGCGCGGCGGCTGTCCGCGCAGGGCGTCCTCGTCCGCAACCCGCGGACCGTCGAGGCCGCCGGGCGCACCGACGTGCTGTGCTTCGACAAGACCGGCACGCTCACCCACGGGCGGATCACTCTGGCCGCCGTGTCGGCGGAGGACCGGAAGCTGCCCCTGGACCGGCTGGAGCGGCGGCACCGGGCCGTCCTCGCGGCGGCGCTGCGGGCCACCCCGCGCCGCCAGGACGACGCTCTCGAACACGTCACGGACCGAGCCGTTGTCGAAGGGGCACGGTCGGCGGGGGTGCGCCGTACGGAGTCGGCGCAGGGCTGGCGCCGCTCCACCAGCCTGCCGTTCGAGCCCAGCCGGGGCCTGCACGCCACCCGGGGCCGTCGCGGGCAACAGCGGATACTGTCGGTGAAGGGCGCCCCGGAGGAGGTCGTCGCACGGTGCGCCGCCCACCGCGGCCACCCGCTGGAGCGCACCGGCCGCGAGGAGATCCTGACGGGCGCCGAGAAGCTGGCCGCCGAGGGCCACCGGGTGCTGGCCGTCGCCGAACGCCACGACGCTCCCGGAGGCCGGCTGACCGACGAGGCGGTCACCGGTCTCGACTTCCTCGGTTTCCTCTGTCTGACCGATGAAGTGCGCTCCACGGCCGCCGAGTCGGTGCGGCGTCTCAGCGACGCCGGGGTACAGATCGTGATGATCACCGGCGATCACCCGCAGACCGCCGAGACGGTGGCCCGCGAACTGGGGCTCGTCAACGGTCACCAGGTGGTGACGGGCGCGGAACTCGACGCGATGGACGAGCGGGAACTGGCCGCCAGGCTGCCCGCCATCGGTGTCGTCGCGCGCGGCACGCCCTTGCACAAGGTGCGGGTCGTGCAGGCGTTCCAGGCGCTAGGCAGGACGGTCGCCATGACGGGCGACGGCGCCAACGACGCCCCTGCCATCCGGCTCGCCGACATCGGCATCGCCCTGGGCGGGCGCGGGACGCCCTCCGCCCGCGCGGCAGCCGATGTCGTGGTGGCCGACGACCGGCTGGAGACGATCCTCGCCGTACTCGTCGAGGGCCGCGCCATGTGGGCCTCGGTGCGGCAGGCCCTGGCCATCCTGGTGGGCGGCAACCTCGGCGAGATCGCGTTCACCGTGCTGGCCGCCGCCGTCACGGGCGCCTCACCCCTGACGGCACGACAGCTTCTGCTGGTCAACCTCTTCACCGACCTCGCACCGGCGATCGCCGTGGCGCTACGGCCGCCCGGCGGCCCCGACGCCACCGGACGCCTCCTGCGCGAAGGCCCCGAAGCCTCCCTCGGCACCGCGCTCACCGACGAGACCGTCGTCCGCGCCGCGGCGACCGCCCTGGGCGCCGCGGCGGCCTGGCTGGCCGCCCGCGTCACCGGCCGCGAGGTCCGCGCCCGCACCGTCGCCCTCATAGCCCTGGTAGGGGCCCAGTTGGGCCAGACACTGCTGGTCGGCGGCAGGTCACCGGCCGTTGCCGCGTCGGCGGCCGGCTCCCTCGCCGCCTTGGCGGCGATCGTCCAGACTCCTGGCCTCAGCCAGTTCTTCGGCTGCACCCCCCTCGGTCCCGTCGGATGGGCGACGGCTCTGGGCGCCGCCGCGGCTGCGACCGCGGGCTCCCTCCTGCTTCCACCACTGGCGTCACAGATCCGCGTACGCCTCCTGGCACGGGACGACAGCACGCACCGGGACGACGAGGAGGGCAGCGGGCGGCCGGACGCGGACGGCGACCGGCAGGGCGGCGGGAAGGACCGGCCTCCCGACACGGTCGTGCCGGTCCCGCGGCGCGCCTGAGCCGTGCGGTGCGAGGGCGCCCGGCCACCGCGTCGGCCGACGTTGGAAGGCCGACGCCGACGGCGCCCGTGGAGCCGCCGTCCTGGATTCGCCCCCTCAGCCGTCCAGCTTCGCGCAGAGGTCGCCCACCTTCTCGTAGGCGGACGTCGCCTCGCCGCCCTTCACGTCGAAGGTGTTGAGGCGTGTCGTGATGTTCTGCAGGGCCTTGTCCAGATCGGCGTAGCGGTCGTCCAGTTCGGCTGCGGAGTGGGCCAGCGCGGCGGCGCCGCCGGCGCGGTTGAAGTAGGCCTCGGACGTGCTGTCGTCCTTGCTGTAGATCTTGTCCAGCGCCGGGACGCGGCTCCACGCCTCGCAGGCGCCCGCCGCGTCGGCCGCCGCGTTCTTGGTCCCGCTCCCGGACGCCGCGCTGTCCGGACCGCCCCACAGCAGCCTGCCCACACCGAGACCCGCACCGGCGGCGACGACGGCGGCGACCAGCACCACGGTCCACCGGGACGGGGCGGCACGGCCACCGGCGGGCGGCGCGGGCGGCACGGAGGGAGGAGGCGGTACGGGCGCGGGCGCGGTCATGGCAGCGGCTTCCTTCGCTCACGGCTGGGCCGTCTCGGTCACGGGACGGCAGCAAGTGAACCATGCGCGGTGCGAGTTGTGAGCCGAGCCGAAAAGAATCGACGGACGGACGGGGGTGGCCGGGCCCACGGCCCGGCCCCCCCCCCCGGCGGAAGCGGGAGCCCCGCCGCGCAACGGTGGGCCGCGATAACGGCTAACCCCCGTAACCCCGCACCCACGGCGGCGGGGCGGGGGGGGGGGGCCGCCCCGCCCCCCCCCCCCCGCCGGTCGTACGCGTCAGCCGCGCCGCTCAGCGGAGGACCGCGATACCTGCTCCCCGCCTTCACCGGGAACCGAGGCCGGACCGTCGTCTCCGGAGCCCGTGCGGGCCGCCGCTTCGTCCGCCGTCCCGTCCGCCCGGTCGCCGTGCCCCGGCCACCACGCCGCGTGGCCGATCAGCGCGGTGAGACTCGGCGTGAAGAACATCGCCATCACGAACGCGGCGATGGCGATGCCGGAGGAGACCGCGAAGCCCATCTCCGTGAGCAGCGAGTTGCCCGCCAGCATCATCGTGGCGAAGGTCGCCGCCAGGATGAAGCCGGCCGCGGCCACGGTCGGCCCGGCGTGCCGCAGTGCCATCCCGGCCGCCTCACGCGGCTCCCGGCCCGCGCGGGCCTCCTCGCGCAGCCGGGCGATCATGAGGATGTTGTAGTCGGTGCCGATGGCGACCACGAAGAGATACATGATCACCGGGAGCATGAACATCAGACCCGGGTGCCCCTGCCCGTTCTGGAAGATCCAGACCGTGGCGCCGAGGGTGGCGCTGAAGCCGAGCCCGACCGAGGCGATCAGGTACCAGGGGGCGACGATGCTGCGCAGCAGCAGCCCCAGGATGACCATGATCAGGGCGGCGGCCACCGGGAAGACCGTCCGGTAGTCGTGGTTGACCGCGGTGTCGATGTCCTTGTAGATCGAGGACATGCCGCCGACGAGGGCCTCGGCGCGGTCCGGGGCGTTGGCGTGGGCGACGTCGCGCACCCTGTCCACGGCGTCGATGGCCTTCTCCGTCGACGCCTCGTACTTGAGCGTGACGGTGACGTCCGCAGTGGTGCCCGCCTTGTTCACCTGGGCGAGGCGGGCACTCGCCACGCCGTCCACGGCGCCGAGCTTCTCGGCGTACGGGGCGAGGGCGGAGCGGTCGAGGGGCCGGCCGTCGGTGCTGGAGAGATAGACGTCGGTGGGAGCGGCGGCGCCCGCCGAGTACGCCGTCCGGAGTTCGTCCTGGACGACCATGGACTCCTTGGTCTTCGGCATGGAACCGGAGGCCAGGTCGAAGGTGGCCTTGTAGCCGAACACGCCGAGCGACAGCACGATCAGGACGAGACCGGACAGCGCGGCGGTCAGTGCCGGACGGCGCTGCACGCCACGGCCGAGGGCGGCGAACCGGGCGTTCTCCGGCTCCTTGCGCCAGGACTTGGTGGGCCAGAAGACCTTCGGCCCGATGAGCGAGACCACGGCCGGGATCAGCGTCAGGCCCGCGACCAGGGTGACGGCGACCGCGATGGCGAGGGCGGGACCCATCTGCTTGAGGAAGCCCAGCGTCGACAGCACCAGCGCGAGGAAGGCGATGATGACCGCTCCGGCGGCCGAGGCGATGGCTTCGCCGACCCGGCCGACCGCGTTGATCATGGCCGTCCTGGGTTCGTCACCCGCGCGCAGGCGTTCGCGGTAGCGGAAGATCAGGAAGAGGAAGTAGTCCGTACCGACGCCGAAGAGCACGACGATCAGGATCGAGGAGACGGAACTGTTGGCCTGGAGGTCGAACAGTTTGGTGGCGAAGGCGATGAGCCCGTTGGCGATGGCGGAGACCAGGCCGATCAGGATCAGGGGCAGGACCGCCAGGATCGGCGCCCGGAAGATGATCAGCAGGGTCACCAGGATGATGACGAAGGTGCCGATGCCGATCAGCGCCTCGCCGCGTTTGGAGGAGTCCTGCTGGTCGAGGGCCTGCGCGGCGGAACCGCCGAGCTTGACATCGAGGTCCGTGCCCTTCGCCAGGGCCTTGGCCTCCTCGCGCAAGGTCTTGGCCGCGTCCGCCTGTTTGGGCTGTCCGGCGTTCTTGCTGTCCATCTGGACCAGGGTCATGGCGTACTTGCCGTCCTCGGACGGCTGGCCGGGGACGACCTTCTGCACCTGGTCGATGTGCTTCTCGCCCAGCTCGGAGGTGATCCGGGCGACGTCCTTCTGGTCGGCGGCGGTCAGCTTGCCGCCGTCGGTGCGCTGGTAGAGCGCGATCGCGGACGGGGTGAAGGCGCTGGGGAACGCCTTCTGCTGGAGCTCCGCCGCTTTGATGGACTCGTAACTCTTGGGAAGAAAGCTGCTCTCGTCGCTGCTGGAGGGCAGGCTCGGGGCGGTGGCCACGATCGCCACCGCGGCTATCAGCCATGCCACGATCGTCCAGACGGGATGCCGGACGACGGTGTTGCCAATACGTCGGAACATGCGGGGTGTCCTCCTGAACAGGAAGATCACCGCAGCCCGGGGAGCGGACCCTGGCATCGGCGACCCCGACCGGCCCAGCCGTGCGGACCGGTCGCATCGTTGTCTTGAGCTCGTATGCTAGTGACCTGGGAAACGGCACGCGAAACATGGGGACGGCGTCGGGGCCTGCGTGAGCGCTGCACCACCCGCCGTCGGCCGGGCCACCGCGCCCGCTGCCCTTCGTTTCTCGCCGGTCAGACGGATCGGCTGCCTCCGGGGCGCCCTCCCCGCAGCAGGCCGGCCCGCAGACGCCCGACGAACTCGCCGACGGCTGCCTCACGGCCCCTCGGGGCCCCGGGCCACTCGTCGACCCGGGTCCACCGGTACTGCCGGGGTGTGCCGGGGTAGCGGGGCAGGAGATGCACGTGCAGGTGGGGCACCTGATCCCCGATCACGGCCGCGTACACGTGGTCGGCGCCCGCCACGTCACGAAGCGCCCGGGCGGCCGCCGCGTTCCAGTGGCCGACGCGTCCGGCTTCCTCATCGGTGAGGTCGGCGAGCCCGGCCGCGTGCCGACGTGGTTCCACCAGGAGGTGTCCGAGGTAGACCTCCTCCGGTTGCCCGGGAGCCCGCGGGGACAGATGTGAGACCACCACGAGGTCGTCCTCGTGCACCGGCCCTCCGGGCATCAGCGTGACATCCCGGTGCTTCCGGCAGACGAAGCAGTCCACCGCCCGCCGCTCCGTATCCGTCATGACCGCCATGGTGCCCGACCGCGCCGTGCCCGCCCACCACGGCGTCCGCACACCTCGACGGCTCGCGTCTCCGCGACGGCGCGCCTAGCGATCGTCCACGAGCGGCGTAGGTTGGGGCCGGCCAGCTTGCGGGAGGGTATCGATGCGGGCGGTGCGGGATGTGTCATCGCGACGGCGTCGTCAGAAGAGAAGCGGGCGTCCGCCGTCGGGCTCGGTGCCGGTGCGGCGATCGACGGCGAGCCGGACGGCTGCTGGTCCACGGAACTCGTAAGGGAAGCGGTGTGCACTGAAGTGCAGTTGGAGTGCGTGATCTACGTCGACGTGCGGAGCTGGGACGTCCTGGGCAAGGTGCTGGTGAAGCGCCTGGCCGGGGTGTCGATCGACGGAAAGACGCTCAGATCCGAGCTTCAAGAAATCGAGTGGGCGCACAACGACTACGAGGCGACGGCCTCCTCGGACGGCGACTTCATCGGTTGGCCCACTGTGTTGGAATGCGAACCCAGAACCGATGCACCGCTCGTCGACGTCGCGGCGGAGACGGCGGAGATTCTGCGGTCCCTTTGGACGACGGGATACCGGGCCGTCGCCGCATGCGATTACGAGCACCTCTTGCCCCGTCGCGGTGGTCGCGACGGGTGACCGAGAGGTTCCCACCTCTCGGGTCCGTCGGTGCAGCCGACGGACCGTCACAGGTGTGTTGCTCGGGCTTCAATGGTTCGGTGCTGTCAGCGAGGCGCGGAGGAGCAGGTCTCTGCGAACTGGTGGGCCGTCAGGGGTGGGGTGTTGTCCGTTGCGGCTTTGCCGAGGCCGAGTACCGCTGACTCGACGCGCGCGGTGACCGTGTCGTCCGCGCCGGTTCGGGTGGCCATGTTCTCTCGGAACTTCGCCGTGATGTCGGCGTTGGTGAGCGGCCGGGTGTCGTGGCCGCGGTTGACCTGTTCGCGGTGGGTGAGCACCCGCCCGTCGTCGAGTTCGATGCTCAGCACCCCCGAATAGGCGCTGGGGAAGGCGCTTTCGGGATCGTCGGTCACCTCGACCCGGCGGGCCAGCGCGAGGACGTCCTCGCTCTCCCGGGCCGGCGTGCTCAGCTCGGTCAGCCCGAAACGGTCCCGCACGAGCGCGGCGGCCACCGTGAAGGGCAGGCTGAACTTGGCGTCGTACTCGCTGCGGGGCGTGCGCTTGGCGGCGAGCGGTTCGGCGATCACCTTGCCCGGGACGGGGTGGATGCCCGCCGTGACGCGAGTGATCCGGGCCGGGTCCGCGCCCTGGCGCCGCAGTGCGAGGGCCGCGTCGATGAACGGGTGCGTGAAGTGGCACGATGCGTACGGCTTGACCGCCGTACGCATCAACTCCCATGCCGTACCCAGCCCTTCGGCCACCGCCTCCGGCCGCGCCGTGCGCTCAGGGGTCCGCAGGTGGGTGTTGTAGAGGCCGAAGCGTCCCTCGTACACCGCGGGCGGGCCGCTCCAGCCCGCCCGCGCGAAGGACGCCGCCGTCAGCCCGCACATCGCCGCCCAGCCGGGGTGCAGCCGCTTCGTCCACGCCCCGTCCTCCAGGAATTCGAGGAGCCCCGCCGCCATGGAGCCCACGACCCCCTGCGCGGTCGCGATGCCGTCCGCGTCGAGACCGGCGAGCTTCGCGGCCACCGTCGCGGCCCCGAACGCGCCCGCGACCGGCGTCGGATGGAAGCCCCCGTCGTGGAAGTGACCGGCGCCGCCCAGACCGACCCGGGCGGCGACCTCGATGCCGAGCACGTACGCGGCGAGCAGTTCGTCGCCGCCCGCGTCGGCCCGTACGGCCGCGGCCAGCGCGGCGGGCAGGGCACTGGCACTGACATGGGTGACCGAGGCGATGTGGGTGTCGTCGAAGTCGAGACCGTGGATGAGCACACCGTTCAGCACGGCGGCGTCACGCGGCTCGAGACGCTCCGGGCGGCCCAGTACGGGACAGTCACCGCCGGTCCGTGCGGAGCCCGTCACCGAGTCCGGGCCGACGGCCGCCGCCGCGGCCTCGGCGAAGTCGCGGTCGGCCGAGACGAAGGCCAGGCCCACGGCGTCGAGCATCAGGTACCGGGCGCGTTCCGCGACGTCCTCGGGGATGACGTCCAGGGTGAGCCCGGCGGCGAAGCGACCGACACGGTGCGCGAGCCCCGCCTCCGCACCTGCACCCGCACCTGCCCCCGTTCCCGCTTCCGTCCCGGTCGCGTCCCGCGGCGCCGGTGCCTCCCACTGACGCTCCGTCACGCGACCTCCGCCTTCCCCGCGAGCAGCGACTTGGCGACCACCGTGCGCAGTACGTCGTTGGTGCCTTCGCCGATCGACATCAGCGGCGCGTCCCGGTAGAGCCGTTCGACCTCGAACTCCGTGGAGTAGCCGTAACCGCCGTGGATGCGCATCGAGTCGGTGGCGCAGCGCAGCGCCGTCTCCGAGGCGAAGATCTTGGCCATGCCCGACTCGGTGTCCATGCGCCGGCCCGCGTCCATCTGCGAAGCCGCCCAGTACGTCAGCAGCCGGGCCGCCTGGAGCTGCGTGGCGATCTCGGCGAGCCGGAGCTGTACCGCCTGGAAGTCGCCGATCGGCTGCCCGAACGCCTGCCGGTCACGGGCGTAGGACAACGCCTCGTCGTACGCCCGCTGCGCCACCCCGACCGAGCGCGCGGCGATGTTGATCCGGCCGGTCTCCAGCGACGACAGCGCCTGCTGCATGCCGCGTCCCTCCACGCCGCCGAGCAGCGCGGACACCGGCACCCGTACGTCGGTCAGGACGACCTCGCAGGACTCCGGGCCCTTGTAGCCGAGCTTGCCGATGTCCTTGGTCACTTCAAAACCCGGCGAGTCGGTGTCCACGAGGAGGACCGACATGCCCTTGTGCGCCGGGCTCGCGGTGGGGTCGGTCTTCACCAGGACGGGCAGCGGGTTGGCGTACCGGGCGTTGGTGATCCACATTTTGGTGCCGTTGACCACGTAGTGGTCGCCGTCCCGGCGCGCGGTGGTGCGGATGCCCTGGAGGTCGGTGCCGGCGCCGGGCTCGGTGAGCGCGAAGGCCGTGCGGCGCTCGCCCGTGGCCAGGCCGGGCAGATAGGCGCGCTTCTGCTCCTCCGTGCCGTGCCGGCTGATCATCCAGCAGGAGACCGAGTGGCTGCCGAGGATGCCGGCCACGCCCATCCAGCCGCGCGAGATCTCCTCGAAGGTGAGCGCGAAGGACACGGTGTCCACGGCGAGCCCGCCGTACTCCTCGGGGATGACCAGGCCGAAGAGGCCGAGCTTCTTCATCGTCTCGACGATCTCGGCGGGGTAGCGGCCGGCGTGCTCGTACTCCCGGGCGACGGGGACGATCTCCCGCTCGACGAAGTCGCGCAGCATCCGGCGGTACATCTGTTGTTCCTGGTTGAGGTTGAAATCCACGGCGCTCTCCGGAGAGGTGGTAGGGGCTGCGGGTTGAGCGGGCTGAGCGGAGGGTTACGGGGCGGGGGAGGGGAGCGAAGGGCCAGGGGCTTCGCCGAAGGCGCCGCGGGCGCGGGCGTCCGCGATGCGCGCGTCGTCGTAGCCGAGGTCGCGCAGTACGGACTCGGTGTGCTCGCCGAGCAGCGGGGCCCGGCGGTGCTCGTCGGGGGTGAGGGGCGGACCGACCCGTACCGGCGAGGCCACGGACGACATCAGCCCGTAGCGCGGGTGCTCGGTCCGCACGACCATGCCGCGCGCGAGGGTGTGCGGATCGGTGAGCGCCTCGTGCACCTCGTTGATCGGGGCGCAGGGGATGGACGCGGCCTGCATCGGCTCCAGCCACTCGGCCACGGTCCGTGTCAGCAGCACCTCCTCCAGGATCGGGATCAGTACGTCGCGGTGGACGCCGCGGTCGGTGAAGGTGGCGAAGCGCGGGTCGGCGGCCAGCTCGGGGCGGCCCATGACCTCGGTGAGCCGCTGCCAGAACTTCTCCTTGGCGCAGCCGACGACCAGCCAGCCGTCCTTCGCCTCGAACGCCTGGAACGGGACGAGGGAGGGGTGCGCCGAGTGCGAGGTGCGGCGCGGCTGCCAGCCCTCGTTCATCTGCCAGGTGCCGACGTAGGTGAGCATGCCGATCGCAGTGTCGTACAGGCTCAGGTCGCAGTCCATGCCCAGGCCGTCCCTGCGGGCCGCGTGCACACCGGCGGTGAGCGCGAGGGCCGCGACGAGGCCGCCGCTGTAGTCGACCAGCGACAGGCCGGACTTCTGCGGCGGGCCGCCGGGCTCCCCGGTGACCGACATCCATCCGGCGAGCGCCTGGAGCACGTAGTCGTAGCCGGGCTGGGCGCTGCGCGGCCCCTCCATGCCGAAGCCGGTGAGGGAGCAGCAGACGATGGCGGGGTTCAGGCGCGCCAGGTCCGCGTAGCGGATGCCCAGCTTGGCGGGGACGTCGCCGCGCAGATTGGAGTAGACGGCGTCGGCGGAGCGCACCAGGTCCTCGAAGACCTCGCGCCCGGCGGGGCTGCGGATGTCCAGCGCGACGGAGGACTTGTTCCGGTTGAAGGACTCGAAGAAGAGGGAGTCCTGGCCCTCGTTGAACGGCGGGACGTACCGCCCGATGTCGCCGTCCGAGCTCGGGTCCTCGATCTTGATGATCTCGGCGCCCAGCGCGGCCAGGTGCAGCGAGCCGAACGGCCCGGCGCCGTACTGCTCAAGGGAGACGACGCGGACGTCCTCCAGCGGCCTCACTCCGCGCTCCCTTCCGGTGCGACAGGTGCGACAGGTGCGTCGGGTACGTCGGGTGCGTCCGGCGCGGGCGCTTCCGTCGCCTGTACGTCCGGTGCGGGCGCTTCGGGTACGGGTACGGGCAGGGGCTTCTTGGCGGTGGGGAAGCGGGACTCGGCACCGGCCGCGCCGTGCTTGTGCACGAAGAAGGAGCGCTTGAAGCTGAGCACTTCCTCGCCGTCCTGGTTGAGCGTCCGCGAGTGCACCGTGACGATGCCGGCGGTGGGGCGGGAGCCGGACTCGCGCTTGGCCAGCACCACCGACTCCGTCCACAGCGTGTCCCCCGCGAAGACGGGGTGGGTGAACTTCACGTCGTCCAGGCCGAGGTTGGCGAAGGCGTTCTGGGTCACGTCGATGACGCTCTGGCCGACCGCGATGGCCAGCGTCAGGGTGGACACCACCAGCGGCTTGCCGAACTCCGATCCGGCGCCGACCTGTTCGTTGAAGTGCGCCTGGTTGGTGTTCATCGTCAGCAGCGTGAACCAGGTGTTGTCGGTCTCGTTCACGGTGCGCCCCAACGGGTGCTGGTAGACGTCCCCCACGGTGAAGTCCTCGTAGTACCGGCCCTGCCATCCGGGCTTGATGCTCATGGCACGTGCTCCTTCCGACCTCCACCCCCGAGGGGCGGGCGCCTCCGGCTCGACTCCCGGTTCGACTCCGGTTCGACTCCGGGCGATGGAGGATGTGTCGGCGACGCTAAATGTAGGACATTTATTTCGTCAAGGAGTCCGCTGCTTTGCGGGCAGGTCGCCGACGGGGCGCGAGATGGTTCTTCAGATCCCGGACGGCCGGTAGCGTGCGTGGCATGCAGTCGAGCGGACGCCCCCAGCCCGGATACGAACGCGTCGCGGATGCCCTGCGCGACATGATCCTCAGCGGTGAACTGCTGCCGGGGGAGCGGCTTCCCTCCGAGAGCGAGCTGACCGCCCGCATGGGGGTCAGCCGCAACACGCTCCGCGAGGCACTGCGCGTGCTGTCCTCCCAGAAACTGCTGACCACCACCCGTGGCGTGAACGGCGGCACGTTCGTCGCCGAGCCCTCCTTCGAGGACGTCTCCGAGTACCTGCGCGCCTCCCTCGGGCTGCTCAGCCGCGGCAGGGTCTCCGTGCCGCAACTGCTGGAGGTGCGCGCGATGCTGGAGGTGCCCGCCGCCGGTCTCGCCGCCCGCCGCCGCAGCGAGGCCGACCTGGAGCGACTGGCCTCCTCGATCGTGGTCGTGGACAGCCAGGACGCCCCCGAAGGCGCCCGCTGGAGCGCCAACAGCAACTTCCACGTACTGCTGCTGCGGGCGGCGGGCAACCCCCTTCTGGACATGGTCACCCAGCCCGTCTTCTCGGTGCTGCGCGAGCGCTTCCTGCGCGAACGCGCGGACGCCTCCTTCTGGCGCACGGTCGCCGACGAGCACGCGGTGATCCTGGAGCACGTACGAGCCGGCCGGGCGGACGCGGCGAGCCGCGCGATGCGTGCACACCTGGCGGCGCTGCGGGACACGTACACGCGTATCGACGTCACGCAGGTGGATGTCGTGCGGAAGGGGTCGGGGGGCGGCCGGGACTGAGCGGGTCCGACTCGGCCGGGGTTCGCCCCGCCCCGTCCGTTTGCCGCTGAAGCGGCGCCCCGCCCCGTCCGTTTGCCGCTGAAGCGGCGAAAAGAACTTCATGATGCATGGGTCTTGCGTCGAAAAATGTAGGACCTTTACTGTGCACGCAGTCGTGACACGCGACACAGCTCGCGACACAGCTCGCGGGACACGTACCGGTGCCGGACGCCCCCGTCCGCCCCCGGTCCCGCGACGCGCGCCGCGCGGAGATGAGCCGTCCGGCTCCAGCCGCCACGAGCCCGCCAACGACCGTGCGAGGCAGACACCATGACAACGCCCACCACCGGCCAGCCCCCTTCCGAGCCCGTGTCGAAACGAGCGGCAGGCACCCCGTCGGCGACGGCCCGGCTCGACCGCATCCCCGTGGCGACCACGTCGCACCGCAGATGGGCCCTGCTGCTCGGCTTCCTCTTCAGCTTCGACCTGATCGACCTGAACACCTTCGCCTACGTCGCCCCCCGCCTGCGCGAACAGTGGGACCTGTCGCTCGACGGCGTGGGCATCATCACCTCCGTCGGCTTCGCCGGCATGTTCCTCGGCGCGCTCCTGGGCGGACGGCTCTCCGACCGCCTCGGACGGCGCCGCGTACTGCTCGGCGCCGTCGTCTTCTACTCCTGCTTCTCCCTGCTGTCCGCCCTGTCGCTCACCCCCTGGCAACTGGGCGCCACCCGTTTCCTCACCGGCGTCGGTCTCCAGGCGATGACCGGAGTGCTGCTGGTGTGGGTCAGCGAGATGTTCCCGCGCGCCCTGCGCGGCCGCTACCAGTCGTGGATCCTCGTCCTCGGCTTCATCGGCGTGCCCGTATCGGCGTGGGTCTCCCGGCTGGTCATCCCGCTCGGCCCGGAGAGCTGGCGGTGGGTCTTCGTCGTCGGCGCGCTGGGCGTCGCCGGTGTGCTCGTCGCCGCCCGGATCCTTCCCGAGTCCGTCCGCTGGCAGGTCGCGCACGGCCGCGAGAACGCGGCGCTCACCCTCGTCGCCCGGCTGGAGAAGGAGGCCGTCGCACGTACCGGCGCCCCGCTGCCGCCGCCCGCGGAGACCGCGCCGCTGCCCCGCGCGCGCCTCGCCGACCTGCTCACCGGCCGCAACCGGCGCCGCCTGATCGCGACCTCGCTCGTCTCGGTCTTCCTGATCCTGTGCTTCTACGGCTTCAACTCCTGGGTCCCCACGCTCCTCGTCGAGAACGGGTACACCCAGTCCGAGAGCCTCACCGTCACCTCCGTGCTCGCGGCGGCGGCCGTGCCCGGCGCGCTGCTGGCCATCCCGTTCATCGACCGCTGGGACCGGCGCTGGCTGCTGCTGGGCATCGAGACCTGCGTGGCCGCGCTCCTGCTGGCGTTCGGCCTGATCGACGGCGCCACCGCACTGATCGTCAGCGGTTTCCTCGCCACGATGCTGCTCCAGTGCGGCGTGGCCGTGCAGTACACCTACATCCCCGAGGTGTTCCCCACCCCGCTGCGGGGCCTGGGGGCGGGCATCGCCACCGGCTTCGGGCGACTCTCCGGAGTGATCGGCGGCGTGGCCGTGAGCTGGATCTACACCACGTTCGGCTTCGCCGCCGTCTTCGTCTACCTGGCCGCCATGGCCCTGCTGATGGGCCTGGTCCTCGTCGTCCTGGGGGAGCGGACGACCAACAAGGCACTCGACGAGATCGGCTCGGACACCGTGCCACCGGCTGCGGCGCGGGAGCCGCGTACGACTCGAGGAGAACTGTGATGCGGGAAGAGAAGACGCGGGAAGAGAAGACGCGGGAAGAGAAGACGCGGGAAGAGAAGACGCGGGAAGAGAAGGCGCAGGAAGAGAAGGCGCAGGTAGAGAAGGCGCAGGAAGAGAAGGCGCAGGTACAGAACCCGAAGCCGGCGGCGGCAGCTGATCGCGCCGCCGGTACGGTCACGGCCGCGGCGATCGGGGCCGCCCGCAGCGTCCTGTTCGTGCCCGGCTCCCGACCCGACCGGTTCGCGAAGGCGACGGCCAGCGGTGCCGATCTCGTCGTGATCGACCTGGAGGACGCCGTCGGTCCCGGCGGCAAGGACGAGGCCCGCGAGTCGGTTGTCGCATGGCCGCACCTGACCGGCGTCGCCGTACGGATCAACGCGGCCGGCACCGACTGGTACGAGGCGGACCTCGCCGCTGTCCTGGCCGCCCACGCGACCGGCAAGGGCCCGGCCGCGGTGATGCTGCCCAAGGCCGACGCCGTGACGGCCGCCGCCACGGCCGCGGCGCTGCCGGCGGAGGTCGCCCTGCTGCCCTTGATCGAATCGGCGCGCGGGGTGCGCGACGCGGACCGGATCGCCGAGTGCGACCGCGTCGTACGCCTGGTCTTCGGCAGCGTCGACTACGCCCACGACATCGCCGCCACCCCGCGTCCGCCCGCCGAGGATGCATTGCTGTACGCCCGCAGTGTCCTGGTCAACTCCTCGCGCGCCGCCGGACTCGCCGCCCCCGTCGACGGGGTGACCCTCGCCCTGGACGACCCGGACATCACCGAGCGGGAGGCGCGCCGCAGTCGCGACCTGGGCTTCGGGGGCAAGCTGTGCCTGCATCCGCGCCAGCTTCCCGGGGTGCACCGCGCGTTCCTGCCCACCGGGGAAGAGGTCGCGTGGGCGCGCCGGGTCGCCGACGCGGCACGGCGCTCGGACGGCGGCGCGGCCCGCCTCGACGGCGAAATCCTGGACAAGCCGCGCCTCGAGCACGCGCTGCGCGTCCTGGCTCAGGCCGGCATCGGTGGCGGCGGCGTCCAGGCGAGCGGCGGCGTCTAGGCGCGCGTGGCCGCGGTGATCCTCGCCGTCGTGCTCGCGGGTCTGGTGCTCCTCGTGCGCGACTGACTCCTGGAATCTGCTGCATCTCATCGAGACGGCGCCCCCGCGTGGCGGGACAGGCGGGGGCGCCGGCGATCAGCGGTCCTGGGACAGCTCCAGCAGCTCGGCGAAGGTTCCGGCGCCGTGGACGAGGTCGTCGTAGCGGCCCTGTTCGGTGATCCGGCCGTGCTCCATCACGACGATGTGGTCGGCGATCTTGGTGTTCTCCAGGCGGTGGGTGACCACGATGGTGATGCGGTCGGCGGCGATGGCCTTGATCTGTTCGAAGATCTGGTGCTCGCCGCGCGGATCCATCTGGGAGGTGGGCTCGTCGAGGATCAGCAGTCCCGGGCGCCGGTACAGGGCCCGTGAGCAGGCGACGCGCTGCCACTGTCCGCCGGAGAGCTCACAGCCGCCGAAGACGTCGCGGGACAGGAGGGTGTCCAGGCCCGCGGGCAGGTCGTCGACGGCTTCGCGCAGACCGACCGCGTCGATGGCCTCCCACACCGGGGCGTCGTCGTGCGTACGCGGCTGGCCGAGGGTGACGTTCTCGCGGACCCGCAGCGGCCACTGCGCGAAGATCTGCGGCACCAGGCCGGTGTGCGCCCACACCGTGGCGGGGTCCACGGCGGCGAGGTCGGTGCCGTCCCACGTGACCCTGCCCTTGTCCGGCAGGTAGATCCCGGTCAGCAGGCGGGTGAGGGTGGACTTCCCCGAGCCGTTCGCCCCGACGATCGCGAGGATCTGGCCGCGCCGCAGGGTGAGGGAGACCCCGTCGACGGCGGGCTTGTCCTTGCCCGGGTACTGGTAGACGACCTCCTCGAGCCGGATCTCCTCGGTCGGCGCGGCATGTGCGCGGGGGCCGCGCCGGGGAGCGCGGGCAGCGGCCTCGTCGAGGAAGGACTGCATGTCGCCCAGGTACAGGCTGGTGTGGAAGACCGCGGCACCGCCCACGACGACCTGGGAGAGCGCGGCGAGCGTGGTCTGCACGGCGATGACGGCCGTCGCGGCCACCGCGAGTTCGATCCGGCCCGAGACCGCCAGCCACGCCAGCGCTGACCAGGTCGCCACCAGGAAGACGCCGCCGGCCAGCGCGGACAGCAGGGCGATCCGCAGGGTCCGCGGCGCGGCGGCCAGGGTGCGCCGGTCGCATCGGTCGGACAGGGCCCGGTACCAGTAGACGAGGTAGTCGGTCATCGAGTTGGCCCGGACCTCGTCGCCGTACTTCGACGTGGTCGCCCACCAGCGCATCATGCCGCGCACGTTGCGGTCGGCGACGTTGGCGTAGTGGATTTCGTAGTCGACCCGGGCGGTCAGGACGGCGCCGACGCCGGCCGGCAGCACGGCGAGCAGGAGCAGCGGCAGCATCAACGGGTTCAGTACCGACAGCACTCCGCCGGCGGTGACCATGCGGATCAGCGCGGACAGGAAGCGCTGGGCGTCGGTGACCATCACGTGCGTGCGGATCACGCCCATCTCGGCCGCTTCGTGCCGGTCCGAGAATCCGTCCTCCGCGTACGCGGCCGCCTCGACCCGGCACACCGCCTCGACCAGAGCGGTGTCCGTCTCCGTCGTCAGCCGCGGGGTGATCCGTCGCTCGGCGTATGTGGCCACCGCCGCCGCGCTGCGGCCCAGCGCGGCGGCGAGCGCCACTACCAGCAGCGCAGGCACGGCGCCGCGCAGCCGCTCGCCCGCGGTGCCGTCCCCGAGGACGGGTTGCATGGCGTGGGCGGTGGCGGTCAGCAGTACGGCGGCCGAGGCGCCCGTGACCACCTGGCAGCCGAGGAGGAGTTGCACCGCCCGCCGGTCGGTGCGCCACGACAGCCGGGCGATCCGGCCCAGGACGGCCGGGATCTGCGCGCACATCCGCCGGAAGGAGACCTCGGCGAGCGGATTGACGGAGTACTGCCCGCTGTACGTGATCTCTGCGGGTGGCGGCGGCGGGGGCGGCGCGGTGTGCTGCTGCTCGTTCGTGGCGGCCGAGGTCAATGTGGGCCCTCCCTGGACAGTCATCCGGCATGGTCGTGAGGCTCAACGACCGGGGCTCCATTTCGAACTGGTGTTTTCCGGTCGTTCCCGGAACCCCGGGACAGAGCGGCGCCGGAGGGCGGGGGATGCATCGACCCGCCCCGCACAACGGGTGTGGTAAGCACGGAGGTTGGCCGAAACGCCGATGTCCGCACGACGGGTTCACAGGCGGTTCCGAAGTGCCTATTCGGCCTTGCTCACGGCTTCGGCGAGGGCCTGCATACCGGGCGACGGGAGATCGACGGTGCCCAGTCCTGCTCGTCGATGGCGCACGGGCCCTGGTACGCATCGGCCTCAGACGCGTTACTTGACGAGCCCCTGGGCAGCGTGAGTTGCAGGGCACAGGTCTGGTGGGCGTGGCCGGTCGCCGTGCCATGGACACGATTACGACTTGAGTATTCTCGGGATGGAGGCGTCTGCCCGCCTCAGTCGGCAGAGCCGGATAACGCCGCTGCCGCTTTCCCGGTTTCCTGAGCCGGTGCGGGGCCTCGCCGCGTCCGGTGAGCGATGCCTGCTCGTCCCCTGACCGTGGCACCGTCCGTCCTGACGCATGGGTGTAGAGACCGCCCCCCGGGCTCGGGCGTGTCGGCTGGCCGGGTGAGGGAGCGGCGGTGGGCGGTAGGAGCGGGCGCCAGGCTGGCAGTGATGGTGCTGGGCGCCGAGTCCGCGCCCCTTTCCGCCCACCGCCGGGCGCCGCCCGTGTGCCGTCCGGCCGGTCCCGAAGGGAGCAGTACCCATGCCAAGACGAATACTGGTGTCCGCCGCCGTGGCGGTCGCGCTGGCCGGGGTCTCCGTGCCCCAGGCGTTCGCCGCGGACGTCAGCGATCAGGACTCGACGTTCCTGATGAAGGTCCACCAGGGCAACCTCACCGAGATCATGGCCGGCCAGGACACCCGCTCGCACGCGATGAGCGACTGTGTGAAGAAGGTCGGCGAGGTGCTGGTGCGCGACCACACCAAGCTGGACTCCGACGGAAAGACGCTCGCGGGGAAGCTGGGCGTGACGCTGCCGAGGTCGCCCTCCGCCGAGCAACGCGAGCAGTTGGCCGCCGTGCAGGAGAAGGCCGGCAGCAAGGCGTACGACCAGGCGTGGCTCACTGCCCAGGCCGCCGCGCACCGCACCACCCTCCAGCTGATCGACCAGGAGCTCGCCGACGGCACGAACGCCGAGGCGATGGCCGCCGCCCGCACCGCCCGCCCGGTGGTGGCGATGCACCTCGACATGGTCCGCGACGGCGCCTGCCACGCAGCCCGGGACGCCGGCACCGTCCGCGCAGGCAGCGGCGGGCACCTGGCCGCCGTCGGCGGCTCCTCCGCCCTCGGCGCGGCCGGCATGGCCGGCGGCGGGCTGCTCGCCGTCGCGGGCATGGGCCGGCTGGCGTACTCCCGGCGTCGCGCGGGCCAGGAGTAGGACGCGTGATACGTCACCGGCCGGCCGCCGCCCTCATGACTCTCTGCGGGCTGGGCACGGCGGTCGCCGGCTGGCTGACGTGGCACACGGCCCCGGCGGACATCGGCGACGCGGGCACGCTGCCCGCCGCCGTGCACCGCACCGGCACCGGCAGTCCGAAGGAGACGTCGCCGCCGGTCCGGGTCCGGGGACCGGCCGGTCTGGACGCCGCCGTCGTCCCGGTCGCCGCGCGGCGCGACGGCACCCTGCGCCTGCCGGCGGACCTGAGCACCGGCGGGTGGTGGGCGCTGGGCGCCCGGCCCGGCGCTGCCGCAGGCACCGTCCTGATCGCCGGGCACGTCGACTCCCGTGAGGACGGGCTCGGCACCTTCGCCGCGCTGCACGACATTCCCCTGGGCGCCAGGGTGACGGTGACCGGGGCCGACGGGACGGCACGGCCCTACCGCGTCACCGCCCGCCGCTTCTACCGCCAACAGCGCCTCCCCGCCGACCTCTTCGCCCGTACCGGCCCGCCCCGCCTGGCCCTTGTCACCTGCGCCGCCCCCTACGACAGCGGCGCGGGCCGCTACGAACGCAACCTCGTCCTGTACGCCGCCCCGGCCGGTCCGTCCGGAGGCCGCACACCGCCCGGTCCGTGAGTCTGCGGTGACCGAGGCACCGGTTGGCCGGCGTTGCTCGCCGGTGGGCCAGGGCCTTGATGAGCGCCGCGTCCCGTGCGCCTCCGGTCGGCGAGACCCCGGGGTCGAGACCGCGGAGCCAGACGGTCACGTCGGGTGTCTGATTGCATGGTGTTTCATGAACGCCATAGTCACGAGTGTCATCGCGGTTCTCGGCACCCTGTTGGGCTCGACGGTGACGCATGTCTTCCAGCAGCGATCGGCACGGCGCCTGGAGCGGAACGCCCGCGACGAGCGGCTGCGCCAGGAGCGGCTGGAGGTCTTCGGCACGTACGCCGGACTGCTCGTCGACTTCCGCCAGGCCATGCTGCATCACTGGTTCTGTGTACATGAGGGCCGCGACGCAGAGGACGAAGTCGTGCTGCGCGGCCGGTCGTTCGAGCTGCGCTCCAGCACGCAGCATGCCTTGTTCCAACTCCAGCTGATCACCGACGAACCCGAGCTCATCGCCGTCGCGGTCGACGCTTTCACGACGGTCGGCACGATCGATCGGGCGGAGGACCGCGCTGACGTCGTCATTCGACGGGACGCGACTCGAGCCCTGATCGACGCGTTCGTCGGGACGGCACGCCGGCACGTCTAGCGACAGCCGCGGCTCAAGGCAAGTGACAGGATGGCCGACGCCTGGCTGCCTTCGCGCGATCGGTCCCCGCACGCCAACGCCGCACCTGTACCCGCCGTGAGCACCAGGCCCTCAGCACCCGGCGGAAGGTCGAGCCTCACATGAAGATCTGGATCTGCAAGGTGTGGCCGGAGTGGTACTCGTGACCGATGAATCCCTGACCGCCACCACCACGGAGCCGGCCGGCACCCGCGGCTCCCGGCACCGCGCGCTCCTCCTGATGGAGGCCGCCGTGGCCATGGCCCTGGCTCTCGCGGCCACCGTCTGGGCCTGCGCGGACCCTTACATCGACCTCGAATCCAAGGCGTGGGTGCGGCGGATCGCGCTGGCCACGGCGATCTCCGTGGCAATGAGTACCGCGCTCGTACTCCGCGGCGGCCCCGCCCTGCGGAAGACCGGCTGGGCGTTGACGGTGCTGCGGGCGCCCGTGCTGCTGAACCTGCTGTGGTTCCTGCTCCCGCAGGTCACGTCCGAACTGCTGTGACCCCAACGGTGCCGGCCGGAGAGGGTCATCCCTCCGGCCGGCCCATCGATGGTCCGGACAGGGCCGGGGCCCCGTCGCGGTCATGATGCGCTGCGCTCAGGCAGCCGGGTTGAACGGGACCTCGGCAGGCTTGGCGTCCGCCAGCTTGCTGGGGAACGAGCTGTCTCTGATGTCCAAGTTGGCTTCGCCGAAGCTGGCGTTCATCAGCTTGTCGCGGAGTTCGGCGCTGGGCCAGCCGTTCCAGTCGACGATGGGAGGGAAGACCCAGGTGCCGAGATGGTTCTCCGGCGGTTCGTCATTGGTGTTCGCGATCCGGAAGTCGTGCGTGAAACCTCCGTCCTTGTGGTAGACGACCTTGGGGTGGGTTCCCTCGAACTGGACCTCGGAGCGCGGGTACGTCTTGTACTTGCCGTGCTGCGATACCGAGACGTACTCCACTTGGTTGGTCGACTGGTTGATCCACGTAACGACGTGCTCCCAGTCATTGCGGTGGCCGTTGGTGCCACCCGCGATCTCGCCGACGCCCTCCGAGGACTGGTCCTTCTCGAAGTAACTCGCGTACATGACCGCGACCCATCCGTTGTCGGCCTTGGAGCGGGCATAGGTCTGAGAGTTCTGCAGGTCGGAGAGGTCGCGGCAGTGGCCGTTCACGGCGCCGCCCAGCCCGAGACCAGAAGCCAGCGTTCCGTCCGCTCCGATGGCCGGCGTGGCGTAGCAGCCGTTCCCGTCGTAGTCGTAAGCGGGTGAGAACGACTGTTCGTACCCTCCGGCAGCCTGCTCGAGGTGCTGCGGTGGACCGGCATCCGCATCGAGCTTCCTGACGTCGGATTCCGAGTCCTTCGACGGCTTCGCGGAAGGCGCGACCGATTTCTCGGTCTTTCCGGGCTTCGAAGCCGTTGCCTGGGGTCCGGCGCCACACGCTGTCAGCAGCATGACGCCGGAGACGGCCCCGGCGGCGAATACGCCCAAGTTCCAAGTACGCATGAACGACCCTCAATCGCGAATCGGGGAGAATTTTTGCCCTACACACGCCCGGCGGCGCACGTGCGGGTCGAAACACGCTCGGACTGTGACGCAGGTCATGTGCGGGAGGCCGAGGCGGTGGTGGAGGGCCGTGACCTGGATGGCCGTGCAGGCCGATCAGGCGCAGTCGGCCACTTCGTCCAGGTACGCCTGTGGCACCCGGGCGATGCCGGACAGGCCGCCGGCCGGCGGAACGCGTCCGTATCGAGTGACACCAGCCGGTCGGCGAAGTCGTCCGGTTCCAACGCCCAGGCTGCGGCGTCGTCCACCGGCGGTGCGAAGCTGAACGCCGTGCGCCGAGCGGAGGATACGGGGGACACGGTCATGGCTGTCTTCGGCACGGGACGTGGCGGCACTGCCGTTGACACTGCTCCCGGCGATCACCCTCTGACGCGATCGCGTGATCCGGTCCGCATGGCAAAGGCGTCCTGGTGACCGAGCTGGTTCACGCCGACGACACCTGGCACCTGGTCGACTCGGTGATGTGCGGCGAGCTGCTGCCGCTGCGACTCCGCTGGTTCTCGGGCTCAGCCAAGCAGCAGCGCCTTCGCCTCCTTCACCTGATCGTGCGCTGCCACCAGTGCCGCCGCCCGCTTCGGCGGGGGCACGTCCGGGTGGCACGCGGCCCGCAGGAAGTACTCGGCGAGCACGACCTGCCACTCCCACGCCCGCCCCGGCTCCCTCGCGTCCGGACAGACCGCGGGCAGCTGGGCGACCAGCCAGGCCAAGGCCGCCAGGGCCGCCCGCGTGCCCGGCGTCGGCGACTCCGGTACCGGCGGCGCGGTCCGGCGGCCCAGGCACAGGGCCAGCTCCCGCCAGTACGGGAACCGGGTGAAGAACATCGACTCCACCCCCGCGTCCACCGACCGCATCAAGAGGTCCACGGCGAATCGAGCCGCGTCCGCCGCCCAGTTGAGCCGCCCGAACTCACTTGTGTCGATCAGTACCGGCATCGGATGACGGTGCTGGCACACCAGCACATTGCCGCCGTGCAGATCTCCATGGGCGTACGTGGTCGTCGTCGGCTCGCCGCCACCGAGCCCGTGGGCGCCGGCGAGCGCCTGCGGTGGCTGGCCCTGGACGAAGGTGTGACCGCGGGCTCCTTCGAGCAGCTCGCCCTGTCCTACCAGCGGGCCGGTGACGAACGGGCGGCCCGTCTGGTGCGCCGCGCAAGGGAACGCCGGCTGCACGCGTCGGAGCGGCTGCCCGGCCGGGTGTGGGGCCGGCTCCAGGACGTCCTGTTCGGCTACGGCTACGCTCCCGGGCGCGCCCTTGCCTGGCTCGCCGCCCTGGTCGGGGCCGGGTCACTGTGGTTCGCCGCGCACGTGCCGGCGCCGGCCGCGGGCGGGGCCCGGCGGGACCGGGACGCCGTGCTGTACGCCCTCGACCTGGTCGTCCCGGTGGCCGGGCTGGGATATCGCACGGCGTGGGACCCGGCCGGGGCGGACAAGGCCGTCGCGATCGTCCTGGTCCTCGCGGGATGGGTACTGGCGACGGCGGTGGTGGCGGGCGCGAGCCGCACACTGGGACGGCACTGACCCGGCCGGAGTCTCCAAGGAGTCGGCGGGCGCCGCCCCACGGCATGCCGCCGTCCATTTCCCGGGCAGCCGTCGCTCCGCTTTCCGAGCAGCCGTCGCTCCGCACTTCTTGTCCAAATGACAGAAACTGAAGTACCGTGGCAGTCATGCCAGTTGACTCATGGACACCGCCTCCCGTACTGCTGACGGTCGATCTTGTGATCCTGACTCTGCGCGAGGGACGCCTGTGCGTCCTGCTCGTGGAGCGGGGCGAGGAGCCGTTCGCGGGCATGCTCGCGCTGCCCGGCGGTTTCCTCAATCACGCCGGTGAGTCGATCCTGGACGCCGCGCACCGCGAGCTGGGCGAGGAGACCGCTCTGGACGGCGGGCCGCTGCACCTCGAGCAGTTGGCCACCTACGGCGACTCGGGCCGCGATCCGAGGGGCCGCGTCGTCTCCGTGGCCCACCTGGCGATCGCGCCGGGGCTGCCCGAGCCGGTCGCGGGGACGGACGCCAGCGCCGCTTCATGGGTGCCCGTGGACACCGTCCTGTCCGGGCGGACGGAGTTGGCTTTCGATCACGGCCTGATCGTGGCGGACGGCGTCGAACGGGCGCGTACGAAGCTCGAGTTCTCGGCGCTGGCCACGGCATTCTGCGGAGAACTTTTCACCATAACCGAGTTGCAGCAGGTGTACGAGGCGGTATGGGGAACCGCGCTCGACACCCGTAATTTCTACCGGAAAGTACAGGCCGTGAAGGGATTTATCACTCCCGCGGGATCGGGACGCAGGACCACGGGAGGGCGGCCCGCGCGGCTGTTCAGGGCCGGGCCCCGAACGGTGTTGTCCCCACCACTGATCCGCCCCGAGCCGCCCACGGCGGAAGAGCCCGAGCCGCCCGCGACGCAAGAGAAAGAGAAAAAGGAAGGGGAATAGGTGTCCAAGGACCTGGTGGTGGTACTCACCGCCCTCAATCTCGAATACGAGGCCGTACGCCGGAATCTGGCCGGCCCCCGGCTGCACCGTCATCGACGTGGCACGCGGTTCGAAGTGGGAACCGTGCCGGGCACGTCGTGCCGTGTGGCGCTCGCGCTGACGAACAAGGGAAATCATCCCGCCGCGGTGCTCGCCGAGCGCGCGATACAGGAATTCTCGCCGGTGGCCGTGCTGTTCGTCGGCGTCGCCGGTGCCCTGTGGGAATCCACCGGGCTCGGCGACGTGGTGATGGCCACCCACGTGTACGCGTACCACGGCGGGACAAGCGAGGACGACGGACTCAAGGCGCGCCCCCGGGCGTGGGAGGCGCCGCACGGCATCAGCCAGCTCGGTGCGCATCTGGCCCGCGCGGGCGACTGGGCCGGCGGCCCGCCTGGCGACAAAAGCGCGACCCGGGTGCATTTCGGTGCGATCGCCGCCGGTGAGGTCGTACAGAATTCGCGGATTTCCGCCGAGGCGGAATGGATCCGGCAGCACTACAACGACGCGCTCGCGATCGAGATGGAAGCCGCCGGGGTGGCGCAGGCCGGTCATCTCAACGGGGCGCCGGTGGCCGTCATCCGCGGCATCAGCGACCGGGCGGACGGCACGAAGAGCAGCGCGGAGGACCGTAACTGGCAACCACGGGCCGCGGCGAACGCGGCGGCCTTCGCCGTCCGGCTGGCCGCGGAACTGATCGGGGAACAGGAGCAGATAGCGATGAACGAGTACTACAGGACCGGCAGGACCGACAAGCTCAGAGAGCAGGTCAGCAACACCGCCCGGTCCAGTCAGGTCGGGATCATGGCCCGCACGGTCACCGGAAGCAACGTCCACTTCAATGGGCGCCCCCAGGCGTCCGGCCCGACGGACCTGGCCGCGGAGCTGGACGGCTTCCGTGAGCACCTGGACCGGGCCGGCGCCGAGGGCGCCCTCGACGAGGACACCTGCCAGGCGGCGCGGGCCGAACTGGACATCGCCGGCCGGGCGGCGAGGAAGAAGGCGTCCGAGTCGCGGAAGGAAGCGACCATGGCGCTCAAGAGGTTACGCGGTCTGGTCGCCGACCACGACGAGCTGGCAGCCATGCTGGAACCGCTGATCACCGCGGCGGGTGGTCTGTCATGACCGACAACATGACCTTCACGGCCAATACGGCCGCGGACGGCTCCACCGTCGGAATCCAGGCCGAGACGGTGCACAACTCCAACGTGTACTTCGTCGGTCCGGAGGCGTCGCCCGAAGAGAAGTACAAGGTCGGTGTGCGGTTCCTTCAGAACGGCGTACCCAGCCGCGCCCGCGAACTCATCGGCGACGCCATCGCCCGCGGATACGACGACGCGGAGGTCCGTTTCCACTGGGTGCTCGCCATGCTCAGCAAGCGCGCCCTGCACGACCTCGACTCCGAAGAGCTCCAGCAACTGCACCAGGCGTCCGCACACGTACGCAGCTACGTCGCCGGAGAGTGGAAGACCGCCCTGCGCGTCACCTTCGCGCTGCTGGCGGCCCTCAGTGACCCGGACGGCGACACCGCAGGCGTACTGAAGCGGTTGCGGGAGCTGACGCCGCGCCAGCGTGACCTGATCCTGCACCACCTCGACCTCGTCCTCACCGGAGGACTGAAGGACGGCCTCTGGGCCGAGTCCCGCGAGCGGGCCATGGCCGAGCAGCTCAGCGCGGACCGGAAGAACCGGGTCTGGGCCTACTTCGAGCCCGAGCCCATCGGGGCGCGGGCCGAGCCGCCCCGGGCGGACACCGGTTCCGCCGCCCAGGCGAACTTCACCGTCCGGGCCGGCCTGTGCGCCGTCGCCACCGCGTTCCTCTGGGTCATGGCGCTGACCGCCGATCCGGCCGCGGCCGTCATCGAGTTGCTGGTGGCGCTCGGCGCCGGTTTCGCCGTCGCGCACTTCGGCCCGCAGTGGTGGCAGCACGAACACCGGCGGAAGAACCTTTCCCCGTCCTCGCAGCCGGGTCGTTCCGCCTCCGCCGGGGACGGGTTCACCAACGACGTCCGCCGGTCGTTCGACCACTACTTCGCCCACCGTGTGCCGCGCGACCTCGCCCCGGACCAGTGGCTGCACCTGACCGCCGACATCCGCAACGGCCTCATCGCCGAGATCGCCTCTCTCTACCGGGAGAGCCGCGTCAGCGTGGACCGGATCGGCTGGCTGATCCGCTACCTGGCCGAGGACGCCCGTGACCGCTACCACAAGGGCGTTCTGTTCGACTCCCGCCGACAGGAACAGACACCGGCGGCCGTCAAGGCGCTGGTCGTCATCGCCTTCGCCGTTCTCGGCTTCACGGCCATGGCCCTGATCTCGACGGTGTCCGGCGCGTCGAACACACTGCTGGGCATCCTCGCCCTGATCGTCGCCTTCTGGGCCGGACGCACCGCCGCGCTGTCGTGGCTGCACGTCCGCGCCGGCGAACACCGGCTGGCCGAGGAGACCCGGGAGTACGAGGAGACCCTGGCCGCCCGGCAGGACGCGTACCAGAAGTGGAAGACGTACCTGGACGCCACGCGGCCCAGCGAGCTGGAGATGGAGACCTGGCTCACCTGCGACAAGACCATGTTCGTCGATGAGGCGCTGCGTCAGCACCAGCTCGCCTGGCGCGACATCATCACCCACACCATCCTGATGACACCCGCACGCCCTTACATGCGAGGACGGGTGAAGGGCGGGCCCTGGCGGTACTCGCGCTACGCCTTCCGGCTGTTCCTGATCTCGGGGGACGGTGTGCGCGAGATCAGCGCGGAGTACGACTTCACCGACGCGAAGCGCGCGAACGTGCAGCGGAGCAACTACCGGTTCGACGCGCTGTCCTCCATCCACGTCACCGAACGCGCTGATCACGGCTACGACCTGGAACTCGTGCTCACCAACGGGCCCTCCAGGGAGATCCGCGTCAAGGACGCCGAGACGGAACAACTCGCTCCGGAGGAGAACGCCCAGCAGATCGCCGAGATCAACCTCAACGCGGCCGGTTTCATCCACACCTTCCGGCTGCTGGAAGGGATCGCGGCGGACGGAAAGGGCTGGCTCGACCGGAACAATCCCCACAACCCGCCGACCTTCTTCGCCACCGACTGAGCGATCCGGGCCCTGGGAACGGCCAAGCGATGTGAATGGGCATGCGCCGTGAATGGGCAGTGACGTGAATGGGGGATGCCGTGGGCGTCACAGAGGACGTCACCGAGAGCAGGCTGCTGCTCGCGGAGTACGACCGCATCAAGGAGGAGCAGAAGACCCGCATCGGATTCCGCGACAACCTCCTCTACTTCACGCTCGCCGCGTCCACCGCGGTCCTGGCCGCCACCGTCCAGAAGGGGCAGCCCCAACTGCTGCTCGCCGTTCCCGTGGTCTGCCTGGTCCTGGGCTGGACCTACCTGGTCAACGACGAGAAGATCTCGGCGGTCGGCCGCTACATCCGCGACCAGTTGGGGCCGCGCCTCGCCGAACTCACCGAGGCCCGTGGCGCCGTGTTCGGCTGGGAGGGCTACCACCGCAGTGACGCGAGCCGTGCCACACGCAAGCGGCTCCAGACTGCCGTCGACCTGTTCACGTACTCGGCACTGCCGATGACCTGCGTGGGCGCGTTCTGGTGCTCGGGGGCCGTCGGGCCTCTGCTGCTGCTCGTCTCCTTCGTGCAGACGCTCGCCCTGGCCGTGCTGGGCTGGCAGTTCCTGCGCTACGCCGACGGGTAGCACCCGCCGGCGTCGGGGCCCGGCGGTTCGTCGGCGAGCTGCCGGTCCAGCGCCGCAGTGCCTCGGCGGACTGGACGCGTGCCGCCGGGCCGGGTACAGCCCTGCCGGGCCGGGTACAGCCCTGCCGGCAGCCAGTGGACGGTGTCGGCGATGTCCCGCTGTCCGAGGCTTCATCGGATCCGCGCACCGCTTCGATACGGAGTCGATCGTATGCCTCGACCGCTGCGGTGGCAGGAGGGCCATGTGCCGTCAGTTCGGCCGCGTGGGCATGGACTGCGTCTGCGGTCACGCATCGCGGGGGCAGGGGCCCATGCCCGTGGGCGAGGCGGCAGTTGGGGCGCTGCCCAGCAGGACGTCCCCTGGTTGCAGACGGACTTCATGCGCGCCCGTCCCCACGAGGACGACACGGGCCGCGTGCGGCGGTGCCACCTCGCTGACCACGACCCGTGGGTACCGGCGAATCTCCTCGACGGTCAAATGGATCGAACAGATACCGACTCCGCGTCGATCCACGCGGAGGAAACGGGCGCCGAGCCGCGTGCTCGCCAGACAACGCACCACGACGCCGAGCCGGTCGGGCTCGCGGGTGTCCACCTCCACGACCTGGAGTTGGGGTCGCGGGGGCTGATGACGAAGAGCCGTCATGCCGTCATGGTCTCAGCGACGGCCCGACTGTCGTCCGCACCGTCCTCGTTTCACCACCGCCTGCACCCTGAGAACTTCCTGAAACCGCGCTGAATGCGGGGTCGTACACGCTCTCCCGTATGACGACGACGGTCCCGCTGGAGGCAGCGGTTCGGGAGGGGAGCGCCATGGACGGTCTGCGACCGGTCTGCCGGCATGCGGCGTCCTTCGGACGGTACGCGGGGCTGGGCAGCGGGGTGACCCTGGCTGCCTCGGCGGTTCTGATTGCGCTCTCGCAGTGGATCCCGTGGGTGGCGGCGAACGCGCTGACCACCGTCGCTTCCACCCTGGTCGCCACCGAGCTGCACGCCCGCGTCTCGTTCGGCCACGGGCGACCCGGTCTGGCCGGCCACCTGAAGAGCGCGGCCACCATCGCTTTCGGGTGGATGGTCACGTCCGCCGCCGTCGGCTTGCTGGCCGCGCTCCGGCCCGGCGCCGGGATCGTCCTGGAGCAGGCGGTGTATCTGTCGGCCACCGCGCTCGTCGGGATCGGCCGCTACGCCGTGTTGCGTCTGGCCGTGTTCGCGAGCCCGGAGCGCGACTCACGGAATCGGACCGGCAACGGCTCCGTCACAGCCATGGCCTGACGGTACTGATGAGCGGAATCAGGCGTCGCCGTTCAGTATGGCGGCGGTCAGGACGTTGCCGGCGACGCCCCAGCCGCCGTCGGGGACTTCGTCGACGAGGACGACGGTGGTGGGGCGGGCCCGCTCACCGTAGATCTCGGCGTACAGGTCGGTGGTGCGCTCGACGAGCTTCTTCTTGTCCTCGGTGGTGAGGGTGCCGGCGGGGACCTTGAAATGGGCGAAAGGCACGGTGCTTCTCCTTGGACTGAGCATGGATTCGACGAGGTCGGGAGGGACCGGCCTCGTTCACCTCTCCAGGGTGGGCGGTGCCGGACGGTGGAGCCAGGGGATCTCATCCCCTGTGTCCGCGTCACGGGCAAGCGCAGAATGGAGCGCATGGGTTCCGCGAAACACACCGAACTGGGTTCCTTCCTGCGGTCACGGCGCGAGCGCATCCGTCCCGCCGAGGTGGGTCTCCCCACCGGGCCCCGCCGCCGCGTGCCCGGGCTCCGGCGTGACGAAGTCGCCCAGCTCGCCGGGGCGTCCGTGGACTACTACAACGAGCTCGAACGCGGAGCCGGTTCCCAGCCGTCGGAGCAGATGATCGCCGCGCTGGCCCGGGCACTGCGCCTGAGCGCCGACGAACGCGACCACCTCTACCATCTCGCCGGACGCCCGGTACCCGTACCGGGCGGGCCCGCCTCCCACGTCCACCCCGGCATGTTCGACCTGCTGCAACCTCTCACCTCGACACCCGCGCAGGTCATCACCGACCTCCACGTCACCCTGGTGCAGAATCCCCTCGCGATGGCCCTGCTCGGTGACCAGTCCGGCTACCGGGGCGAGCGGGCCAGCTTCGTCTACCGCTGGTTCACCGAACCCGCCGCCCGGCAGCTCTACCCCGAAGCCGACCACGAGGCCCAGTCCCGCGCCTTCGTCGCCGACCTCAGAGCAGCCGCCGCCCGACGGGACACGAAGGACACCGAAGCCGCCTCGATGGTCAGCGCGCTGCTCGGCCGCTCCGCCGAGTTCGCCGCGCTCTGGGCCGAGCACGACGTGGCGTTCCGGCGCGACGACCGGAAGCGCCTCAACCACCCCACGCTCGGCCTGGTCGAGGTCGACTGCCTCAACCTCTTCAGCGAGGACGGCCGTCAACGACTGCTCTGGTTCACCCCCGCGGTCGGCATGGACAGCGCCGGCCTGCTCGACCTGCTCACCGTCATCGGCACCCAGGAGATCGTCGACTCGACCCGCTGAGCTCCTTCAACGCGTAGGCCGTCGGCCAGGATCCGGTCCGCTTCCGGCACCTCGGCGATCTTCGCGAGCACGTCCTGCTCCGCGGCTGCCTCCTTCTCCGCACGGGACGCGCCGCGCCGCGCGACCGCCTTCGTACGGGGCGAAGAGAGGCCGGGGGAGGGCGGGACGGGGCGTCGGAAGGGGTGGGGGCGGGAGCGCGGAGTGGTGTTCACCGGAAGGCCGAAGCGCGCCCCCTCGCGCACCGGGACGCCGAGGTGTCAGGACGCCGAGGTGTCAGGACGACTCAGGCGCCTCCCAGACGAAACCGTCCGGGTCGGTGAACGACGACGTGGTGCTGCCCAGGGCGATCCCGTGCGAGCCGGTGCCGTCGTCGGTCACGCCGAGGTCCTTGGCCAGGCCGCGACGCTTGTAGAGCGCCAGCTTCACGGGGCTGGACTCGCCGGGCGTGAACTCGGCGTACTTGCCGCCGAAGCTCCTGGCCACGGTCAGGCCCCGGTCGACGTAGAACCGCTTGCCGGCCTTCACGTCCTCCACGCCGAGCAGGAGGACGACCTCGTCGATCTCGCGGGTGGCCGGGCCGGTGTCCTTCTTCTCCGAGGTCGCGACCTTCCAGATCGTCCCGTCCGGGGCCTGGACGACGCCGCCGTAACCCCACATCGACTTCGCGGCGGGCTTCAGCACCGTGGCACCTGCGTCCACGGCCGCGCCGACGAAGCTGTCGACGGTGGCGGGCCGGGACACCGTGAGCGCCAGGGTGAAACCGCGGAACCCGGTGGAGTGCTCCTCGCACGCCCGCAGACTTATGCGCGTGTCCACCCCGAAGGCGGTGTAGAAGCGGCGGGCGGCCTCCAGGTCGGCCGCCTCAAGGGTGACGGAAGCGAGGGACAGGGTGGATGCGGTGGAAGTGGTGGTTGCCATGGTCATCACGCTAGAGGCTGCTCCCTGGGCGGGACTTCTCGATTCCTGACCGGTCTTGTCACCTGCTTCGCCACGCAGGCCGGCATCCCCTCCAGCCTGACCGCGATGTCCGCGCCTCCGGTCGTGTCCGCGCCTCCGGTCGTGTCCGGGCCCCCGGTCGCGTCCGGGGTATCGGCCTCGGCCAGATGGGCCGTCTCCGCCGCCTTCGCGGCCACCGCCGCCTGACGACGGAACGCCCCGGGCGACATACCGACCAACTCGGTGAACCGGGTGGTGAAGGTGCCGAGCGATGCGCAGCCGACCTCGAAGCAGACCTCCGTGACGCTGAGATCGCCCCGCCGCAGCAGCGCCGCCGCGCGCTCGATACGACGCGTCATCAGATACGCGTACGGGGACTCGCCGTAGGCGGCCCGGAACTGCCGGCTGAGGTGCCCGGCGGACATGTTCACGTCGCGGGCGAGCGCCTCCACGTTCAGCGGCTCCGCGTACTGTCTGTCGATCCGGTCGCGCACGCGGCGCAGCCGCGCGAGGTCGGCCAGGCGCTGCGCCTGGACGCGTGCGCGCCGCCACTCGGACTGGCACATGGGATCCCTCCTTCGCTCGGCTCAGCGGATCTCCTGAATGCGGATCAGGTTGCCCGCGGGGTCGCGGAAGGCGCAGTCACGGATGCCGTACGGCTGCTCGGTCGGTTCCTGTACGACCTCGGTGTCACCGGCCTGTACCTGCTCGAACGTGGCGTCGAGGTCCGCGGTGGCCAGCAGGATCCAGCCGTAGGTGCCCTTGGCCATCATCTCGGTGATGGTGCGGCGCTCGTCCTCGGTGATTCCGGGGTCGGCGGCCGGCGGCGCCAGCAGGATCGATGTGCCGGGCTGACCGACCGGGCCGACCGTGATCCAGCGCATCCTGCCCTGCCCGACGTCGCTGCGGACCTCGAAGCCCAGGGCGTCGCGGTAGAAGGCGATCGACGCGTCCGGGTCGTCGTGCGGGAGGGTGCTCGTATGAATGGTGATGTCCATGAGTGGCAGAGTAGAGGCGGCTCCGTGAACAGCGCTTCTCGATTCCTGATCACCGACCGGCGAACGAGCGAACCAGCCAGCGGCTTCCGCTTCACACGTCACCGCTCAGTGGTGATCAGCTTTCGTGCGAGTGCCGCGGTCAACGGGACGGCGGAGCCCGCGCAGTTGGACAGGATCACCACACCCCAGTCGGTTTCCGGGTACACCTTGAGCGAGGTCGAGACGCCGAGGGAGTTGCCGCCGCCGTGATTGAACACCCACTGTCCGGCGACGAGCGCCCCCATGGGCCCGTAGCACTGGAAGTTCGCCTGCGCGGGGACGCCGTTGCCGTCTCCCGGGGTCGTGCCGGCCCGGGGCATCGGCACCTTTCCGCTCAGTGTCAGAGCCGTGTGGCCCGGGTCGAGAAGTCGCTGCTGCCAGAGGTGACGTCCGAAGCGGTCGAGGTCGGCGCAGGTGGTGAACGCGTCACCGGCCGCGTCACCGACGATGTACCTGAACCGCGCGGTCCCGTCGGTCCACTGGCCCTGCGGGTCGTGGAAGTAGGGGTGGGCCGTGTTCCGCCCCGTCTGCCACTCCGGCCTGGTGAGGAAGCGTGTCCCGGTCATCCCGGCCGCGGCCCACACGTGCTGCCGCACATAGTCGTAGTACGTCATCGCGGCTGCGACGAGGTGGCCTGGTCCGAGATCCCCGGCTGCCCGGCCGCGATACCGGCCGTGCTGCGTGGGCTGCTCGATCCGGCCGCTGCGCCTGAGGCCGAGCGGGTGCTCACCAACGTCCTGATGGACAACGTCTTCCAAATGAGCGCCGCGATGCCGGCAGCCCTGCCGTTCCTCTTCCGTCTCCTTGCCGAACGGCAGCTCCCCGTTCGGTCCGAGCTGCTCGACATCCTGCTCGTCGCCGCCGAGTTCTCCCTGCCGGTCGATCCGGGTGACGAACGTGCGGTGCTGCTCCTCGGCAGCGATGACGATCACCCGGAACGCGAGCAGTGCAGGGCCGTCTTCGCCGAGCACGCGAGCTTGCTGACGAAGCTGCCGGCCGGGTGGATCGACGCTGCGGACCGGGCGCGCCTTGAGCGGGCCGCAGGGATGCGGTGAAGTCGACTCGTCCTCTCATCCTCGATGGCCTTCGAGCCAGGCCTTCAGCCAGGCGACCACTGTGGCGCCGAGGGCTCCGGCCGCTCCCAGGGCTGTCTGCCGGCCCAGTCGCCGCCACAGCGGTGGCGTGTCCTGCTGTGGCTTCGGGGCACCGTGGTCGTTCATCGTGCTCGTTCCTCCTGCGGATGTGCGCGTCGTTGCGGGCCGGCCTGGCGCTCATGATGTCCGGCCGGACGTGACGTACGGGCCGCTCCGGTGTTGCCGATGCGTGGTGGCAGCGACGGCGGTGTTGCCGTCCGCAGATGTCAACACCATCCGGCTGATACCGGGTTGAAGGACCGTGATACTGGGGGGCGTTGACGAACCACAGGCGGTGGCATGAGTACCAGTGGCACGACGGGGACGGCGCGTCTGTCGCCCCTCAGTGACGGCCTCGCGGCGGAGAAGCGGGCCTTCGTGGAAGACCTTCGGATCATCTTCTGCCGTCTCGGGGTGAGCGTGCGGCGCTACGCCGCGCGCCGTCACATGGACGCGAGCACGCTGACCCGTTATCTGAAGGGCGACCGGGTCCCGCAGTGGGACTTCGTCGCCACATTGATCGCCGATCTGCGCGAGGACGGCGCGGCACTCACCTCCGAGGCCGAACAGCGCGTACGGGAGCTGCACCGTGAGGCGTTGCAGTCCAACAAGCCGGCCGGCAGGAGGCAGCAACTGGAGGACCAGCTCGCCGCCGCCGACGAGGAAGCCCGGCGCAAGAGGGCGCACCAGCAGGCGCTGGAGGAAGCGCTGCTGGACCGGGTGCAGCGGCTGGCACACACCGAGGCCCGCTGCCGCGACCTGGTCATCGAGCTGGAGCAGCAGAGCCTGGCGCACGAAGCCGAACTGGAGCTGTGGCAGGGCGAGTACGAACAACTCGGGCGCGCGAGCGACGAGCTCCAGCAGCAGATCACCTTCCTGAAGGAGGCGCTGGCCGTCACCCAGGCCGAACTGATCGCCGCCGAGGACCAGTGCCACATGCTGGAGTCCCAGTTGGAGACGGTGCAGGAACTGTGGCAGGAAGCGACGGTCGTACCCTCCCTGCTCGCGGCACTGGAGGTCACCGACCGCACCACCCCCGTCCCGCAACTCGTCGACCTGGTCAGCGACCTGGCGTCACGGACCCAGCGGGCCATGGCCAGCGAACTGGTCACGTCCGTCAGCAAGTCACGCTCGGTCCACGAGGTGGCGGCGCTCATGGCCGGACTGGACGGGGCGGGTCTCGGCGCGCATGCCCGGGCGGCCCTGCCCGTCCTGGTGCTGTCCCGCCCGGTCGACGAGCTCGGCGTCCTGGCGGCGGAGCTGAACCGTGCCCAGCTCGTCGACTGCGGCGCCCAGTTGCTGCAAGAGTCCGTACGCCTCCACGACCCGCAGGCCGCCGCCGCGCTCGCGGTCGCCCTGGACCGCGAGCAGCTCTTCGAGCACGTCACCGTCATGCTCGGGGCGTTCTTCGCCACCCGTGCCGTGCCGGACGTGCTGGAGACCGTCGGTCTTCTGGCCGCCACCTCGCTCGCCGCCGCTCTTCCGCAGGCCCTCGGCGCGGCAGCGGCCGAACGTCCGGTGGCGGACATCGTGGAGATCAGCCACGGGCTGGGAGACAGGGGCCTGAGCGATCTCGCCCAGCAGCTGCAAGCCGGAACCGTCGTGGCCCGCCCGGCCACCGACGTCACGGAACTGATCGAGAACCTCTCACGCCGCGGACTCCTGCAAGACGCCGACTTCGTCCTCGACAGCGCCCAGTCCCGCAGCACCGGCCACCTGGTGGCCCTGATCAACGCCCTGCGCATGGTGCGCAACCATGCCGCGTCCGCGGCCGTGCTCGAACGCGCGGCCCTGACACGTGCGCCCGGTGACATCGCCGCCCTCATCCATGACCTCCACGCGACCGGCAACCAGAAACTGGCGTGCGACGTCCTGATCATCTCGGCGGCCCGCCGCCCTCCCCACGACTTCCTGACCCTGCTGAGCGCCCTCGACGAGGGGCACAGGGAAGTCGAGTGGGTACTCAAGCACGCCGCCAGGACCAGCAGCGCGAGTGACGCCGCCCTGCTCTGCCGGGCCCTCACGGACATAGCGCTGGCCCGCCACGCCGAGACGGTGCTCACCTGCACGCTGAAGGAACGGCCCACCGGGCACGCCGGACAGTTCCTCACCATCCTCCACCGCGCGGGAGCAGCGGCCCTGACCGAGGAGGCGCTGCTGGCACGGGCCCGCCGGACGCCCCCGACCGCGCTGGCTCCCTGGGCGCTGGCCCTCGCATCGGCCCGTCTGAACCGGCAACTCGACGCCGTCCTCCGGGGCGGCGGAGTCGAACGGGACCCCGGCGACATCACCATCCTGCTCAGGCAGATCGAGAACGCCGACAGCAGCTCGATCCCGATGTCCGGCCAGATCTTCGACCGCCTGGTACACGCGTGCCTGACTCTGCTGCCGGTCGAAAGCCTCGCCCACCTGGTCCTCGTCCTGGAGATCGCCAGCCTGCGCACCTACGCCGCCGCCTTCGCACGGCAAGCGGCCGCCCGCCACTCGGGCGCCTTCGCATCGGCCCTGCGCAAGGAACGGACCAAGAACGAGCAGCGGGTGCTCTCCTCCCGGTTCTGGAGAAGGGATCCTGGCGACGCGCACGTGTCCAGGGACGGCATCCCGCCGGTGGCGACCGGCCGGGCCCGGCGACAGGGACAGCACCGGCGCGTCCCCGGTCAGTAGGCGGGGGCACAGGGTTGACGTGCCGGGAAACGCACCCATGATGGCCGGGTGAGGACACAGAACGGTGAGGCGGTTCTCGCGCGGATCTTCGAGGCGTTCACGCTCGAGGACGCGTCCCTGACCGTCTCGGAGATCGCCCGGCACACCGGACTGCACGTGGCGACCGCGTCGCGGCTGGTGGCGGAGCTGGTGTCGTACGGGCTGCTGACGCGGGACGCCGATCGCCGGGTGCGGATCGGGATGCGGCTGTGGGAGCCGGCCACCCGCGCCTCGCCCTCCTTGTCGCTGCGGGACACGGCCATGCCGTTCATGGAGGGTGTGCACGACGTCGTCGGACACCATGTGCAGCTCGGTGTGCTGAACGGGGACGACGTGCTCTTCGTGGAGCGGCTCAGCGCACCGGGCGCGGTCATCAACTACACACGTATCGCGGGCAGGCTTCCGCTGCACGCCTCCTCCAGCGGACTGGTCCTGCTGGCCCACGGCCCCGACGACCTGCGCCGACGCGTCCTGGACGGGCCCCTGCACCGCTACACCGCCGACACCCCCGCCACGCCGGCGCTGCTGCGGGCCGAGCTCGCCGAAGTCCGCAGGCAGGGCTATGCGTTCTGTCCGGGGTACGTGCATCCGGTCGCACTGGGCATCGCTGCGCCGGTGCGGGACGCACGCGGTGACGTGGTGGCGGCGCTCGCGGTGATCGTCCCGAACGAGGCCGGGGCCACGTCGGTCGTGCCCGTGGTGCGGACCGCCGGTCGCGGCGTCTCCCGGGCGCTCGGAGCCCACCGGAACATTGTCTCTCACTGATTGAGAATGCCCTCGCGGCCGTCCGCCGCGGCCGCGCATCCTGCCTGCGACCCACCCACTCCGAGAACGGGAGGCGACAACGTGGTCGGAGCCCAGGAGATCGCGGATGCCGAGCCGGGGTGCGGCGCGGAACCGCCGGCGCGGCGGGGCGTCGCGACACTCACGGTCATGGCCAGGGAACGGGTGGCCGAGGGCGTCGTGTCCCTCACGCTCGCGCACCCCGACGGCGCCCGGCTGCCGGACTGGACGCCGGGCTCGCACATCGACGTGGTCCTGCCGTACGGCACCATGGCCTTCAACGCTTTCAGCCCGCGAATGACCTCGTCGCGGCCGACGCCCACCGCACGGCCGAACTGTCGGCCTGGGTGGACGGCCAGTGTGCCGGGGAGGCGCTGAGCGAGGACGGCTTCGGCGCCCGTATCCGGGCCGCCGCCGACCGGGGCGAACTCACCCACGAGCAGGCGCCGCTGGTCGTCCGTTCCCTGCTCACCGCGGGCGTCGACACCACCGTGCACGGCCTGGCGGCCTGCCGCTACGCCTTCGCCACCCACCCGGACGAGCGGCGACGGCTCCGGGACCGGACCGAGCTGGCCCGCGTCGCCTTCGACGAGGCGGTCCGCTGGCAGTCACCGGTGCAGACCTTCTTCCGCACCGCCACCGCCACCGCCGACGTACCGTGGCCGGCACGGTCGTCCCCGAGGGCACGAAGATCCTCATGTTCCTGGGAGCGGCCAACCGCGACCCCGCCCGCTGGACCGACCCCGGCCGTTTCGACCTGCGCCGCGACCCCTCCGGCCACGTCGGCTTCGGCATGGGCATCCACCAGTGCGTCGGCCAGCACATCGCCCGCCTGGAGGCCGAAATCCTTCTGACCGCCCTCGCCCACCGCATCGACCACATCGAACTCACCGGCACACCGCACCGCCACCCCAAAAACACCCTGCGCACCTGGAGGACCCTTCCGGTACGCGTCCGTCCGGCTGCCTGAGCAGACGCCCCTTCGGAGGACGGCCGCGCTCCGGGCTGCACAGGACCTCCACATTTGCGGTTGTTGCGTATTACAGTTTTCCGCGTACGACTCGTCATCTTGCGTCGTGCAACGGCTGGATGGGGTGTGTGGGTCTTCGCATGCCCGAAGTTGTGCCTGTGGGGGGCTTTGTGAGGGAAATGACCAAAGGGTCGAATGTGACCCTGGCGGATATGAGCGAGAACGTCGGATCGGTGCTCGTCAGCCTGGGCTGGGCCAGTTCCGTCGGCGACGGTGACGCGGACGTGTCGGTCCTGCTGTTGGACGAGAACGGCAAGGTACGCAGCGACGGCGACTTCTATTTCTACAATCAGCCGGTGGCGGCGGATGGAAGCGTGCAGCTGCTGGGCAAGACGCCGACCGCGAACGGGAGCGAGGACCGCATCAGTTTCGACCTGACCGCGGTGCCGGTCGAGATCGACCGGATCGTCGTCGCCGCGAGCCGGTACGACGGAGCGCGCTTCGGCGAGCTGGACGATGTGCGGATCACGCTGGCCGACGGGGCCGGTGAGGATCTTCTGCGGTTCGCCGTCGATGACGCCGATGCCGTGGCAGCGGTCATCTTCGGCGAGCTGTACCGGCGGGGGGAGGCTTGGAAGTTCCGCGCGATCGGCCAGGGCTACGCAGCCGGCCTGGCCGGACTGGCGACGGACTTCGGCGTCGACATAGAGGACGATGCGTCCACCGAGGCGGACGAAACGTCGAGCGCCGCCGCTGATGACGACGAGCGGTCCGCGGCGCTCCCGGCGCCGGAACCACGCGAGGAAGCGACGCTCGAGGCCATTCCCGCGCCTCGCCCTTCCGAGGACGAGTCTGCCGCGGCAAGCAGGCCGGCCGCTCGCCCGCGCACCGCGAAGAAGAAGGTCACCCTGCCCAAGGCGGTCAAGAAGACGCTGGCGGAGAACGACTCGTGGAAGCAGGCCCGGCTCTTCCCGGTTTCGGCGCTCAAGAGCGACCGGGACCGTGAAACGCGCGCCACCTCCACTCTGTTGTCGGTCATGGCACAGGTGCCGGAGTTCGGCAGAGGACTCACCGCCGCGTTCGGGGCGCCGGCAGGCCGCATGGAAACCTTCGCCGAGGTCTCCCTGCCCCACGGGGACACCCCGCGGCGCCCCGACGGAGTGATACGCGTCGAGCGAGCCGGGAAGCTGTGGACCGCGCTGGTCGAGACAAAGACCAACGGCAACCCGCTCAAGGCCGAACAGGTCCAGGCATACATGGACATCGCCGCACGGCGCGGCTACGAGGCCGTGATCACACTGTCCAATGACGTCGCACTGGAGGGCAGCCCGCTCGTCGACGTCAAGATCGACCGGCGGCGCAAGCACAAGGTGGCCCTGTGGCACCTGTCCTGGGCCGAGGTCGCCCACCAGGCGCAGATGCTGATCAGACACGAGGGCGTCGGTAACGCGGCGCACGCCTGGCTCCTTCAGGAGCTGCTGCACTATCTGCAGCACGAGAACTCCGGCTGCCACGGCTTTCAGAATATGGGTCCCGCCTGGGTCCCGGTGCGCAACGGCATCGACAACGAAACCCTCTGCCAGGGTGACGGCCAGGCGCTGGAAGTGGTCGAGAGCTGGGAGCGACTCATCCGCCAGGTCTGCCTCCAACTGGGCGGCGAACTCGGGCAGAAAGTGCTGCCCGTCCAGCGCACCAGGCGCGGGACGGACCCCACGCAACGGCGCAGTCTGCTGGCCGACCAGCTCTGCCTGTACGGGAAGCTCCAAGCCGAGCTACGCATCGACGGCACCCCTGGTGTCCTCGCACTCAGTGCCGACCTGCGCACCGGCAAGCTGCGCACCGCCATCGACATCCCGGCGCCCGATCAGGGCTATCCCCTGAGCTGGGCCAAGCGACTCGTCCGACGCCTGGCCGAAGCACCGGCGGACCTCCACGTCGAAACGCTGGTCGACAGCGAGACGGGAGGCCCCCGCGCAACGCTGGAGCGGCTGCGCCCCGAGCCGGCGGACATGCTTCCGAAGGACAACGGCACCCACATCACCGGGTTCCGTCTGTCCCTGCGCAAGAGCATGGGAAGCGGTCGCGGCAACGCCGAGTCCGGCTTCATCCGCAGCGTCGACGACGCCGTACAACGCTTCTACACCACCGTCGTCGTCCACCTGGACAGCCCTGCGCCCCGCCGCGGACCGGGCAAGGATCCAGTGACCGCGGGATGACGGGCGGACACAGGCGGCGCCGCTGCCGCCTGTGTCCGGCTCGGCTCAACCGGTGGTCACCAGATGCGTACCCGGTCCGCGGGGTCCAGCCACAGGGCGTCCGTCTCGGTCGTGGCGAACGCTTCGTGGAACTCGTCCAGGTTGCGGACGATGTTCGCGCGGAACTCCGCCGGAGCGTGCGGGTCGATGGCGAGGCGGCGCTGCTGGTCCTCGAGGCGGCTCTTGAAGCGCCAGCAGTGCGCCCAGTTCATGAAGAGCGTGCGCGAACCGCCCGTCCCGGCCGCGGTCCGCGCCGCGTCCTCGCCCCCGCCGAGCGCGATGAGGTAGGCCTTGTGCGCGATGGTCAGTCCGCCGAGGTCGCCGATGTTCTCCCCGACCGTCAGCGCCCCGTTGACGAACTGTCCGGGCAGGTCACGCGGCGAGAACGCGTCGTACTGTGCGACCAGCGCCTTGACCTTGACCTGGAAGGCGTCCTTGTCGGACGGGGCCCACCAGTCGTTGAGGTTGCCCGCGCCGTCGTACTGCGCGCCCTGGTCGTCGAAGCCGTGCCCGACCTCGTGGCCGATCACCGCGCCGATGCCGCCGTAGTTCTCCGCGAGGTCGCCGTCAGGGGAGAAGAAGGGCTCCTGCAATATGGCGGCGGGGAAGCAGATCTCGTTCGTGCCCGGGTTGTAGTACGCGTTCACCGTCTGCGGCAGCATGAACCACTCGTCGCGGTCCACGGGCGAGCCGATCTTGCCGAGCTCCCGGTCCGTTTCGAAGGCGGCCGCCGCCTGCGCCTTGCCGAGCAGGTCGCCGTCGGTCACCCGCAGCGCGGAGTAGTCACGGAAGCGGTCCGGATAGCCGATCTTCGTACGGAACGTGGCCAGCTTCTCGTAGGCCCGCTCCTTGGTGGCCTCCGTCATCCAGTCCAGCCGCGAGATCGACTCCCGGTACGCCTTGAGCAGGTTGCCGACCAGTTCGTCCATCATCGCCTTGGAGGCCGGCGGGAAGTGGCGTGCGACGTAATCCTTGCCGACCGCCTCACCCATCGCGCCCTGGACGAACTCCACGGCCCGCTTCCACCGGGCCCGCAGCTCCGGGGTGCCGTTGAGGGTGCGGTCGTAGAACTCGAAGCCGGTCTGGACCATGTCGTCCGACAGGTACGGCGTGGCGGCGCGCAGGACCCGGGCCGTCGTCCAGTCGCGCCACTGCTCGATCGGCACCTCCTCGAGCAGCGCCGACAGATGCCTGAGATAGGACGGCTGCCGGACCAGGGTCTCGGCGATGGTCGCGTCCGAGCCGCCCAGCGCCGCGATGTACCCGTCCCAGTCGAAGGCCGGGGCGAGCGCGACCAGGTCGTCCCGCGAGGTGAGGTTGTAGGTCTTCTGCACGTCACGGGTCTCGGCCCGCTCCCAGTGGCCGGCGGCCAGCCGGGTCTCGATCCCGAGCACCGTCCCGGCGGCGGCCGCCGGGTCCTCGTGCCCCGCGAGCCCGAACATCTTGGTCAGGTACGCGACGTACTTCTGCCTCACCTCCGCGAACTTCTCCTCCCGGTAGTACGACTCGTCCGGGAGCCCGAGCCCGCCCTGCGTGACGTTGACGATGTACCGGTCCGAGTCACGGTCGTCGGCGTTCACATAGAGACCGAAGAGGCCCGAGCCGCCGGTGCGCTCGAAGGCGCCGAGGAACGCGGCCAGCTCCCGGGCATCCCGCAGCTCCGCGACCGCCCGCAACTGCGGCCGTACGGGATCGAGACCGGCGGCGGCCACGGCCGACTCGTCCATGAAGGCGGTGTACAGCGCGGCGATCTTGCGCGCCTCGTCGGCGGTGACGGCGTGGCCGCCGGCGTCACCGGCCTCCGTCTCCGGGGCTGTGCCGGCGTCCGTGGCCGCACCTGCGTCGGTAGCCGCACCCTCGTCCGAGGCCGTCGCGGCCTCCTCCGCGATGTTCTGGATGATCGCCTTGACCTGGACTTCGGCGGTCTCCACGAGCTGGACGAAGGATCCCCAGCTCGACCGGTCGGCCGGCGGCTCGGCCGTACGCAGCCACTGGTCGTTGACATGGCCGAACAGATCGTCCTGCGGTCGGATCTCGGAATTCATGCCCGCGCGGGCACCGTCAAGAATGCTCATCGGAACAGCCTAAGAGGTCGTTCCCCGTCAGCGGCTCTCACGCGTAGTGGTCCAGGGCCGACTCCAGGACGCCCTGACCGTGCGTGGTGCCGTGCAGAGCTGCCCGCAGGGTGCTGACCGCGGCCGTCCGTACCGTTCCGGTCACCACGGTGAGCCGGTCGCCGGTGCGCGGGGCGTCCGGCACCGCGCCGTGCCGGGCCAGCAGGCCCAGGACGGCGGAGAGGGTGTCCGCCGGGATCTCGACGGTGAAGCGGTCGACCGGCTCGCAGACCGTGGTGCCCGCTCGCCGGACGGCCTCCCGCACCACCTGCTCGGTCGTGTGCCGTACGTCGACGGCGCGCGGCCCGGCCGGGGGATAGCCGCTGTCGGTCACCGTGATCCGGAGATCCGTCACCGGCCAGCCGTGCGGGCCGGAGCTGAGCGGTTCGGCGATGTGGTCCGACAGCGCCGCCCGGAATCCGTCCATGGTGGCGTAGACGTGCAGCGGCAGCCCGGACCGCTCCGCCGCGATGACCAGCTCGACTCCGCTGCCGGGCGCGGCGGGCTCGACACGGACTCCGAGCGTGAAGCGGTGCAAGTGCCCGGGATCGCCCATGCGCAGCACCGCGCTCCCGGTGCTCGACGGCCGCTCGACGCACATGACGGTGGTGTCGCGGAAGTCGGTGTCGATGCCGAACTCGGTGGCCAGCGTCTGGGCCAGGACCTGCTGCTGCACCTCGCCGTAGATGCTGATGCGTACCGCGCCGCGGTCGGGCCGGATGGCGATCAGCGGATCGATGTCGGCCAGCTCGGTCAGCGCCCGGTGCAGATCGCCCTGCCGGGCGGGGTCGCGGGCGACCACTCGCGTCTCGAATCCCGGCGCGGGCAGCGCGGATTGCTCGGGTGGAGCGGACTGCGCGGACTGTGCGGACTCTGCGGTGCAGTCCGGCACGGGTGGCACCGTCTGCGCGGCGTGGTCCGGCACGGGCAGCGCTGTCCGCGCGGCCAGGTCCGGCACGCGTGGCGTCGACTGCGTGGCGGCCTCCGGCCAGGCGCCGCTACGGTTCCCGGTCCAGTCCCCGATGCAGTCCCCGATCCGGGCGCCGTCCAGGCCGCGGACCCGGGCGATCTGCCCCGCCACCGCCCGATCGCGCCGCACCGGCCCGCCGGGCTCGTAGACCTGGAGGTCCGTCACGGTCGCCGAGCGCCCGCCACCGAGTGGTACGCGGTCGCGTACCCGCAGCACCCCGGCGCGCATCCGCACCGTGCACTGGCGTCCGCCGCCGGAGGACCGCTCGACCTTGAAGATCTGCGCCGACAGCGGGGCGGCGGGGTCGCCGGCGGGTGGCGGGAGCAGCCGGACCACCGTCTCGATCAGCTGGCCGACTCCGACACCCGTACGCGCCGATCCGAACACGACCGGGTGGACGGTGCCGGAGCGCGTCAGCCGGCCCAGCGCCGTGTGCAGGTGCCGCCGGCCGACCGGCCGACGCTCAGTGATCCACTCCTCCAACAGCTCGTCGTCATGGGCCGCGAGCTGAGCGGTCATGTCCTCCGCCACCGCCGGATCGTCCCGGTCGAGCGGTAGGGCCTCGGCCTTCGCGGTGCCGGGCTCCCGCACCCGGCCGAGCGGGACGACCGCGGGACTCAGCCGGTACCGGATCTCGTCGAGGACCCTTGCGGGCGCGGCACCACGCCTGTCGATCTTGTTGATGAACATGGCCACCGGTACGCCCAATCGTCGCAGTGCCCGGTACAGCACGACGGTCTGGGCCTGCACACCCTCGACGGCGGACAGCACCAGGACCGCGCCGTCCAGAACCACCAGCGACCGGTCGACCTCGGCGATGAAGTCCGGGTGGCCGGGCGTGTCCACGAGGTTGACGGCGACGTCGCCGACACGGAAGGCCGCCACGGCGGAACGGATGGTGATGCCGCGCTGCCGCTCCAGGGCCAGGGTGTCGGTCTGGGTCGTACCCGCGTCCACCCGGCCGATCCGGTCGATGGCGCCACCGGCGTGCAGGAGCGCCTCGGTCAGGCTGGTCTTTCCGGCGTCCACATGGGCCAGGACGCCCAGGTTGAGCCGGCGTGGGGCGTCGGCTCCGGCTGCGGACGCGTCACGCCGTGCGGCGTCGCGTTGTGCGGCATCACGATGTGCTGCTGTCGCTGAGTTCGGATGTTCCATGGCTCCTCGTGTGCAGGTCGGCGGTTGCGGGGCACACGAGTTCGCGCATGGCGGTTTCCGTTCTCTTGGCAGTCAGCAGCTTGGCTGACGGCAGTCGGGACCTGTCGGTCGATCAGATCCGGGTTGGACATCCGGACACCGGGATACTTCAGCGGCCGCCGCCACGCTGTCAACGCGTTTTCGTTCGTGCTGGGTCCGTGAACGCGTCCTCGCACTCAGTCGCTCAGCCGGTCGGCCGCTCAGCCGGTCGACCTCGCCGTCACCCTGACCGGCCGGCTCCTGGAGGTGTCGACTTGAAACGCTCGCCCGTACCGTTACGCGTCGCAGCCGCGGCCCCTGCCGCTCTCGCCGTGCTCACCGCCTGCGGCGGCGGGGGTTCCGCCGCTTCGTCCGGCGGCACCGCACGTGACGAGGCCACGGCTGCGCTCGACCTCGCCGTACCTTCGGCCGTGTTCGCCCCCGAGGAAGAGGTGGCCACGTACGCGGTGGGGAAGGCGGGGCTGATCACCGAGGGAACGAAGCGCGGCCTGCCGCTGGGCCGGATCGCCGCGCTGACCGCCTGGAACCCGGCCCGGCGCTACGGGCTGCACACCAAGGGCCGCCTCGCACCGGGCTTCGACGCGGACCTCGCCCTGGTCGACCCCGGCCGTACCTGGACCGTACGCGCCGCGGAGTCGGAGTCGGCGCAGGAGTACACCCCGTTCGAGGGCTTCGAGTTGACCGCCCGAGTGACCGACACCTTCCTGCGGGGCCATCACGTCCTGCGCGCGGGCAAGGTCACCGGCGAACCGGCGGGCGACCATCTGCACCGCTCGGCCGCACCGGCCTGATCGGCTCCGCTGCGGGTCGCGATGAGTTTCGCGGCGTCCGGCAGTCGTACTGTCGAAGCCATTGCCGAGGAGGTCTTCCGATGCGCAGCGTGACCTATTCGATGAGCGTCTCACTCGACGGCTACATCGTCGGACCGGACGGCGGGTTCGACTGGTCGGAGCCCGACGAGGAGGTCTTCCGCTTCGCCACCGACGAGGTGCGAGGGCTCGGCGCCCACCTGATGGGACGACGGCTGTACGAGACGATGCTGTACTGGGAGACCGCCGAACAGGACCCGGAGCTCGGCGACTTGGAGCGCGAGTTCGCCGCGATCTGGAACCCGCTGCCGAAGGTCGTGTTCTCCAGCACGCTGTCGGCGGTACAGGGCAACGCGCGCCTCGCCTCCGGCGGCCTGGCTGAGGAGATCGAGCGGTTGCGGGCCGAGCCGGGGGAGGGGGACATCGCGATCGGCGGCGCGACCCTCGCCGCCGAGGCGGCCACGTTGGATCTGATCGACGAGTACCGCGTCAGGGTTTACCCGGTGCTCGTCGGCGGAGGCATCCCCTTCTTCCCCCGACACGAACGCCGAGTGGACCTCGAACTCGTGGAAACCCGCACCTTCAGCTCGAAGATCGTCCACCTCTGCTATCGGATGGCGCGTCAGGGCCGGTCGCGACAGTTTCTCGGCCGGGGCCGGGGCCGGGGTGGCGAAGAGGGGAATCCGTAAAGGGAGCCGCTGGACGGCGAAATGCGGACATGGACGGGGGCAGTCGAGGCCAGGTGCGTCCATCCCGCCATCGCCGCCCTGTGCGGACGAGCGGCACGGCAGGATCTGCCTCTGCTCGGATGCGTCGACCCCTGCGACGACACGGTGTTCAACCGGTCGCAGCTCAAAGTCCTCGTGCCGGAGCTCCGGGCCTTGGCGTCTCAGAGCCCTGCTCGTCACCGCGACCCTGACGGCCGCGGTGGGTGCCGTGCCCGCCTCCGCGAACGCCACCGCCGCCCGGTCCTGCGCACCCATCAGCGTCCTGTACGTGAGCTTCTAGGACGGTACTCCCGTGCATTCGACGCCCGCCGGCAGTTCCCCGGTCATCGCCACCATCCTCGACCACTACCGTGCGGTCGACGCGTCCTGCATCAGCAATGCCGGCCTCCAGTGGTGGCGTATCGGGGTGGGCTCCGGGAACGGCTATGTGTACGGCTATATGTACGGCGGCTACCGGATCGGCTGACGGGCGGCCACGGGCGGTGTGTCCGTCGGCACACCGCCCGGTCGCCGTCAAGTCCTGGCGCCCTGGTGCACCGCCTCAGCGGAACTCGTGGATCACCTCGATCTCGCCGACGATGTGGGCGTTGAAGTCGTCGAGCTCCTCGGCCGGGACCCAGAGCTCGAGGATCGTCCGCCCGCCCGCCTGCTGGACGGGGTAGCGGCGTACGAAGTCCGACTCGACCTCGAAACGGGTGACGAAACCGGCGCCGTCGTGCTTCACGTTCCAGTCCCGCGCGATCCTGATCGCGTAGTCCTCGTCTAGAACCGGGTAGAAGATCGGCTGCTCGGGGAGCCGGGGCGGCCACGCACGCCGGCCCAGCTCCCGGACCAGTTCCAATTCTTTGGGACCGGTGGGGCGCCACAGGGTCGTCGTCGCCGGCCGGCTGGTCATGTGCATCGCGCTCTGATCGCTCTCCGAACGTGGGCCGCCGACTGGTACGGCGGGCCAGGAAAGCGGACGGTACCGGCACGGCGGACCCGGCGGCCACGCGGTTTCGTGAGGGGTGCTCAGGCCAGCGGCTCGTGGTTGACCCAGATCGCCTTGTACGGGTGGCGGCTCTGCCAGCGCTTGATGAGGTCGGCCGTGCCGGGCATGGTGAAGGTGGCGTTCAGGGCGTCGAGGTCGGCGAGGCGGAGCTGGACGACGGCGCTGGCGACGGCCACCGGGGCGTGGTCGTCCCCCGGGACGCGGATGTGGTGGCGGGCCGCGAACGACTCGACCGGTCCGAAGCCCATGACGAGCTCCTCGAGTTCCTTGAGGTACTGGTCCAGCTCATGTGCGGGAATCGGAGTGTCGAACGCGACGATCATCGTGTGGTCAATCATGACCTCAGTGAACAGGCACTTCGCCGCACGCGTCCAAGATCCATCGGTTCTCGATCAATGCCTGCCAGGAATGGATCGGACGGTAGCCTTCACGGTATGGCCGAGCTGGAGACCCGCGAGCTGGAGTACTTCGTCGCCGTCGCCGAGGAACTGCACTTCGGTCGCGCCGCGGCCCGTCTGACGATCGCGCAGCCCGCCCTGTCCAAGGCGATCCGGCGCCTGGAATCCCGGATCGGAGTGCGGCTGCTCGAGCGCTCCAGCAGGAGCGTCGCGCTCACCCCCGCCGGAGAGGCACTTCTGCACCACGGCAGGTACGCGCTCGACGCCGTCGGCGCGGCTGCCGAGCAGGCCCGCCGCGCCTGCGACCAGCAGGGCCGTCTACGTCTGGTGATCAAGCCCGGCGGTGACGCGAACCTCCTGTCCGGCATCCTGGCCGCCTACGCCGGCCGGCCCGACGCCCGCCAGGTGGACATCCTCTTCGGCGGAGCCACCGACCGCGCCGACCACGTCCGCGACGGCCGCGCCGATGTCGCCCTGCTGTACCGGCCGTTCGACGACATGACCGGCCTCGACCACGAGACCCTGACGGTCGAGGGACGTGTCGCGATCCTGCCGCCGGACCACCGGCTCGCCGCCCGCTCGGAGGTCACCCTCGCCGACCTCGCGCAGGAGACGCTGCCACGCTGGAAAGGCGTCCGCTGGACCGGAGCGCCCGAGGCCAGGCAGGGTCCCGAGGTCACGGACGCGGCCGAAGTCCTGCACATGATCAGGCTCGGCCGTACCATCGCGATCCTGCCCCGCTCGCTCGCCCGGCCCGTCCACCCCGACCTGGTCTACCTGCCCGTGACCGACGCCCCCAACAGCGAACTCGTCCTCGCCTGGGCGCACGACGACCGCCGCCGCCTGATCGCCTCCTTCGTCGCCGCCGCCACGGACGCGGCGGCAGCCGCATAGAGCGACATGGAACCGCCCGCAATCCGAATCGGGGGAGATCCGTGGACCGTCGTCCGGTGAAGCTCGTCCTGGACGTCCTGCTCATGCTGCTCGGAGCGCTGCTGGGGATGGCGGCCAACTACGCCACCAGTGAGACGGATCATGTCCCGTGGCCACTGCGCCTGTTGCGCGAATGGTCGGTGCCCCTGGTCGTCATCGTGCTCCTGCTGCTCGTCGCGGGACAGGTCTGGCTGCACTTCCTGGAGCGACCCGCCGCGATCAGGCGGACGTGGACGTCCTCGCAGCCGCCGTACCCCGGCCTCGAGGCGTTCACCGAGGACGACGCCGGCGTGTTCTTCGGCCGCGACCGGGAGATCAGGGACCTCGTCGGCAGACTCAACCCGTCCGCCCCGGCCCGTGCGCACCGGTTCGTAGCGCTGATCGGTCCCTCCGGACGTGTGCCGAGCTGACCGTGCTGACCGGACACGAGCTGCCGGTGTGGGGTCTGGTCTGGTCACCCGGTCCCCGGCAGCGGCTCGCCGGCGCATCGGACGACGGCACGGTCCACGTCTGGTCCCTGACCGCCGACGGGCGGTTCCTGACGCCCGGCGGGCGCAGTATCGAACTGACCGGCCACCGGGCCGGTGTCTCTGCAGTCGCCTGGTCGCCCGACGGCCGCCGTCTCGTGTCGGTGTCGGAAGACCGCACGGCCCTGATCCGGGACATCGCCGAAGCGGAGGAAACGGTACGGGCGGGGGAGGCGCCGCAGGCCCGGAAGCTCACCGCGCCCGCACCGCTGAACTGCGTGGCATGGTCCCCGGACGGCCGCCGCATCGCCGCCGGGGACGACGACCGCGCCGCTCGTCTCTGGGACGTGGACACAGGTGAGGAAACATCGCTGACCGGCCACACCGACGTCGTCAACGGCATCGCCTGGCACGGCCACCGCATCGCCACCTTCTCCCGCGACCGGAGGGTGGCCCTGTGGGACGCCGTCCCGACCGGCAGCCAAGTCGGCACCCTGCTCGGCCATGGCGACTCGGTCCAGAACGTCTCCTGGTCACCCGACGGCACTCGCCTCGCCACCGCATCCCAGGACGGTACGGCCGTCGTCTGGGACGTCGATCGGAACTCCGCGGTGGCCACGCTGGAGCACGAAGGCCCTCTGTCCGACCTGGCCTGGTCACCCGACGGGCGCCACCTGGCCACCGTGTCGTGGGACCGTACCGTACGCCTCTGGGACCCGGACGACGGCCGCGAGCTGGCCGTCGTCGGGGTCCATGACGACCAGGTCAACGGGCTGGCATGGCATCCGGACGGCTCACGCCTGGCCACCGTCTCCCGCGACCGCGGCGTAAGGATCTGGGAGCCCACCACCGACATGGAAGCTCTGCTCAGGCGCGCTCGTGCCCGGGTCTTCCGCCGCCTCACCGACACGGAACGCCGCAGCTTCCTGCTGCCGACGGCAACCCGGGCGGGAGCCGGTACCGGTCACTGATATTCCGCTCGGCCGGCCGCGGGGAAGGGTGCGTCCCCGGCGTCGGGGATCCTGAGCGCCAGCAGGGCGACATCGTCGTCGTTGTCGTGGGGGCGGACCTGCTTCAGCAGCGTGTCGCAGAAGGAGTCCAGCGGGCGGTGGGCGAGGGCTGCGGCGTGGCGGCGTAGCTGGTTGAGGCCGTGGTCGATGGGATGCTGGGGCGTTTCGACGAGGCCGTCGGTGTAGAACAGGACGGTGGCCCGGGGCGGCACGACGGTGTGGGCGTCGGGCCGGGGCCTGGTGGCGCCGGTGCCGAGGAGGATGCCGTGGGCGTCGGCGAGGTAGCGGGCCTGCCCGTCGTGGGTGATCAGCAGCGGGGGAGGGTGACCGGCGTTCGTCCAGTGCAGACGCCACCGTCCCTCGGCGTCGAGGTCGAGTTTGGCCATGATCATGGTGGCCATGGGGACCTCGGCGATGTGCTTGACGGCCTCGTCGAGCTGGGTGACGACCTCGCTGGGCGTGGCGTCGGGCCGGGACCAGGCGAAGGCTCTGAGCATGTTGCGGAGCTGCGCCATACCGGCCGCGGCGTCGAGATCGTGTCCGACGACGTCACCGATGGCCAGGGCGTGGACGTGGTCGGTCAGCGCGAAGGCGTCGTACCAGTCACCGCCCACGGAGGAGGCGTCCGGCGAGGGCACGTAGCGTGCCGTCATCTCGGTCCCGGGCACGGTGGGGAGCTGGGGCAGCAGATGACGCTGCATGGTTTCGGCGACCTTGCGCTGGCGCTGGTAGAGGCGGGCGTTGTCCAGGGCCAGGCCCGCCCGGCGGGTGATGTCCTCCAGGAGCGGCAGGTCGGCGCCGGTGAACGCGTCGGGGCGCAGGGAGCGGCCCAGGGTCAGCGCTCCGAGCACATCGCGCAGGCCCCGGATGGGCGCGATGGCGGCGGAGTGCATGCCGGTCGTCACGAACAGCCGCCGCTGTTCGACCGCGATACCCGAATCGGGCGGGCCCTGATAGGTGGCGGGCCCGGCCAGGGAGGAAGCGGCGCCCCGCAACGCTCTCGACAGAGGCATCGGGGACTCCGCGGGCACCGGCGGCATGGGGCCCTGCAACCCCTCGCGCTGGGCCAGCACGCCGTCTGTGTGCTCCACCACCAGGGCACGCCGTACCTCGTCCCGCTCGGTGATCAGGTCGATCACCGCCCAGTCCGCGAGCCGGGGCACGGCCAGGGCCGCCAGCCGGTGCAGCGCCTCCTCCACGTCCAGGGTGGAGGTGAGCTGGGTGGTCGTCTCCGCCAGCAGGGCCAGGCGGTCCAGCTCCGTCAGGGGTGACAGGTGTCCGCCGTCGCCGTGCGACGGGGCCTGGCGGGCGTCGTAGAGCAGCACGAGGGCGCCCGCCTCCGCCTCCGACGCGATCGCGTACGGGGAGACCAGCCAGGACAGCCGGCGGACGGTGCCGTCGTCCCGTGCGAACCAGTCGTCCTCGCCGTGCCCGGTGCTGCCCGTGAGCAGCACTTTCCTCAGCTCGCAGCGCGTACGGGGCAGTGCCTGCCCGTGACTGTCACGGTGCAACAGGTCATGCGCGTCCTCTCCCACGAGGTCCTTGAGATGCCTGCCGAGCAGGACCTGTGCCGCCGTGTTCGCCGTGAGGACGAGCCCGTCGTTGTCGACCAGCACGGCGGCGGCCCGAAGGTTCTCCAGCGGTTCGTGCCGCAGGGCTTCGTACGACGCGTGCCGTACGTGCTCGGGGGTGCCTTCTGGGCCGGTGTCGGTGGCGTTCATGTCAGTCCTCGAAGAGGTGGCCTGTTACGTGTCGATGAGACGGAGACCAAGACACTAGGTGATCAGCCGTCGCCCTCGTGCCACGGCGCACGCGCCCCGGGCTGCCGACAGCAACGCCTGTGTGACCGTGTGCGGTGAAATCAACGCCGAACCTCATGACCGGGGCCGAGCCCTGTGACCGGGACTGTATCCAACACCGTCACAGTGCCACGCTGCGCAGGCGGAAAACGGCGAGAGCTCGTTTTTCTCGCGGCCGAGGACTTCTCGGCGTGTCGCCGAGGACTACTCGGCGTGTCAGCGAGCGGCGGACGGCCGGCTCACAGACTGTCGATCGTCGGGAAGACCTTCTCGGCGATGTCGAGGAGGACCTGGTCGTCCGGGAGGGTTCCGGACGTGCTCCAGACGGTTATCTCGCAGTAGCCGCCCCGGTCGTCGTGGTCGAGGGCCACGGACAGTGTCCTCGCCAGGGGGCCTTCTTCGACCGGTCCGCCGGACGCGCCGCCGCCGAGATCGATCTCCAGCTTCATGGTGTGGTCCGAGGAGAGGACCGCGGGCCGACCGAGCACCGTGAGCGTCCTGACGTCCCGCTCGTCCCCGTACTTCATCAGCTTCACGTACTGGGCGGTCGACAGCTCGTTGTACGTGGCCGAAGCGTGCACGGTGTACGTGTCGAACGTGACCTCGGCCTCCGGCTGCGCGATCTTCCCATCGGTCAGGGGAGCGGTGTTGCTGGTGGCGGAAGCGCCGGTCGCGGTCTCTTCGGGCGTTCCGAGAAGCTCGGCCAGGTCCGGCCGGTTGAGCGCCTCGCACAGCTCCGCACCGGTCACGGGCCGGGGCTTCTTCCGGTAGACCGACGGCAGCTCGTCCTGTTCTCCGCTCGGACACGAGACGGTGTGCGCGGTGCTGTCGTCGGACGGCATCAGGCGCGGGGCCAGCCAGAACACGGCCGCGAGCCCTCCGACCAGGGCCACGGCGGCGAGGGCCTGACCCCACGCGTTGGGCTCTTTTTCGGAGGTGCGTGCCGGGTCCGGGCTCGGCTGCGGCTCGGTGGCGGCGGGCTCGGTGGCGGCGGGCGCGGCTTCGGCGGGTTCGGCTGTCGGTCCATCCGCGGAGGCCGTGGAAGTCCGGTTCCGGCGGGCACGCAGGGCCTTGACCACCGTGTGGACGCGTACGGCGGTGCCCACGAGGAACACCAAGCCGATGACGGCCGCGACTCCCTCGTGATCGCGGATGGCGAGATACATGATGCGTACGCCGAAAACGGACCCGACCGCAATGAGCAGGGGCTCGCGCACCCAGAACGGCAGGAGACGCATGACGAAACCGAGCATGCGGTGATCACATCAGGACCAGACCAAGTTCGCCGTGGTGGAAGCCACAATTCCGGGCACATGTGCGCGCGTGCGTGCCCGTGCGTGCCCACGCGGGGCTTGCCGAGCCCGTCGTCGGCATCGGCGTGGCGGACTTCGGCCCCACCGCCGCGGACTACGAGCGGCGGTGGGGCGTCAAGACCGAGCGGGCAGGCCAGGACGGCTGACCGCCGGGGCCGACGGGCCTGAAGCCCGGAGGTCCGCGGCGACGGTCAGCGCTTGAAGTCCATTTCCTCGATGCGCGTCTGCACCGTCCGGCCGCTTTCCCAGGCGTTGGCGCCCGCCGCCACCTCGGGCGTGGCGATGTCCGCCCGATTCTGCCGCTTGTGGGAGGTGGAGATGCCGAGTCGCTCGTCCCGGGCCCGGATCATCTCGTCCGAGGCCTGCCCGTCCTCGGTGAAGCCCATCATCAGTTGCGGAATCCCGTAGGGGAAGTCGTCACGGTCGTACTGCCAGGTGTGGAACGTCTTCCCGTAGGTCGTCACGAGGTCCTCGAAGTAGGCGTGTTCGGCCAGGTCGGGGATGCCCGGAGCGGTGAGGGTGCCGGATTTCACCTCGTAGTGGTGGCTGTGCCACAGGCGCTTCTCGTCCTCGGGCAGGGCACGGAAACGCTCCTCGCCGACGATGTACTCGATGCCGATCAGCCGGGCGTCGGCCGCGTTGCGGTCGAAGATCACGCACTGGTGCAGGTCGTGCTGGAGATGGATGCAGAAGTGCGTGGCCTCGACCTGCCGGCCCATGTCGTCGGCGTACATGTGGAAGCCGTTGAGATAGGTGCTCATCGCGTCGATCGGGTACTTCGGCTGCATCGCGCCGGCCGCCAGATCCAGCGCGCGGTGCTTGAGCGGGTGCCCCTTGCCGACCTTGCCGACCTTGCCGATCGTGGCCGCCTTGCGGCCGAACAGCAGGCCCGCAGCGGCCGTCGCTCCGGCAACGGCGCCGACGCCCGCGCCGATGACCGCGGCCCGCCCCCGCCCGGAACCGAGGGTGCGGTACGTGCCATGTATGAGTGCCATGGGCGACGGGTGCCCGACGCCCGCGGACCGTAACGGCCTGAGTCGGTCAGCCGCCCGACGGGCCTCGGGCCCTCAACGGGGGGCGCGGATTGATGACCTCTTCGGTACGGGCGCGGGCGGCGACACCTGACACGCGAAGGCACGCGAAGGCGCGTGAGTCACGGAAGGCGCGCGGGGTCACGAGAAGGCGCGCGGGCACGTGAAGGCACGGGGGCACGTGAGGCACGGGGGCACGTGAAGGCACCCACCACGACGGGGGATGCATGGTGGGTGCCGCGGCCAGTGTGGCACGTATGCCGACAGGACGAGCGCCTTCCGCGTACCGTGGCGCGTCCGAATGCGAGGAGGGACACGAGCGGCACGCCCGAGGCCGTCGCCCCGCCCCTCGTACCACCGGCATACGCCATGCCGAACGCGGCGAACAGACCGGCCCGCGGCAGGCGGAATACCAAGTGGATCACCGCGCCCGCTCTGGATTAGCGTCCGCCGCATGACGACCGGTACGCCCGAGCCTTCCGACACCCTGACCGACCCGCGCGAGCTCCTGTTCGCCTATCTCGACTACTACCGCGACGCGCTGCTGCGGAAGCTCGACGGCATGTCCGAGCAGGACCTGCGCACCAGCAGGCTCGCCTCCGGCTGGACTCCGCTCGCCCTGCTCAAACACCTCGCGTTCGTGGAACGGCGGTGGCTGCGCTGGGGGTTCGCCGCCGAGCAGGTGGATCCTGTCTGGGGCGAGACCGACCCCGAAACAGGGAAGTGGACCGTCTCCGCGGACGAATCGACGCAGGAGATCAGAAACCTCTTCCTGGACGAATGCGCGCGCTCCCGCGCGATCGCGGCCGGCGCCGGGCTCCACGAAGCGGCCCGGAGCGGCGGCGGCTTCAACCCTCCGGACCACCGTCCCACCCTGAGCTGGATCCTGTTCCACATGCTCCAGGAGTACGCGCGACACGTCGGCCAGCTCGACGTGGTCCGCGAACTCGCCGACGGCGCCACCGGCGAATAACCGACCGGTCAACCGATCCACCGATTCACCGGTCAGAACGGGCTGTGGGGGCGGCTGCCGGGCTTTCTCCCGCCGTCGTTGGCCGTGAGCCAGCTCGACAGTTCCTGGACGGCCGCGTCGATCTCGTCGTGCGCGTAGTGGTCGGGGTCCCAGCCGGCGTACAGGGAGATGGCCAGGGGATGGCCGCCCTGGCCGGTCAGGGCGCGGGCGCACAGGTCGAACTGCGGGTGGTCGACGACGACGCAGACGCCGTGGCCCGCGGCCGCCAGGGCCTGGGCCATGGCCTCGGACTGCGGCTCGAAGGCGGGCCGGAGCGGGGTGCCCTGCTCGTACAGGGCGGTGTCGAGGGTGCGCCGCACGGCGCTGGCGCGGCTGCTGACGATGACCGGGTGGTCGAGCAGGCTCGCCAGTTCCAGGTCGCCGGGGCCCTCCTGGGCCAAGGGATGGGCGGCGGGTATCTGCGCGCTGATCCGACGGCCGCCGAGACGCCGCGCGGCCATGCCGCCCGGCGGCGGGCTGGTCGAGATGCCGATGTCGACGTCCCCGGCCCGCAACCGCTCGTACACCTGGTCCGGCTCACAGCCCCGGGCGTCGGCGAAGGGGCCGCCCAGCTCGGCGACGAACGGGGCCACGAGGTGCGTGATGGTGGAGTTGGGGCAGGCCACGCGGAAGTGCAGCGGGCTCTGCCCTGAGACGGCCTGAAGCAGCTCCGTGCCCCGGGCGGCGCGCAGGGTGAGGTCCCTGGCGACGGGCACGAAGCGGCGTCCGGCCGCCGTGAGCTGGACCCCCGCGCCGGTACGGCGGAGCAGCTCCGCACCCAGTTCGCGTTCGAGGGAGCGCAACTGCCGGGAGATCGAGGGCTGGGCGACGTGCACGCGCGCGGCGGCGGCCGTCATGGAGCCGGTGTCGACCACCGCCAGGAAATACCGCAGGACCCGCAGTTCCATCGTGCCTCGTGCCTCCGTTGTATCGCCGCCGAGCCGCCGAGCCGCCGAGCCGCCGAGCCGCCGAGCCGCCGAGCCGCCGAGCCGCCGAGCCGCCGAGCCGCCGAGCCGCCGAGCCGCCGTCATGCCTCCGAGGCATCGCTGTGCAGCTTAGAAGGTACTGGACCGTATGGCCGGTGAGCCACGAAACTATGGCCGACCGGACAACACCGTTCGAACGGGCACCCGCAGCGTCGCGGTCAGCGCAGGGCGTTTCGCCGCCCCGCACCGCACGCAGGTCGAATCCGCCGGCACCGCCGCTCACTCCCGGAGTCAGCCATGCCCCAAGCCACATCCGCCACCACCGGCCGCAAGGCCAGACGTGCCACCACCGCGTCCTTCATCGGGACCGCGGTCGAGTGGTACGACTTCTACATCTACGGCACCGCCACCGCCTTGGTGTTCGGCAAGCTGTTCTTCCCCACCGCCAGCCCCGCCGCCGGCACCCTCGCGGCCTTCGCCACCTTCTGGGTCGGCTTCCTGGCCCGCCCCCTGGGCGGACTGATCTTCGGTCACATCGGCGACCGGGTGGGACGCAAGAACGTCCTCGTCGCCACCCTGGTCCTGATGGGATCCGCCACCACCCTCATCGGCGTGCTGCCCACCCATGCGTCCATCGGCGTCGCCGCGCCGATCCTGCTCGTCCTGCTCCGTGCCGTCCAGGGCATCGCGGTCGGCGGCGAATGGGGCGGCGCCGTGCTCATGGCCACCGAGAACACCGAGCACAAGCGCCGCGGCCTGGCCGGCATGTGGGTCCAGCAGGGCTCGCCCGCCGGGTCCATCCTGGCCACCCTCGTCTTCATCGCCGTGGGTCACCTGCCCGACGACGCGTTCCTGTCGTGGGGCTGGCGCATCCCGTTCCTGCTCTCCGCCGTGCTGGTGGCCGTCGGTCTGGTCATCCGGCTGAAGGTCTCGGAGTCCACCGACTTCCAGGCGGCCAAGGAGCAGGCGGCCAAGGAGCAGGCGGACACGGGGCAGACAGCCGGCGGGCAGGAGGACGTCGCCCCGAAGATCCCCGTGGTCGAACTGTTCCGCACCTCCTGGCCGCTGGTCCTGCTCGGCGTGGGCGCCAGCGCGATGGGTATTTCGTCCGCCTACTTCACCAACACCTTCGTACTGTCCTGGGCCACGAGCGACCTGGGCGTGCACCGGCAGACCATGCTCGACATCCTGCTGGTCCTCGCGATCCTGCAGTTCCTGTGGCAGCCGCTCGCGGCGCTGCTGGCCCAGCACGTGGGTACCGTCCGGCTGATGGCGGGCGCCCTGATCGCCAACATCGTCGTCGCGGTACCGATGTTCCTGCTGATCGCCACCCGTGACAGCACGCTGATCGGCGTGGGCCTGGCCCTGGGGGTGCTCACCGGGTGCAGTTACTACGCGCTGCTGGCCGGTTTCCTGTCCCAGGCGTTCCCGGTCAGGGTCCGCTACACCGGCGTCTCGCTGGCCTACCAGCTGTGCAGCACCGTCATCGGCGGCTCCACCCCGCTGGTCGCCCAGTGGCTGCTCACCCGGGGCGGCGGCCACTGGCCGGTCGTCGGCTACTACATCGCGCTCCTGCTGCTGACCACCGTCTGCGTGCTGGCCCTGGCCCGGCGGCGTCCCGGCGCCCGCGACGACGCCCCGGGGACCGGCGCCCGAGAGCCGGAGAGCCTGCCCACCGTCGCGTGAGCCGGCCGCCCGCACGAACCATTCTCCCTAGGACTTGAGCCATGCACTTGGACGCACTCTTCACCAACGGCCGCTTCACCACGCTCGACCCGGACCGTCCCACCGCCCACACCCTCGGGGTGTTCGGGGGCCGCATCGTCGGCCTCGACGACGAGGTCGCCGGATGTACCGCCGACCAAGTCCACGACCTGCGGGGCGCCCCGGCCGTACCCGGCTTCAACGACGCCCACCAGCACCTGAGCATGCGCGGTCGCCGCATCCTCCAGCTCGACCTGCACGCCCGGACCGTCCCCACCCTCGACGCCCTCTACGCCGCGGTGCGCGAACGGGCCGCCCGGCTCGGGCCCGACGAATGGCTCTTCGGCGCGGGTTACGACCAGAACAAGATCGGCGCCCATCCGACGGCCGAGGCCCTGGACGAGGCGGCGCAGGGGCGTCCCGTATGGCTGGAGCACGTCTCCTGCCACATGGGCGTGGCCAACACCGCGGCCTTCGCCCGGGCCGGCTACACCGGCCGGCTCGGCGTGCCCGACCTCGACGGCGGCCACGTCGAGCGCGACGCGGACGGCAGGGCGGTCGGCCTGCTCCAGGAGACCGCCCAGCACCTGGTGACCCAGGCCTTCAGGCCCACCCCCGTGGACTCGATCGTCGCCGCCATCAAGGCCGGCAACGACCAGGGGGTGACCGAGGGCATCACCAGCCTCACCGAACCGGGCATCGCCGCCGCCGCACACGTCGGGCACGGCCCGGCCGATCTGCACGCCTTCCACCGTGCCGTGCAGCAAGGCGCGCTCAGCATCCGTACCACGGTCATGCCCTACATGACCGTCCTGCACGACATGGGGGCCGTCGGCGACGGGGCCACCTGGTTCGGACTCGACCTCGGCCTGCGCAGCGGATTCGGCGACGACCGGCTGAAGATCGGGGCCACCAAGATCGCCACGGACGGCTCCCTCATCGGCCGCTCGGCCCACATGTGCTGCGGCTACCACGACGAACCGGACAACGTCGGCTTCCTCCAGTTCGACGAGGACTGGCTGCACCGTACGATCGCGGAGGCGCACCGGTGCGGCTGGCAGATCGCCGCCCATGCCATCGGGGACGCCGCCATCGACGTGGTCCTGGACGCCTTCGAAGCGGCGCAGGCCGCTCATCCGCGCCGGAACGCGCGCCACCGCATCGAGCACTTCGCCGTCGCCTCCGACCAGCAGGTCCGCCGTCTGGTGGCGGGCGGCGTCGTCCCCGTGCCGCAGGGGCGCTTCGTCTCCGAGATCGGCGACGGCATGATCACCGCGCTGGGTCCCGAGCGCGCCGAGCTCTGCTACCGCATGCGCAGCCTGCTGGACGCCGGAGCCGTCCTGCCCGGCAGCAGCGACGCCCCGGTCGCGCACGGCAGCCCGCTGCTCGGCATCCACGACATGGTCAACCGCCGCACCGCCGGCGGCGCCCCACTGGCCCCCGCCGAGGCGGTCACCCCCGAACAGGCCCTGTACGCCTACACGGTGGGCTCCGCCTACGCCGAACACGCCGAGGACCGCAAGGGCCGCCTCTCCCGCGGCATGCTGGCGGACTTCGCGGTCCTCTCCGACGACCTGCTGACCGTCGGCCCGCAACGGATCAACACCCTGACCGTCGGCGCCACGGTGATCGGCGGCCGGGTCGTCCACGACACCGGCGCCCTCGGCTGACCCGGTGCGGGGTCAGGCGTCCAGGGTCTGGACGTACCGGGCGGCGACGTCCACGAAGTCGTCGTGCGCGACCACGGCGGCCAGGCGGGCGGCGTCATAGGCGTCGGGGTCGCCGTCCTGGACGTGCATGTCGAACGTCATGGTGCCCATGTGGTCGGCGGCGGCCCGGACATCGGGGTCGGTGATCCGCAGGCGCAGGGACATGAGTGGCGCGGCCACCGCGCCGCGGGTCTCCTCGGTGCGGACGCGCAGTTCCCGGTAGCGGTCGTCATCGCCGCGGACCGCGGCGTCGCCGCGGCGCGCCATCATGCTGCGGTGCGCGCTCACGGCTCCCGCCAACGCGGTGATGGCGGCCAGGTGTTCGCGGCGCAGATCGGCGCGGCGGGCCTCACGCCCCGCGCGGGCGGAGGCGCGCTCCTGGAGCCGGGCGGTGATGACAGAGCCGAGCAGGGTGCCGAGGACGGCGATGACGGCGGTCGCGATGGCGATGCCCACGTGCTGATCTCCTTCTGCGGCCGGGACTGAGGCTGAGGTCGAGGCGACGGCGATTGTCGCGCACCGGGATGCGCCGCCGGGCTCCGCGTCATGCGGCCCGTCACCCCGCCCGGCAGCTCTGCCCTCACAACTACCCCTGCGGACATTGCTGTTTCCGGGGCCGAGCGGATAGGAGGGAGGAGTCTTCGCTGAACAAGGGGGAAAGAATGCCTGTTCGGAAAGAGAACAGTTCGAGCTCCGGCCGCCGCGGCGGACGTCCCGCGTCCCCGGCGCCCGCTGCCCGGCACCCGCTCAGCGCTCTCCAACAGGCCGCCGGGAACGCCGCGGTGACCCTCGCCATCCAGCGCGCACGGGACGAGCAGAGCCATGAGGAGCAGCAGGGCGGAACCAAGGCGGACGGGGACGGGGAACGGGCGGTGCCGGTCCAGCGGCGGTCGTCGGTACTCGACGCCCTCGGCACCTCCGGCCGCCCGCTGGAACCCCGCGTCCTCCAGCGGGCCGAGCAGGCGTACGACATGGACTTCGGGCACGTGCGCGTGCACAACGACACGGTCGCCCAGCGCTCGGCCGGTGAACTCGGGGCCCTGGCCTACACGACCGGCTCCCACATCGTGCTCGGCGAGGATCGCGTCAGCGACGAGGTGATGTACGAAGAGGTCGACCACGTGCGCCAGCAAGCGCTGGGGCCGGTGCCGGGCACCCTCAACGGCAAGGGGGAGAAGGTCTCGCACCCGGACGACCCGTTCGAGAAGAGCGCCGGCGCGAACGGCCGGAAGCTGGCCCGTGGCGCTGCTCCCGACCTCTCCCTACCCGGGTCCTCCTTACCCGCCGGGGCGGTGCAGCGCAGCGTGGACGGCGACGTACCCGTCCAGCGGATGCGCCAGCCCGGCACCGCGACCACGGGCGAGCCCTCGACCGTGGGCGGCGAGCCCTCGGCCACGACCGAGCCCCCGGCCGCGGCCCGCCTGGCGCGGCTGCTCGTCGGCGAGGACCACGAGGGCGGCGAGGTCACGGACAAGGCGGTGCGGCGTGCCATCCACCGGCGTGTGCGAGGTGGCCCGAGCCTCTCGGACGACGAGCTTCAGGCGATCGAGACAGTGGCGTCCGAGAACCCCAGGTGGCTGAGGTCCGTCGGGCTCTGCACCCGCGCCGAGGCGGAGGCGTACATGAGCGCGGGAGATTTCCGCGACTTCCTGGAGCAGCCGGAGGGCGAACGCCTCCTCATGGCCACCTTGCGCTGGCACCAGGCGGTCGAGGCTCACAGCAAGGGGGAGGAGCAGGTCAAACCGCGCCGGACGGACTACCAGCTCGGCCGCCATATGGCCATGCACGCCGACGACACCCCGCAACCCGTGAAGGACCGGCTCACGCAGGAGCGGAACGACCAAATCTTCTCGACCTTCACCGCCACGCTCATGCCTCCCGGTATCGACGACAATGCACGGGACGCCGCCAAGCACCGAGCGCGGGTCGCACGCGGAACCGAGCTGCTGACCAAGATCTTCCTGATCCTGAAGGAGGGACTGAAGGTCTTCAACCCGGCGGAGGGCATCCACGAGGACTTCAAGGACGACGTCGCCCACGCTCTGGCCTACGGCGGCCGCGTCAACATCCGTATTCCGCAACTGGCCGACGGCCAGCACGGTTACGAACTGCCCCAGTGGCTCCACATCACCAAGGAGGACCGGAAGTTCTGGGAGCCCGCGTCGACCCCCGAGAAGCCGGTGTACCGGCGCGGTTTCGGCACGCACCACATGCAGATCGGCGACAACCAGAAGAACGGGACGCGGGGCACCTTCGTGGAGAAGGGCGAGATCGGGGCCACCGTACGGAACTGGCTGGACCCCCACAGCCACCTCTACGGACTGCCCCTCGCCATCGGCGGCATGGGGAACAAGGACTACCACGACGACACCATCCTCCCGAACGAGTCGTACGGGCACGCGTTCGTGGGCTACAAGCCCCCGACCCGCAAGCGCGACGGGGCCTTGCAGATCGGCATCGAGACCGCCGGGCCGGGCGGCAGGACGCCCGACGGCTACGCACACGGCCTGACGAGCAGCGAGAAGAACAACAACCCCGTGAGCCAGATCGGCGGCCACAAGGACGACAAGCCCGGCGCCGACGCCCCGCTCAGCGCGAGCCAGCGCTATGTCGACCTCCAGGAATTCGGTGACTGGGTCCAGAGGCTGAAGGCCATGGAGAACGAGTGGACCACCGCACTGGCCGCGGCGAAGACGGACGAGGAACGCCAGGCCCTGTACAGGGGACTGTTCGGTAAGCGCACCAACTTGGACGGAAGTCAGTGAGTGACGAGAGCGCCCATGCCGTGTGAGTGAAGGGGGAGCATGCTCATCGACTTCACGCACGATCACGACGGTGAACGGCTCAGCGGTGCCTACGGCGGTGCCTCTTCCGGCGTGACCGCCGTGGTGCTGCACGGTGCGGGCAACAGCAGCGCGCAGCGACTCCTTCCGCTGGTGGAGGAGTTCGTGGCCCACGACTGCCGAGGGGTCGCCTTCGACTTCGCCGGCCACGGCGAAAGCACCGGGAAGCTCAGCGAGTCGAGCCTGCGGCAACGGTTCGAGCAGGCAGTCGCGGTGATCGACGCGTACGCGGGCGCGGACGGGCCGCTGGTCCTGGTGGGGTTCAGCATGAGCGGGCAGACGGTGTCCGATCTCGTGACGCACTACGGGGACCGCGTGGCGGCGCTGGGCCTGTGCGCCCCCGCCGTGTACGCGGCCGAGGCGTGGGACGTGCCCTTCGGGGAGGGCGATGGGCGGTTCAGCGAGATCATCCGGCGGCCGGAGAGCTGGCGGAAGGCGCCCGCGCTCCAGGTGCTGCGGGCCTACGAGGGCCGGGCGGTGCTCGCCGTTCCGGGCACGGACGCGGTGATCCCGCCCGCGGTGACCGAGGCCGTACAGGACGCGCTGGCTGCCCGCTCCCGGTACACACGTCTCGAACTCCCGGACGCGCAGCACAGCCTGGGCCTGTGGTTCCGTGATCACGACGAGGACCGGCGGCAGTTGGCGGAGGCACTGCTGACCGGCCTCGACGAGAAAGCCGTTCTTCCGCCATCAGGGGCCCGGGCCGCCGGCCGGTGAGGCGGAAGGGGCACCACACCGCCGCTCATCCCGACCGCCGACCCGCCAACTTGCCCGCCCACCACCGGAGATACATTCGATCTCGCCGGTATCCACTCCCTGAAGCGACGAGGCCGTCATGACGCAAGACCCCCACGGGCCGGAACTCAATATCGACACGTCCAAGCCGCACCCGGCCCGGATGTACGACTACTACCTGGGCGGCAAGGACAACTACCCGGTCGACGCGGAGGCCGCCGAGCGCGTCCTGCAAGGGCTCCCGCACGGCCGCGGACCCGCCCTGGCCAACCGGGCGTTCATGCAGCGCGCCGTCCGCTTCCTCGCCGCGGAGGCAGGAGTACGGCAGTTCCTCGACATCGGCACCGGCATCCCCACCAGCCCGAACCTGCACGAGGTCGCGCAGAGCACGGAACCGTCGGCCCGCGTGGTCTACGCCGACAACGACCCGATCGTCCTCGTCCACGCCCAGGCCCTGCTCCGCAGCGCCCCGGAAGGCTCCACCGACTACGTCCAGGCCGACGCCCGCGACCCCGACGCCATCATCGAGGCAGCGGCCCGCACCCTGGACCTGTCCCGGCCCGTCGGACTGTCCCTGATCGCCCTGCTGCACTTCCTGCCCGACGACCACGCCTACGACAGCGTCAACCGGCTGATCGCGGCCCTCGCACCCGGCAGTTACCTCGTGCTGTCCCACACCACCGCCGACTTCGACCCGGAGAGCACGGCCCGCGCGCTCCAGGTCTACCGCGACCGTGGCGTCTTCCTCACCGTCCGCAGCCACACCGAGATCAGCCGGTTCTTCACCGGCCTCGAACTCGTCGACCCGGGCCTGGTCCCCGGCGTCCAGTGGCGGCCCGATCCTTCCCCGACCCCGCCCACCACCGGGCCCACGGACCTGTTCTACGCCGGCGTCGCCCGCAAGCCGTGAGACGGTGACGGGCGCGCCCGGGCGCGCCCTCATCGCCAGGTCCCCCGTAGCGTGCGAACCCCGTTCAGGCGCAGATGAGTTCCTTCACCGCCTGGAAGGCCTCGTACTCCTGGCGCTGCTCGACCGGCAGCTGGTAGAAGCCCGCCGTGATCTTCGGTACGGAGGGGATGACGGTCAGGCGGAACTTCTCGCCGTTCGTGGTCGACACGTGGAACCGGCCCTGGAGGTCCCGCTTCTTCACCGCGCCCCGGTTGGCGTCGGTGATGGTGACCGGGGTGCCCGGGGTCACCCGTCCGTCGTTCTCCTCGACGGGCACGATGACCAGCTCGGTGCCGCCGGGCCGGAAGCCCACCGCGTAGTTGTAGACGGTGGTGGAGCGGAACACGATGTAGTTCCGCTGCTTCATGTCCGAGGCGTAGACCTTGGTGTAGCTCGCCCCGTCCGGGACGGCGGCGTCGAAGGCTTCGTGCAGCGCCGACTTGAGCTGTTCCTTGCTGACCATGGTGCGGATTCCTCCTCCGGGAACCGATGGGCCCGAGTGCCCTGGACGACGTCGGGCAAGGGGGACCCCGGTCCCGCGAGTGCGGTGACCGGCCCGAGGCTCGACGGAGGTTGACTGTACAGCTAGCCAACCAAAACGCCTAACTCCAACTACGGTCGGGACAGAGCTTGTTGATTCGCCGGAGAGGCGTGGTCGGCGTCACCTACGGACCGTCGGTCGACCGACGTCCGACGACGGCGGCGGACCGTCGGCCGACCGTCGGCCGACCGTCCCTGAGCGGCGGCGACAATGGTGGTCATGCCGGACCCGGCCGGTCCGGCCGCACGAGCGGTCGCACGGAAAGAGGAGGAGCCGAGTGTCGCCACGATCGGCAGAGGCCAACGAGGAACTGAGGGCGCAGTCGCGCGAGCGCATCCTCGCGGCAGCCCTGGAGGTCTTCGCCGAGAAGGGCTACCACGACGCCACCATCTCGGACATCACCACCCGTGCCGGGGTCTCACGCGGCCTGCTGACCTACTACTTCCCCGGCAAGCAGAGCCTGGTCGACGAACTGCTCGACCGCTATCTCGACCAGGTCGCCGCGCTCGTCCAGGCCACCGGCACCCCGGACGAGCGCCTCGCCGCCATCATCGACGGCTCGGTGGCCGCCGCTGCCGCCACGGTCCCTCTCCAGCGGCTCACGCTCAGCCTGGTCGTCGGCCCCGCGACCCATCCGCAGTACGCGGCGGCCGAGGCCCGCGCGGAGAAGCGGGTCTCGGCCGTCGAGGACTCGTTGCGTGCCCTTTTCGCGGAACGGGGCGCACCCGACCCGGCGTTGGAGGAGGTCCTGCTGCGCAGCGTCCTCGAGGGCGTGATCTTCAAGACGGCGGTCTACGGCACCCAGTACCCCTCGGAAGCCGTACGCCGCCGCCTGTACGCCCTCTACGACCTCCCCGCCCCGCACGCCGATCTTGTGCCGCCGGCCCCCCGCCCGGACCGGATGCGCGCGGCGGACGCGGGCTCCTGAGCGACGGCGGACGGCCGGTTCCCGGCCCGGACGGTCACCCGGGGCATGTGCTCGGCCGCGGCACCTGTCGGTTGCCGCGGCCAAGGCCGGGGCGATCCGTGCCGGTGGTCCGCTCGGCCGGGAGGCGCGGGTCAGGCGATCGAAGGGCCCACGGTCATGGCGACGATGACGCTGCCGTCGCTGGTGCCCACCTCGTAGGAACCCTTGCCGTGGTACTTCCTGGTGTCGCGGGCGAGAAAGGCGTCGGCGCCGGCCAGGTCGTACCTCGCGGCCGGCGGGCAGGCCCTCTGCGCGCTCCTCCTCGCGCTCCAGGCTTTCCTCGGGCACGTTCCCGCCGCCGGTGTGCTGGGGCTGGTCGCCTTGCAGTCCTGCTTCGTGGCGGGCGGTGCCCCGGCCTCGCGCACTTTCCTGCCCCACCTTCTGCCCGCCCGTCAACTCGCCGCAGGACCGGCACTGAGACGCATCGCGTTCCAGGGCGCCATGCCGCTCGGCCCCGCGCTGGGCGGGCTGATCGTGGGCGGTACGGGAGTCGGCGCCTGCTACCTGATCGACGCCGCTGTGTTCGGCGCCGCGTCTTACGGTGCCGCCGGCTTGCCGCAGACGAAATCCGAGGGCGAGCCCGCACGGCCCGGCCTGCGAGGGGTGCTGGACGGTCTGGCCTTTCTCGGCCGGACGCCCGTGATCCGCGGGGCGCTGCTGACGGACCCGGCCACGACGGGCTTGGCGCTCCTCGCCGTAGCCGGCGCCGCCGACACCGTCTCCGTCGTGTCCCGGAGCACCGTCGTCCAACTGCACACCCCGCCGGAACTGCTCGGCCGCGTCAGCGCGGCGGAACAGATCGTCGGGCAGGCCGGACCCGACATCGGCAACATGCGCGGCGGCCTCGTCGTGGCCGCCTCTTCGGGAGCGGCGGCTCTTGTCAGCGGTGGTCTGCTCTGCCTCGGCGCCGTGTCCGTGGTGGGCGCGGCCACGGCTGACCTGCGCGGCACCTCCGCGTCTGCCTCACCTCGGACAGCTTCGGCTGCTCCCTGACTCCCTGCACACCTGCCGTTACTGCGTGAGCCGTCTCGTGGTCCGCTTTACCATTTCCGCCATGACGACGGATGTCCTCGCCGGAGATCTTCAGCCCGGCGACCTCTTGGCCGGTGCGTCGGAGGAGAAGTCGTACACCGCGAAGTCGGTGACCGGGCGATAGCCGATCCGCTGGTAGAGGCCGTTGCTCGTGGGGTTGGCCAGGTCGGCGAAGATCAGTACCTCGGCCGCGCCTGCGGCCAGCGCGGCCCGGCTCGCCTCGACCGTCGCGGCACCCCCGTAACCACGGCCGCGCAGGGGAGCCGGGGTGTACACGGGTGTCACCCGGATCTGGCCGGCGACGACCGGGGTCACACCCGCCATGGAAACGGGTGTGCCGTCCGGGGTCTCCCAGAACGTGATGCGTCCGGCGGCGATGCGCGTGTCCGCCCAAGAGCCGTCGTCCGCAAAGGAGGTTCCTCCCATGTCGGTGACGAACTCGCGGTGCCAGAGCACCAGTCGCTCGCGGTCCTCCTCGCCCGCGACTCGCCCCCGGCCGGCGGGGAAGGGCTCGGGTGGCGTGAGCCTGCCCAGTCGGTACAGACGTTCCCGTGCGTGCAGTGCCGGTACCGCGCCCGTGTGCCGCTGCCAGGCCCCGGCGAAGGCGGTGGCGGTGTCGTGGTCCGCGTTGACGCCCGGGAGCGGACGACCGAGGCCGGCCAGGCGGGCGGCGAGGCCGTCGGCCTCTGCGGGGGTGAGGGGGGTGAGGACCAGGCGGCGCGGCGGCGTACGGAAGAAGGCCGCGCGGACCTCCCCCGCCCGCTCCAGCAGGCCGACAACCGGGGCGTCGGAGCCGTACGCGGCTGACCCGCGCGTACGCAGTGCCTCGGTCACCGTCAGCGCGACGGTGTGCAGGGCGGGACGCGAGCGCAGGAAGCCTCCGGCGCGAGCGAGGAAGTCGCCGAGGTCTTCGGTGAGGTGCCAGTCGTCCGGACTCATGCCCCATGATCCCTCGCACTGCCGGCGTGCGCGCCTGGTTTTCCGCCGGCCGAGGCCGGGCGGGGCTGGGCGAGGCGACAGGGCCCGGCCTGCCGAGCCAGGGGGCGGTGTGGTGGCCCAGGAGTGAGCCTGGGCCACCGCACCGCACCGCACCGCCCCGCCCCGATCCGTCCGTGCTCAGCCGCGCCTGTGCAGCCCGAAGCCCGCACGGCCCGCGGGCTCCAGCCCCTCCTTCAGATGCAGCGAGGGAATCTCGTAGTCACCGAAGTTCTGCCGCCGGAACGGGATCGGCTCGGTCGACTCCAGGGTGAGCAGCCGCTGCTCCCATGCCTTGGCGACGTCCGGGTACTCCTCGGCGGTCAACCGGTCGGCGCCGTACAGCACGAACGGCGGCAGCACGTCCATGCCCGGGTAGTAGAGGATGCCGTGCTGGATCGGGAACAGCAGGTCGTCGATGGGTCCGTTGATACCGCGGGCGGCGTAGTGCGATTCCGGGCCGCCCGCGGTCACCGACAGCAGAGCCCGTTTGCCCGCGAGGGTGCCTTCGCCGAAGCGCTCGCCGTACTTGGTGTCACTGTGCTCACCGACGCCGTACGCGAAGTGGTAGGTGAACACCCGGTCCACCCAGCCCTTGAGGATCGCGGGCATCGAGTACCACCACAACGGGAACTGGAGGATGACGGTGTCGGCCCACAGCAGTTTGTCCTGCTCGGCCAGGATGTCCGGGGTGAGTGTCCCGGCGTCGAAGGCCCGGCCCGAGTCGGCGGCGACCTTCATTGGGTGCGAGGCGTGGGGACCGTGGTCCGCGGCGTCCACGGACGCCTTCCAGTTCATCGCGTACAGGTCGCTCACCCGTACCTCGTGCCCGTCGCTCTCCAGCGTGGACACCGCCAGGTCCTTCAGCGAGCCGTTCAGCGAGTCCGGCTCCGGGTGGGCGTGAACGATGAGCGTCTTCATCGGCGTTTCCTTCGGGATGGATCGGATTGCATCGGATGGGATGCTCCCGATCCTGGGCGCCGCGGCCCACGGCGTTCAGGGGCGCCTTTTCCACCGGTCCGGACTTCCTGGTAATGGCAGGACCACCCTTGTCGTCCGGCACCCGGCTCATACTGGGGGCATGGACGATCTCGCGGGTTTCCTGAAGACCCGGCGCTCCCGGGTCGACCCGGGAGCCGTCGGCATCCCTGTCGGCAGCCGCCGCCGGGTCGAAGGACTGCGCCGCGAAGAGGTCGCGCATCTGTCCGGAGTCAGTGTCGACTACTACGTCCGTCTCGAGCAGGGGCGCGCGACCCAGCCCTCCGAGCAGGTCCTCGACGCACTCGCCCGCGTCCTCGGCCTCGACGAGACCGAACGCGGACACCTCCACCGGCTCGCCCGGCAGCGCCGCCCGCGCGTGAAGACACCGGGCGGGCGTGTACGACCGGAGCTGCTGCGCCTCCTCGACCTGGTCGTCGGCGCACCCGCGCTGATCATGGATCACCGCCTGAACGTCCTCGCCGCCAACCGTCTCGCCGCTCTCCTGCACGGCCGGCCGGCACCGGGCCTGAACATCGCCCGGCACATCTTCCTGGAGGAAGCCGAACGCGGCCTGTACGCGGACTGGGAGTCGTGCACCCTGGACGTGGTCGGACACCTGCGCCTGGCCGCCGGGGAATACCCCGACGACCCCGGCCTGGCCTCGCTCATCGGCGAGCTGGCGATGGGCAGCGAGCGCTTCCGCCGTCTCTGGGCCCGTGCGGACGTACGCGCCCGTGCGCACGGGCGCAAGGCGTACCGGCATCCGCTGGTCGGACTGCTGGAACTGCACCAGGAGAACTTCGCGCTGCCCGACCGGTCGGGCAGGGAGCTGCTGGTGCTGTCCGCGGCCGCCGGCAGCCCCTCCGAGGACAAGCTGCGCCTTCTCGCGGGCCTGGGCGCGGACACCGGCGACGCGCATCCCGAATCCGGACGGGGACCCGGACTCGGACCCGAACCCGGATCCGGGCTTTCGCCAGGGCGCCTTCGCGGCGGTACGGCGCCTCGCGCGGCCGGGCTGCCCGAAGGCGGGTCGGATCGCCAGCGGCAGCCACACCTCCGGGCCGCCGAACACTACGACTGATTCACCGACGCGTGCCTGTCCCGGGGCGTCCGTCCGGCACTCGTGCTGTCCGGCCACGACGCCATCGAGCTGATGTGACACCTGCGGCTGCGCGGACTGCGCACGCCACAGGACATGGCGCTGCTTGCCTCCGCTCAGGCCGGCAGGACGTCCGCGCCCGCCGTCACGGGTACGACCTTCCCGTCCGACGGTGCCTCGGCCTTCACCTCCGTGCCGAAGCCCGGCAGCGTCATCGTCGTCATGGCCTTCACACCGCCGAAGCAGGACAGCCGGACCTGGACGGCGCGTCCCTGCTTCGTCTCGTCCGTCATGCGGAGCGTCGCGGTGGCATGGTCGACCGTGCCACGGTAGTGCAGTGCGGGGGTGCCGTTCACCTGCTCCTCGCCCTCGTCCGAGACCTGCCGCATCGCACGCGGCGCAGCGCCGGGTTCGCAGGGCATGTCCGCCGTGCGGTCGGGGCTCAGGCTGTCCGCCCTCAGCGGGAGCGTTCGGCGAGGGTGAGCAGTAGGTGTGACGACTCCGGGTGGAGGTAGTCCGAGTGGGCGCCTGTGGGGTTGAGCCTGGCGCCCTTGAAGAGCCAGTCGGCGTTGACGTTCACCAGCCTGTGGTCCAGATCGGGTTGGGAGTAGACGGCGTCGGTCGGGAGCAGCTTCGCCGCGAAGGGCTCGACCGGGGCGGCCCCGGCGCCGGTGTGGCCGATGCCCGGGGCTTTCTCGGCGCGCAGATGCCAGTAGCCCGTCGCGCGGTCCCAGCGGGAGTGGGTGAGGGCGATCGGACCGCGCAGCGGGGCACCGGGGTGGTCGTCCGTCGGGAAGAGGGTCTCGAAGTGGGTCGTGAAGGCGTCACGTGAGGCCGCCATCTGAAAGATCAGCATGCTGTCGACCGTGAACGGGCGGCGCGGGTCGTGCGGGGTGGACCAGCCCAGCACCGGCGGGGGCTCGGCCGCTCGCTGTACCGCCTCGCAGAGGAAGCGGCCCCCGAAGGAGTGGCCCATCAGATGCAGGTACTGGCCGGTGCGGCCCGCCAGGACCGGTGATGCCTGGGGGTCGCCGCGCGTGCCGTCCAGGTAGCCCAGCAGATGGCCTATGACGTAGGGGGCGTGGCCCTTGCCTTCCGCGCTCATCGCATGAGCGCGGTCGCGGATGCGCTCGTAACCTCCCTTGAGTCTGGAGCGGCTCGACGACGGCCAGCGCACCACCACGGACCACGGGCGGTAACCCCTCTTCAGTCCGGGGTAACGCTCGGGGTTCGCCTCGTACAACTGCCGTGCCTGGGTCAGGAGTGTGACCGCGACCTTCGTCGCCCGTGCGGGCGGCGTCTGCCAGCCGTGGACCCAGACGTGGATGTCCGTGGCCCACGTCGGCAGAGGGATGGTACGGGCCAGGTGATCGGCGACGCGGTTCACCGGGACGGGGACGCCGTCCGGTGTCCTCAGGCGCCCCTGTTCGTCGAGGTCGATCTCCGCGGGTTTCATGAAGCCAGGTCCAGGCGGCTGTTGATGCCGCAGTTGAGGGAGTAGGCGAGGGCGAGCGGGTTGCGGTAGTCGCGGGCGAACCTGCGTACCAGTGACTGGCCTATCTCGCCCGCGGTGCGGTTGCCCGTCAGATACTGGTCGAGGAACGCGTACGCGTATTCGGTCGCGAAGATCTGCGGCATCCTGATCTGCGGGGCGAGGATGCCGGCCGCGCCGAGGTCGATCAGTTGCTGCCCGAGGTGTTCGAGCCGCCCGGGGTCGGTCGCCTCGGCCGTCTGGCAGGCGTTCATCAGGACGAAGGGGCGGAAGCGGGCCTGGGGGCTGCGGACGTAGGAGCGGCGTTTACGGAAGACCAGGGGGCCGTCTATGTTCTCGCTGTCGGACAGCTGCACGGCCAGGAACTGACTCGACGCTCCGCCGTTCACGAAACGGCCGTGGCACCAGAAGTACATCACGTCCTCGTGCAGCACGGCGCGGGAGAACGCTTCCAGCAGTTCTCTGCCCTCGGTGCGCACGACCAGGTGGGAGCGCTCCTTCAGGAGCCGGCAGACTTCCTCGGCCCGGCCCACCTTGTCCAGTGACTTGTCCTTGTTGAGGCTGGTGGTGGCCCGGTCGCGGTGGCCCAGCGAGGCATGCGGCCATGGGTAACCGGTGTTGGTCTGCTCGACCTGGTGGCGGTGGCCCAGGAACGCTTCCCACGGGTCCGCGCACTGAGTCGGGTCGACGGCCAGCATGGGCCAGGGCATCTGCCACTCGGAGACGAAGCTGACCCGCAGAGTGCGCTGTCCGGCGAGGACCTTCAGCAGGAATGCGCGGAACTGGCAGAGGTCGTAGCCCGTTCCGTCGAGCATCATGTCGAGCGCGTGCCATCCTTCTTCGGCCAGCGTCTGCGCCAGTTTGTCGGTCTCGTGGTGCATCTGCGTCAGGTCGGCGAAGTCCGCGTAGGGATGCCCGCCCACCGCCTGCCCCGGAGCGGGATCGTCGTCGCGGTGGTCGACCACCTTGTCGTGCCAGATGGTGCGCAGTCGTTTGGCGTAATCGAGCAGTTTCTCCGGGGTGATCTCCAGGTCGGCGCTGTGCCAGGGGTTTGCGAGGGGCTGCTCCGGGTCCTGGAAGTGAGCGTGGATCCGCAGGCCTCGCGGGCCGTTGCTGCGCAGCTCCACCCGCAGCTCCGGTGGTTCACCCCGCGGGGACAGGGTCTGCGTGCCGCCGCCGGAAGGGTCACTCAGGACCTCGAAGTCTTGTTGCCGCGCCATCCGGATCAGGCCTCCCTCGTGGCGTCCCCGACGCCGAACGTCGTCCGCAGATCCTGCAGAACCAGTCCGGACGCGTGGTCGTAGAGCGTGAACCGCACCTCGTGGTCGCCCGGTTGCCCGGCGGTGAACGTGAAGCGTGCCGGGCTGCCGCCGGGAACGTACTCCGCCAGCGCCGGGTCCACCGAGGCGGCCGTCCGGCAGGCGGGGGCGATCACGATACGGTCCGGGGGCGCGACGCCCGGCTCCCTGACCAGGTCCACATCGATCGGCAGGGGCCGGCCGGCGGTGGGTTCGTCGTCGGTCGGCAGCGTCAGCCGGACCCGCCAGGCGGGGCGTGCGGAGTGCAGGCGGCGACGCAGCTCCACCGTTTCCGGGTGGTCCGGGCCGAAGACACGCTCCCAGCGGGCGATCACGTCGTCGTGGGCCGGAGCGTCGGGGGCGCCCGTTTCCAGGCAGGTCAGGACAAGGGTGGCGAGGCTTTCCAGGGTGTGGGGGTGGTCGGCGCCGAACAGGTGCCCGCGGGCGGCCGTGACCGCCTTCAGCAGCCGGATCGCCATGGCGTTCTCGCCCGCGTGGGCGAGGGTGTCGGCGAGTTGGACGGCGTGGCTGGGGTGGGGGTCCTCGTAGTTCCGGGAGAAGAGCTCGACGACCATGGCCGCGCGCAGGTCGTCGTCGCCGGTGTCCGGGTCGGCGCCGACCGCGCGCTCGTGGGCGGCGACGACACCTTCGACGGTGTCCGGCAGCGGCAGTCCCGACGCCGGGAACAGGGCTTGCCCGCGCAGCAGTCCGGTCAGGACGTCCAGGGCCTGCCGGGGGTGTCCCGCCTGGGACAGGGCGTGCGCCAGGACCGGCAGGTGGCGCAGCACGATCCGGTGTCCCGTGCCGTGGAGGCGGGTGCAGTCGTCGATCAGTTCGCGGGCCATGTCCACCGCGTGGCCGGCGGAGCCGGTGTCGGCCGTCACCCAGGCCAGGGCGCCGCGCACCCGGAAGGTCTTGGGGTGGTCCTCGTGAAGCGCGGCTTCACAGCGGCTGAGGATGTCTTCCAGACTCAGCGCGGCCTGGCGGTAGTCCCCCAGCCTCTGGTGGGCGAGTGCCAGGTCGACGCGGCAGCTCAGGGACTCGGGGTGGTCCGGGCCGCGCTCCTTGTCGCTGTCGTCGACCAGCGTGAGCAGTTCGCGTACCGCCCCTCGCCGGTCACCGGCCATGGCACGCTGCCGGGCCAGTTGGCCGCGTGCTTCCAGGACCGATCTGTGCAGTGGGCCCTGTATCCGGATCCGGTCGACCACCAGTGCTTCCTGGAGCGACAGGGCCTGCGCGATGTCACCCGCCTGCTCGTGTGCCGCGATGACGCGGCGGCGTCCGTCGAGGGCTGTGGTGTCGTCCGGTCCCACTGTCCTGACCAGGTCGTCCACCAGCTCGGTCGCGGTGTGCAGGGCCCGGCGGGCGGTGCAGGGGCCCAGCAGGGTCCAGGCGATGTCGTCCCGCAGGTCGAGCGTGTCGGGGTGGTCGGCGCCCAGCACGCGTCGGTGTTCGGTCAACAGGGCGGCCTGGTCCCGCAGTGCTCCCGCACGGTCTCCGGCGGACTCCCGCCAGCAGGCCGTGATGGCTCGTTGGCGCAGGACGTCGGGGTGGTCGGCGCCCTGGATGCCGCTGCGGTCGTCCGCCAGCTCCCGGCCGAGGGCGATGGCCCGCTCGTAGTCGAGCCGGTCGCGCAAGGTGAAGATCAGCAAGGTTCTCGCGGCGAGTGTTTCGGAGTGGTCCGGTCCGTGGAAGCGCCTGCTCGCCTCCACCAGCTCCTCGTGTCCGATCACCGCCCGCTGGTACTGGCACGACTGCCGCCACGCCTCCACCAGCTGCATCTGCGTGTTGATGGTGGTGACGTGGTCGCGGCCCCGTACCCGGCAGGTGTCGGCGAGGAGCTGTTCGGCGAGGACCGCGGCCCGGAGGTGGTTGCCCGCCGCGTTGTGCTGGGCGACCACGCTGTAGCGCAGCGACAGAACGGCGGGATGGTCCGGCCCGTCGACGTCGATGCGGTCGGCGAGCACGGCCTCCAGAGTGCTCAGGGCGGCCCGGTGCCGCCCGGCCGCCTGCTGGACCAGGGCGAGGCCCCGGCGGGAGCGCAGCGTGCGCGAGTGCGTGGCGCCCTGCTTCTGCGTCCAGCGGGCGATGGCCTCTTTGTACCGGGCGACGGCCCGGTCGTACTGTTCGGCCGCCGAGTGGGCGTTCGCCAGGTTCTCCAGCGTGAGCAACGTGTCCGGAGCATCCTCCCCGAGCAGCCGACGGCGGTCGGCGAGCAACTCGGTGAATCCGCGGACCGCGCCCTCGTGGTCGTTGTCGTCCAGCCGGGCGAGCGTCAGAGCGCCGCGCGCGTCCAGAGTGCCCGGAGCGTCCGGCCCGAAGAGCCGGGTGTGGTCCTCGACCAGCTTCTCGTACGCGGTGATCGATTTCTTGTACTCCCCGGCGGACCGGTGGACCCAGGCCCGCCAGCTGCGGACGTTGAGCGTGTCGGAGTGGTCCGCACCGTTCACGCGCGCGTAGTCGTCGATCAGCAGGTCGAAGATGCCACCGGCCCGGTCGTTCCGCCCGGCCGCGCGGTGGACGATGCCCGTCCGCAGCCGCGCGGAGAGGGTTTCGGGATGGTCGGGGCCGCGCAGCCGGGCCCAGTCCTCGGCGAGTGGCTCGTACAGCGCGAGGGCCTGGGCGTGGCGGCCCTCCTCCCCGAACACCCAGGCCAGGTCGAGCCGGACACCGAGGACTCGTGGGTGATCGGTCCCGAGGAACCGCTCCATGTCCGCGCGCAGGGTGGTGAGTATGTCGACCGCCCGGCTGTGGTTGCCTGCCCACTGCAAGGTGTGCGCGAGGATCGAGCGGGTGCGGAAGACGGCCGGGTGTTCGCGTCCGAGGGCCTCGGCGCGGTCGGTCAGGACGTGCTCGAGAAGTTCGACGGCGGTCCGGTGCTCGGCCGCCGCACGGTGGGCGAAGGCCAGGTTTGCCCGCGCCGTGAGGGTGGCCGGGTGCAACGCGCCCTGTATGCGGGTGCGGTGCGCGACCAGTCGCTCGCGTTCGCCGATGGACCTCTGGTGGTCACCCGCGAGCTGACAGGTGAAGGCCAGCGCACCGCGCGCCCGCAAGGTCTCGTGATGGTCCTCGCCCCTGACCCGGGTGAGGTCGGCGATCACTTCCGTGTACGCCGTGACCGCGGCGGCGTGGTCCGACCGGTTGCGGTGGGCCACCGCGATGTCGTCGCGGTAGTCGATGGTGGCGGGATGGTCCGGACCCTGCGCCCGCGCGCTGTCCGCGGCGAGCGCCTCGGCGTGCCGCAGCGCGGCGTCCGGGCTCACCGCCTCGGAGATCGACCACCCCAGCGCCTGGCGGCTGCGCAGGGTGTCCGGGTGATCGGCGCCCTGGACCCTCGTCCGGGCGGTCACCACCTCCTCGTACAGCTCGACCGCCTTGCGTGGGTCGCCCGCCGTGCGGTACGCGGCGGCCAGCCATCCCACGCTCGTCAGCGTCTCGGGGTGATCCGCCCCGTGCTCCCGCCGCCGGTCGCGGACCGCCTGCTCGTACAGTTCCAGCGCCGTACCGTGCTCGCCGGCCTCCAGCAGGGCGTACGCCAGACCTGTCCGGCTGGCCAGGGTGTCCCGGTGCGAGGGGCCCAGGACACGCTCCCGGTCGGCGAGAACCGCCCGGAACTCGGCCACGGCCGCCTGGTGGCGGCCCGCCCACTGGAGAGCGTAGGCGAGCCGGTCGCGGCTTCTGAGCGTGTCCTTGTGGTCCTCGCCCTGAACGTGCCGCCGCTGTTCCACGGCGGCTGTCAACTCTGCGACGGCCTGCACGACTTCGCCCGCCTTACGGCGCGCGTACGCCAGTTGCTCGCGCGCCGTGAGCGTTTCCACCGCGTCTGCTCCGCAGATGCGGACCCGGTCGGTGTAGACGCTTCTGCAGAGTGTCACCGCATGCGCCGGGTCGTCCGCCTTGGCGTGCAGACCGGCCAGCCGGTCACGGTCGGTGAGTGTGACGGAGGCGGTCGCACCGTACAACCGGGTGCTGCCGTCGACGACCATCTCCATCAACGGGATGGCCAGGAACGGCTGTTCACGGGCGATCAGTTCGCCGGCGCTTCTGCGGTACATCGCGACCGTCGCCGCGTCCGCCTGGTCGGCCGGCCCGGTCGCCGCGAGTGCCTGGACGTGCGGCAGCAGCCGGCGTGTGGCGTCGTCGTCCGGGTGATCGGCGAGGAAGGCGGCCAGGGCACGTTCGGCCAGTGCGCGGGCGTCGGGGGCACCGGTGTCCTGGAGGGTACGGCGGACCAGACGGTGCAGGGTCGGGCCCTCGGCGCCGGGGGAGAGGAGGTGGTAGGCGGCCAGGGCGGCCAGGGAGCCGTCGATGTCGGAGAGGTGGGCGCCGAGACGGCTGACGACCTCGGGCGGTACGGGCTCGGGGGCGTACCAGGCCAGCGTGTGCAGGAGGGGCGCGGCCGACGGGTGGGCAGAGGTGATCGAGGCCAGGCTGGTGTGCCAGATCCGGGTGATCGTCGGACCGGTGTCGTCGGCGAGGACCAGGGCGGGGCTGAGGTCCAGCAGGTTCCGGTAGGCGGCGAAACCGACGCCCGTCTCCCGTACGTAGGCGCCCGCCTGGGCCAGGGCGAGCGGCAGGTTGCCGAGGTCCGTGGCGAGTCGGGCGGCGTCCGTGGAGGCGGTGCGGGAGGTCGTGCGGTGCAGCAGGCGGACCGCGTCGTCATGGGCGAGGACGTCCAGGTCGAGGAGAGCGGTGCCCTCGGGCCAGCCGGACCGGCAGCGGCTGGTGACCAGTTGGTGGCCGTGGGAGGGCAGCCGGCCCAGGAACGGGATCAGGCGCTCCGGGTGCTCGACGTTGTCGTAGACAACGAGCCAGTCCCGGTGTTCCGCCAGCCAGGTCAGCGCCCACTCGGTGCGCTCCTTGGTGGTGGCGGTGTGGGCCCACGACGGGTGCAGGCGCAGCGCGAGGTCGGCGAAGCCGGACGCGGTCTGTGCCGGGGTTTCGGCGACGATCCACCAGACCAACTGGTAGCGGTCCCTGTGGTGGTGCGCGTGGCGCAGGGCGAGAGCGGTCTTGCCGATGCCGCCGAGCCCGCTGACCGTCGCGGTCTGCGTGACGACGCCACTGCCGGAGCGCAGGTGGTCGTCGAGCAGTTGCAGATCCTGGGCGCGGCCGACGAAGGGCTGCTCGGGGAGGGTGGGGAGGTTGTCCAGTGGAGCGGGGAGCGTGAGGCGGGCGGCGGCGGCCCTCGCCTCGGGCGGCAGGACGGTCGTGGGGCGTTCGAGGTGGGGATTGCCTTCCGGGTGGAAACCTCTGTTGTCCTGCCCGGGAACGGCCGGATCGCCGTGTGGAATGGTGTTCTCCCGCTCCGGAACGGCGGCTTCCGTGGCCCGTAATTCGCCTGCGACCGTCATGCTTCCCCCGAACCATGCGCCTTCTGCGTCGACTGTACTGACAACAAGGGCGAGTTGTCAGGGGTTGCGACATCCCGGGGCGCTCGCCGCCCGTCGGCCGAATCCAAGAGGTCCGTCCAGGCCGTGCAAGCTTCGACGGGTCACGCGTTCTGGGTCTGCTGGGCGCGGGCCGCGACCATTGTGGCGAGCTGTTCGAACTCCGCGTTCCATTCCGGGGCATCGGGTACCGGGTGGTACTCCACTCGGGCGAGTACCGTGCCGACGCGGAACTGCGCGTCGGCTGTCGTCTCGTCGAGATCGACGTTGTAGTGGGTGATCGCGGCGCGCTGATCGCCGAGTTCCGGGAAGGAGATCTCCGTCGCCTTGTCGTTGTCGGCGACATTCGCCCGCAGTTCCTCGAAACCCTTGGCGGTCAGTGCCTGGCTGGAGCAGGACCACACCGTGAATTCGGCCCATACCGTCCGCGTGCTGCCGTCGTTCCAGTTGTTCGTGGCGAAGCGCGCCTGGGCTGCTGAGCACCCGTTGTCCGTGCCGGCTGCGACGGACCCGGATCTGCTCCAGCCGGACGGCATGCTCGTCAGGTCGGGCACGACCTGCTTGACCTCGCTGACGTTCAGGGCTCGTACGGCATGGCGGGCGCCGTCGCCCTGCGACGACTCGGGGGAGTCGTCGACCACGAGGAGTTCCACGCCCCCGTACACGGCCATCGCGACCAGGGCCAGCAGCGAAGCGACCACCAGGGCGATGGTCATCCGTCCGCCTCGGGTGTTGTTGACGGTCAACGGGCCGAAGGCGATGGGACTGCGCGACACCCGGCTGCCGGTGATCAGCAGGCTGCCCGTGGCGCCGGCACCCGGTGCGGTCAGGTGCAGCTGCAGTTGACGCCGCAGGTCCGCGTCCGCCTCGATCTCCTCCCGCACCGCAGACCGGGCCATGTCCTGCGCGGCCGGGTCCTCGGCCGCGTGATGCAGCGTGTTCAGGGCCACCCGTCCCCGGTCCGTGGCCGCCAGCCGAGCGCGCAGGACATCGGCGACGGCGGTTCCGGCGCCCTGGCCGACCGCGCCCGCCGCGCCGGTCGCCGTCGCGGTCATGACCGCGACGGCCATGGCCGCCAGTTCGGCAGTCTCCATATGTGCCCCCGTTTCGATATTCGGCGCTCTCACCGCGACCGCTCCACGTCGATGAGGAGATGAGCGCGCGCAGTGGCGAACAACTCGCGTTGCCGTGCCGGTGTCTTCCCGCGAGCGGCGGCGTCGACGAGCAGTTGGTACACCTGCCCCTCCTCGCCCGCGACGAAGACCTCCAGGCGGGTACGCGCCTCGCTCTGCCCCGTCCAGTGGTAGCCGATCTCCAGCCACAGGGCGTCGCGGTCGTTCTGGCGGGTCCTGTGGGTGACGACGGCGAGATCGGCCATCGAGGATTCCGCGGAGCGGCGGTACCAGGCGAGTTGACCGGCGGCCGCCTTCTGGGCGGTCGAGCCGTAGGTGGTGTCCCGCTTGACGCTCATGTCGAACGTGTCGTCCGGCGAACGCCAGGTGCTCTGGATGTCACCGGCCGGTCTGCGGACCCAGCCGTCCGGGACGGCGAAGGCGGCGGTCAGGCCCGGCTCGTCGACCCGATGCCAGCCCTTCGGTACCGCTTTCCGCGGCGCCGGGGACGAAGCGGCGGGCGTGGATGCGCCATGACCGCCGGAAACCGCTTCGGGCAGCGACGAAGACGATGCGGGCTCCGAGGCCGATGCGGATGCCGATGTCAGCGCCGACGCCGGTGTCGACGGGGCCGGGCTACCGGCACCGGCGTTACCAGCGACGCTCCGACCGGCGGCGGAACCGCCCGTGAAAGGGACCCCGAACAGGGCCAGCAGCAGGCCCACGACAGCGGTAGCGGCCGAGACCAGGGCCGCCAGTTCCCCGATCCGCCGCCCCGGCGAGGCGTCCCCGTCCGGACCGCTCATTCCCCGTCCCCCTTGCAGCACCGGTGTGCACAGGTGACAACTGTGCGGCCCGGCAGGGCCTTCGGTCCTCCGCAGAGCGCGCACGCTTTCTTGGCGATGCGTGCAACCGAGGGCGCATGCATCCGAAGGCGCGCCCGGAAAGGCCGACGGCACGCTCACCTCCCGGCCCGTGAGAGGGGAGGATGGTGAGGTGTTCATCTGCGGCGGGGGCGGAGGAGCGATGCAGGAGAGACAACCGGTGGAGAACGTCGGACAACCGGTGAGGAAGGCCGGGCAGCCGGTGGAGAAGGTCGCATCTCCGCGCGGCTCGGCGAATGTGATGTCGGTCTCCACCGACAGTGTCAGCGGGCTCGAGGGATTCGGCTGGTGGGGCGACATGGTCGGCCGGACCGTCATGCCGGTGACGATCACCAGCCCCTACTCCCACCGTTTCACCGGCAGGGCGACCACGTTGGACCTCGTGCACACGGAGGTCTCCGGCTTCGCGTTCTCGCCCATGTCGGCGCGGCGCACACACGCCCACATCCGGATGTCCGACCCGGAGACATACTTCCTCTTCCTCGTCCACGGCAGCCCGGTGGCGCTCGAGCAGTCCCGCAACGAGATCCTGCTCCAAGCCGGGGACATGGCGATCTTCGACACCTCGCGGCCTCTGTCCTGCGAGTTCGTGGACCAGGAGCGTGCCTCACGGGTGACCTTGATGCGTCTGCCCCGCGGCGCCGTCCCGCTTCCCGGTGACAGGACCGACAGCCTGGTGGCCACCCGGTTACCCGCGCGGACGGGCTCGGGCGCGCTGCTCATCTCATACCTGACCGCGCTGCGTGTGAACGCGGCTCAGTACACCGCACCGGAGTTGCAGCGTCTCGGTGCCACCGGGCTGGAGCTGGCGGCCACCTTTCTCGCCACCCGCCTCGACCTCCACCGGAGCCTGCCGGTGGAGACCCGGCAGGCCGTGCTCCTGGCCCGTATCGACGCCTTCATCGACGACCGTCTGGGCGAGCCGGACCTGAGTCCGGCGACGATAGCCGCTCACCATCACATCTCGATCCGCACCCTGCACGCGCTGTTCCGGCAGCGGCCCGAGACCGTCGCGGCCACCATCCGACGCCGCCGGCTCGAACACTGCAGAGCCGATCTCGCCGACCCGCTGCTGCGGCGCCGGACCATCGGCGACATCGCCGGCCGCTGGGGCTACCGCCACCCGGCAGACTTCAGCCGGGCCTTCCGGCACGTCTACGGCATGCCACCGCGCGATTTCCGGCGGGAGTGCCGATCAAGCGACTGACCCGGGTTGTCGAGTTCGTACGTCCGAGGCTGTCGGCGGTCAGGCCTGCGACGGCTCCCCGTGCGCGGTGGTGAGCAGGAGACCGTCCACCAGCGCCCGGAGGCCGTCCAGGTAGGTGTCCTCGGCGGTCAGCGGCGCCCACCGGTCCGCGACCTGCGCCAGGCGGGGCAGCTCACGCGGGTCGAGGTCGGCGAAGACCTGCTCCCGGTATGTGGTCCGGTCGTCGTCCGCGCGCCGCCGGGCCGCTGTCGTCCTCACCACGATCTCTCCGGCGGTGTAGTACCAGATCGCACGGTAGCCGTGCACGGCCCGGTCGGGGGAGAGGCCGCATTCGACCAGGCCGTCGACGATTCGCTCGACGAACCACAGCGCGCTCGTCGACATCAGGTCGTCGGCGGTCAGCACCTCCACGATCCAGGGGCAGGCGGCGAGCACCTCGTGGACGGCGGTGGCGGCCACGACGATCCGCTCGCGCGGGTGGGCGGGCAGTTCGGGCCGGCGCAGGGTCCGGGCGGCGTAGTCGTCCAGCAGGAGGACGAGCAGCTCCTCCTTGTCGCGGACGTGGTGGTAGAGCGCCATCGGCGTGCTGCCGACCTCCGTGGCCAGCCGGCGCATGGTCAGCCGGTCCACGCCCGCCTCCTCCACGATCCGGCGGGCTGTCCCGATGATCTCCTCGCGGGAGATACGAGGAGGTCGGCCCGGGGTTCTGCGCGATGCGGACGGTTGCGGCATGCCCCCCATCATCCCTCAGGTGTCGACAACGGCGAACCCTGGCGCTAGATTTCTATACATGTATAGAAACTCTGGAGACAGACCCGGAGTGGTGCTGGCGGCAGCCGCCGTCGCCCAGTTCGTCGTCGCCCTGGACATGGCCGTGGTCAACGTCGCGTTGCCCGCGATCCGTACGGCGCTGGACTTCGCGCCACTGGACCTGTCGTGGGTCGTGCACGTGTACGCGCTCACGTTCGGCGGGTTCCTGCTGCTGGGAGGCCGCGGCTGCGATCTGTACGGCAGGCGCCGGATGTTCGTGCTGGGGCTGGCCGTCTTCGCGGTGTGCTCGCTGGCGGGCGGGCTGGCCCAGGAGCCCTGGCAACTCGTCGCCGCACGCGCCGGGCAGGGCGTCGGCGCCGCAGCGGCAGCGCCCGCCGCGCTGGCGATGCTCACCACCACGTTCACCGAAGGCCCCCGGCGCGTACGGGCGCTGGGGGTGTGGAGCGCGGTGAACGCCGCGGGCGGCGCGCTCGGAGTACTCGCAGGCGGAGTGCTGACCGAGTACGCGGGCTGGCGCTGGACCATGCTGATCAACCTGCCCATCGTCGCGATCGCTCTCGCACTGGTCCTCGCGGGGGTGCCCGCCGGGGAGCCGTCCGAGCGGCGCGAGCGGCTGGACGCGCTGGGCGCCGTCCTGGCGACGGCCGGAGTAGGGCTGCTGGTGCTCGGGGGCGTCCGCACCGACACCCTGGGCTGGGGCTCGCCGGTCACGTGGGCGACGCTCGCCGCCGCGGCCGTGCTGCTCGCCGCCTTCGTACTCGCCGAGACGAAGGTTGCCGCACCCCTTCTCCGCCTCGGACTGCTGCGCAGCCGCTGGGTCGCCGGCGCGAACGTGCTGGTCTTCCTGGCCGCGGCCGGGCAGTTCGCGGCGTTCTACTTCGTGTCCCTGTACATGCAGCAGGTCCTGGGCATGGGCGCCGCGGCGACCGGCGTCGCGTTCCTGCCGTTCTCCCTCGGCCTGGTCGCGGGAACCGTCGTCGCGACCCGCGTCACCGCGTCCCGTACTCCTCGCACAGCCCTTGTGCCCGGCGCTCTGCTGGCCGCCGCGGGCCTGGCCTGGTTCGCCCTGATCAGCCCCGGCGGCAGTTTCCTCGCCGACGTACTCGGCCCGTCCCTCGTCACCAGTGTCGGCGCCGGGCTCGTGCTGGCTCCGGTCGCCGCCGCCGCGACGACCGGCGTCGCGCCACGTGAGGCCGGTATGGCGTCCGGACTGATGAACAGCTCCCGCCAGCTCGGCGGTTCCATCGGCCTGGCCGCACTGGCCACCGTCGCCGCGCACCGCACCGGCACGTCCGCCGACCCCGCCGCGCTCAACGACGGCTACGCCTGGGGCCTGGCCGTCGCCGCCGCCGTCTTCGTGCTCGCGGCAGTCGTGGCGATCGGCGTGCTGCCGCGCCGCCGGGCCTTCACCCCTGCCAAGCAATCCCCACAATCCCCCCTCGCAGAGAACCAGTTGGAAGGAACTCCGTCATGACGACCACCACCGTCGACCTGTTCGCCTCGGCACTGCACTTCCGCCCCGACGGCGGCGTACGAGCCGTCGAACGGCAGATGACGGGCGGCGACACCGGCGCCTGGCAGGTCGCCACGTTCCACGTGGAGACCGACGCCGACGTGCACGCCGACCACTGGGAGATGCACCCGGAGGCCGAGGAAGCGGTGTGCTGTCTGACCGGCGGGGTCCGCATCTACTTCCGTCCCGACACGCCCGACGGCGCCGAGGACATGGTGCGACTGAGCGCGGGCGCCGCCGTGATCGTCCCCCGCGGCCGCTGGCACCGCCTGGAACTGGACGCCCCCAGCGACCTGATGTCGATCACCCTCCGCGACGGCACCCGCCTGGAGAAGCGCACCCGCGCTCATTGACCGGCAAGGTCCTGGGGCGCGTCGGCATCGAGCGTCTCCCGCAGCGGGAAAGCCATCAGGCTCATCCCCACCGGGACCGTCCCGGGCGTGCGCGGCGGGCGTGCGGCGTCGTGGAGTTCGGCTACGCACCGACCGGGCTCGCCCTCCTCCTGGGCGCGGCCCTGGTGGCCACCCTCGACCACAGGGTCCAGCTCCTCGCGGCCGGTGCGCTCGGCCTGACGACAGCCGTGCTGCTCGCCGTCACCGGCCGTCCCCGCGCCGTACCGCCCGCCGGACCGGACGCGCCCGGGAAAACGGCCCCGCCCGATGCCGCCATCCCGCCTCCCTACCAGCGCGAGTGACCGGTGTCCCAAGCGCCACAGTGGGTGCTGGCCGTGGATCGTCCTGTGATTCACTGACGCGCATGGCTCTGTCCCGACGTCCTCCTGCCCGCTGGTGAACGCCGCCCCGATCGCGGCCGCTCGACCGCGCAACCGCAGGCAGCTCATCCTCGAGGCGGCCGGCCGGGTGTTCAGCGAGCGCGGCTACCACGCGGCGTCCATGGAGGAGATCGCCGCCGGGGTGGGGATCAGCGCGGCGGCCCTGTACCGGCACTTCCCCAACAAGTACGCGCTGTTCGCCGAGTGCGCGAACGTCATGGTGGACCGGCTCGCCGCGGTCCTCGGCGAGGTGTCGTCCGAGGCCGGTCCAGCGGAGGTGCTGGGCGCCGTGACCCGGGTCGCCGTGGCCCACCGGGCGTCGGGTGGCCTCTACCGTTGGGAGGCCCGTTACCTCGATCACGAGGACCGGCGGCTCCTGCGCGTGAAGTTCGCGCGCGTCGTCGGCCGGGTGACCGAGGCCGTGCGGCGCAGCCACCCGGCGGACGAGGCCGTACGACAGGACCGCCCGTCGCCCGGAGGCGTACGCCAGGACTGCCCCTCGCCCGACGCGGAGCTGCGTGCCGCGGCGGCGCTCGGCGCGATCGGGTCCATCACGACGCATCACGTCTCCATCGCCCAGCGCCGGGCCGAGGAAGTGCTGTTGGCGTCCGCCCTGCGGGTGATCGCGACCGATCCGGCGGCGACCGTGGGCCGCGCCCACTCCGTGGAACTGCCCGCCCAGCCGGTGCCGCGCACCCGGCGTGCGGAGATCCTTGCCGCCGCCGTCCCGCTCTTCGCGCGGGACGGGTTCGCCAAGGTGACGAACGGGCAGATCGCGGAGGCGGTCGGCCTGGTCCCGTCCGCCCTCTACCGCCACTACCCCAACAAGAGGGACATCCTGGTGGCGGCGTGTCTCCAGGCGGCCGGACTGCTCGCGCAGGCGGTCGACCGGAGCCTCGAGGGGGTGACCGACCCGCACGACGCCGTGGTCGCGCTGGCGGCGGCGTACGTGGCCTACAGCTTCGAGCACACGGCGCTCACCAGCGTTGCCGAGGCCGAGGTCGTCGGGCTGCCGGCCGATCTCCAGGAGCCGCTGATCCGTGCGCAGCGCGACCACATCGCCGTATGGGAGCAGCAACTGCGCCTGCTGCGGCCGGAGTTGGCTCCTCGGTCGGCGCGCGTCCTGGTGCACGCCGGGTTCGGCGTGGTGGTCGAGGCCGGTCGCAGACTGCGCTGGCGGGACACCCCCGAGCACCGCAGCGCCGTCACCGCTCTGGTCGTCGGCGCGTTGGGACTGGGGTGAGGTGACCTGAGGTCGGACGCCCCACGACCCGCCGGGGCGGTGGGTCGCGGGGCGTCACACGCAACGCGTCCGCCGGCTCAGGCGTCGGGCCGGTTCCCGGTGGGGAGGGTGATCGGGGTCTGGGTCGCCGAGGTGCCGTTGTTGAGGAACAGCATGGCGATGCCGCGCACGAACTGGTCGAACAGGTAGAGCCCGTCCGGCACGATGGGGGACAGCCCCTCGCGGAACGCGACGTACGTCGGCCAGGCGGCCTGGATCAGCGGCCGTGAGATCCAGTCGTGGGGCAGGCCGAGCCAGTCGGCGTACTTGTCGCTGATCAGGTAACGGACCATCTCGCTGATGAACCCGGTGGTCAGCCCCAGGGTGGGGTCCTCGACGTAGCCGAGCAGCGTGTCGGCCAGATTGATGCCCTCGGTCGTGGGGGCGACGACCGGCCACAGCATCTGAGCGGCCTGCGCCTGCGCGTCCGCCCAGCTGGCGGGGATGAACTCGCGCTGCACGCCCAGCAGATGGAGGGCGACCTGCCAGGCGTGCAGGTCGGCCGCCTGCTCCTGGGCGGACAGCTTGATGCCCCACTTCTTCATGTTGTTCTGCGCGACGGTGGCCACGGAGTGGAAGGTGACCAGGATGTCGCCGTTGCTGATCGGCTTCGGCTGATCGGCGGTCGCCATGAAGCGCTTCGACGTCACCAGCAGGTTGCGGACCGTCGAGTGCACCAGGCGCGTCTTGTTGGCGGAGACGAGGAAGTGTCCCGTCGGCTGCCAGGCGGTCGGACTGTGCAGGTCGTAGCCGAACGTGAAGGTCTTGGCCGCACGGGACTTCATGTCGGCGCCGCCGGCGGACCAGTAGACCGCCCTGGCCTCCCGCGGGATCACGGTGCTCAGGATTCCGCTGCCGAGGCTCTCGGAGACGAACAGATAGCTGTTGAGGCGCTTGTAGAGCTTCTCGGACGCGGCGAGCAGTGTGGTGTCGGCCCATGACGGCAGCCGGTTCGTCTGTGTCAGGTGGTCGGTCAGGTAGCCCGGCATGCCGGACGGCAGGGGGTCGCTGTTGTCGACCCATGACTCCCAGGCCTTGTTGACGGCCGGGATCGAGCCGTCGGCGAGCAGCCGGGCCGCCACGTCGTCCGTGTCCGGGTCCCAGACCGAGTACGGGTCGGTGACCGCGTCGGTCCCGGCGATCGAGCCCTTGGACGACCAGGACCAGGCGCTGGGAGCGCTCGCCACGCTCGCGAGCCCCAGCACGGCACCGATCGACAGAGCGCGCCTTCTGGTGAGATTCTCCATTTAATTACCGACCTTCCCCGGGTGCGCTGTTTCGCCTTGATTGCGCGCCTGGTACGCGGAGTGAGATGCGGTCACGTGCTTGTTGCCGCTTGTGATTTTCGATTAACATATTGATGCGTTCGGTCGTCGGCAAGACCTCTGCACGGTCCACGGTTCACAAACCGCGGCCGTCTCTCCCGCATCACGCGGCGACGGTGCGACCGGGCGAGGCCCGCCGCACCCGACCCGCATCCGTCCGGCATCCCCTAGGAGCCACATGAACGGAGCCACATGAGCACGGAGCATGACCAGGCCGAGACACCGGTGCCGTCGGCGCAGGCCGGCTCGCGACCCGCCTGGGTGTCCGACGAACAGCTCGGGCGGTGGTGCGCGTGGGTGCACCGCGACCGGACCGGCCAGGGGAGGGGCAGCACGGTCGGACCGACGACCGCGCTCGCGCCGTGGGACCTGTCACCGGTCGCACCCGTCCCCGCCTGCACCCCGCAGGACGTCGAGTCCGCGGCCTCCGTGGCCCGGGCCGCCCAGCGGGAGTGGGCGCGGACGCCGCTCGCGCACCGGGCCGAAACCGTGCTCGCCTTCCACGACCTGCTCCTCCAGCGGCAGGACCAGGTGCTCGACCTGATCCAGTGGGAGACGGGCAAGGCCCGGTACCACGCCTGGCAGGAGGTGGCGCAGGTCGCGACGATCGCCCGGCACTACGCGCGCCGAGCACCCCGCTACCTGGCCACCCGCCGGGTACGCGGCATGATCCCCGGCCTGACCAAGGTCAAGGAGGTGCGGGTGCCGAAGGGCGTGGTCGGCATCGTCTCCCCGTGGAACTACCCCCTCTACCTGGGGGTCGGCGACGTCCTCCCGGCGCTGCTCGCCGGCAACGCCGTCGTCTCCAAGGCCGACTCCCAGACGGCACTGACCCTGCTGTGGACCCGCGCGCTGCTGGACGAGGCCGGCCTGCCCGCCGACCTGTGGCGCATCGTCGCCGGAGACGGGGGAGTGGTCGGAACGGCGGTGGTCGACACCGCCGACTTCGTCTGCTTCACCGGATCGACCGCCACCGGCCGCACCGTCGCCGAACGCGCCGCGCGCCGGCTGGTGGGCGCGTCGCTCGAACTCGGCGGCAAGAACCCGCTGATCGTGCGCGAGGACGCCGACATCCCCGCCGCGGCGGCCGGCACGGTCGTGGCCGCCTTCGCCAACACCGGGCAGATGTGCATCCACATCGAACGCGTCTACGTGCACGAGAAGGTGTACGACGTCTTCCGCGACGAACTCGTCCGGGCCACGCGGGCGCTGCGGCTCGGACGGTCCTACGACTACGCGGCGGACCTCGGATCGCTGGTCTCGCCCGCGCAGCTCGCCGCGGTCGAGGCCCACGTCGGCGACGCGGTGGCCAAGGGGGCGAAAGTGCTCACGGGAGGCCGGGCCAGGCCCGACATCGGCCCGCTGTTCCACGAGCCGACGATCCTCGAAGGCGTCACGCCCGAGATGGACGTCTGCGAGCGGGAGACGTTCGGCCCGGTCCTCTCGCTGTACCCCTGCGCCACGGACGAGGAGGCGCTGCGGCTGGCCAACCAGGGGAGCTACGGCCTGTCGGCGTCGATCTGGTCCAAGGACACCCGCGCGGCAGCCCGTATGGCCGGGCTCGTCCGCTCCGGATCGGTCAACATCAACGACGGTGCCGCCGCCGCGGCCGGCAGCATCGAGGCCGGGATGGGCGGCATGGGCGACAGCGGACTCGGCCGCCGCCACGGGGCCGAGGGCATCCGCAAGTACACCGAGAGCCAGACGGTCGCCGTGCAGCGCCTGATGCCGCTCGGCCCGTCGCCGGAACAAGGGGCGGAGAGCTTCGTCCGCCGCACCAACGGCCGGCTGTCCCTGCTGCGACGACTGCGCGTGCGATGAGCGGGGGCCTCTTCCGCTCCGGCCACCAGGGGCGCGTACAGCGAGGGCACGTACACCGGGGGCACGTACCCCGGGGGCGCGCATGAAAATCTCCGCGTTGCTCTCGCGCGGCTCCGCGGCCGGTGAGCTCGTCGAAGCCGAGCTGGACGACCCGCGGTCCGACGAGGTGGTCGTCCGCATCGAAGCGGTCGGGGTGTGCCACACGGACCTCCTCACCCGTAGGAGACTCGGAGAGGGGCCGGCCGTCCTCGGTCATGAGGGCTGCGGCACCGTCGCACACCTGGGTGCGGCCGTCGACGGGCTCACGGTCGGAGACCGGGTCGTGATCTCCTTCGCCTCGTGCGGAGGGTGCGCCCAGTGCCGGGCCGGCTTCCCCGGCTACTGCGCCTGGGCGAGCGCGCTCAACGGTTCGGGACGGCGGCTCGACGGTTCGCCGACCATACGCGTCCGTGACGAGCCGGTCTTCGGAGCCTTCTTCGGCCAGTCGTCCTTCGCCACGGCCGCGTTGACCGATGCCCGCTCCTGCGTACCCGTCGGCGACGTGCCGCCGGCGGTCGCGGCACCCCTGGGGTGCGGTTTCCTGACCGGCGCGGGCGCCGTGCTCAACGTACTGCGCCCCCGGAACGGCGACCGCCTGCTGGTCGTCGGCGCCGGCGGCGTGGGCGCCGCCGCGGCGCTGACCGCTCTGTCCGAAGGCGTCGAGGTCGTCGTGGCGGAGCCGGTCGAGGCGCGCCGCGCACTTCTCGCCCGGTGCGGCGCCACGGCCGTCGCCGCGCTGGACGAACCGGTTCCGCCGGTGACCCACGCACTCGACACCACGGGACGGCCCGAGTCGATCGCCCGCGCGCTCACCCTGCTCCAGCCGCGCGGCGCACTGGCACTGGTCGGCCTCGGAGCCGCCGAAATACCCCTCGACGTACGCTCCTTGATGCTACGAGGGCTCCAGGTACGTGGCTGCGTCGAAGGCGATGCCGTCCCCTCGGTCCTCGTCCCCGAACTGATCCGGCGCTTCCGCGACGGCCGCCTGCCGCTCGACCGCCTGGTGACCACCTACGCCCTGGCCGACTTCGACCGGGCGGTGGCCGACCAGCGGGACGGCCGGACGCTGAAGCCGGTCCTCCTGCCCGGGACATGACCGCGTACACACCCAGAGTCTTCACGATCACGACCTTGAACGGAGCCCTGATGACCGATGTGATCTCCGCCGAGCGGTCGCTCTACGAGGCCGAGCACGAGCTGCTGCGCAAGACGGCCCGCGCCTTCGCCGACAAGCACGCCGCGCCGCACGCCGAACGCTGGCGGACCGAGGGCAAGGTCGACCGCGAACTCTTCCGGGAGGCTGCCCGATCGGGGATCCTCGGCTTCAACATCCCCGAGGAGTACGGCGGCGCCGGGGTGACCGACTACCGCTTCAACGCGGTGATCGGCGAGGAGTTCTCCCGCCACCCCGCCTCCGACGGGCTCGCCTCGCTGACCCTGTCCAACGACATCGTCGTGCCCTACTTCACCGACCTGACCGACGACGAGCAGAAGGCCCGCTGGCTGCCCGGCATCGCCGCCGGGGAGCTCGTCGTCGCGGTCGCGATGACGGAGCCCGGAACCGGCAGCGACCTGGCCGGCATCGCCACCACCGCCGTCCGCGACGGCGACGACTACGTGGTCAACGGCAGCAAGGTCTTCATCTCCAACGGCCAGAACGCCGACCTGATCGTCACCGCCGTCCGCACCGGACCGGACCGCCACGGCGGGATCAGCCTGCTGGTCGTCGAGGCGGACCGCCCCGGCTTCGCGCGCGGGCGCAACCTGGACAAGGTCGGCCTGCACGCGCAGGACACCAGCGAGCTGTTCTTCCAGGACGTCCGGGTGCCGGCCGCCAACCTGCTCGGTGAGGAAGGCACGGGCTTCGCGTCCCTGATACGCAATCTCCCCCAGGAGCGGATCTCGATCGCGGCCAACGCCGTGGCGTCCGTCGAGGGCGTGCTGGAACGCACCCTGGGATACGTCAAGGAACGCAAGGCGTTCGGCCGGTCGATCGGCTCCTTCCAGAACACCCGCTTCGAACTGGCCGACATGGTGACCACCGCCCGGGTGGGGCGCGCCTACCTGGACGACCTGCTCGCCCGGCACTCCCGCGGCGAACTCACCGCGGTGGACGCCGCGGCGGCGAAGTTCTGGGCCACCGAGCGCTACGTCGACATCGTCGGCCGCTGCTTCCAACTCCACGGCGCCTACGGCTACATGCTCGAATACCGCATCGCCCACGACTACCTGGACTCGCGCATCACCACGATCTACGGCGGCACCACCGAGATCATGAAGGAGATCGTCGGCCGGGACCTGGGGCTGTAGGGCTCCGCCGAACTGCGGTGAACTCCCGTTGTCAGAGCGGGTTGCTAGCGTCTTGGACGATCTCCCGGCCCCTCGGCCGTGGGACCCTTCGCAGCAGCCGTACAGTCATGAGGAGACCCGTACATGGAACCCGTTCTCGTCGATTTCGCCACCCGTCCGGCCGAGTTGGCGAACGCCGTCGTTCGCCAGCACCGGTGCGTGATCGCCTCTTCGTACGTCGCCGTGGCGGCCGGCGGGTATCTCAAGGTGAGCTTCACGGTGGAGGACGAGGAGGACGTCGCCCCGGAGGCCGCGCTGCGTGTCACCGTGCTCGGCGCGGCCGTCCCCGTGGACCTCTCGCTCAACGACGAGGTGCTGACGGAGGGACTGTCACTGCCCGACGACGGCGACCCCGGTGGCGTACGCGAGTACGTGATGACCATGCCGGGCAAGGCCCTTCGGCAGGGCGTGAACGTCCTGCGGATACGCAACGCAGGCACCGCCGACCTGGGCGGCGACAGCCTGCTGCGGGTGCGTACGGTCGCGGTGGAGGCCGCTGAGGATGCCGGGCGGGCCGCTGCGGAACACGTCCGCGCCGCGGACGAGGGACGAGGGACCGTCCGGACCTTCGCCACCGAGCGGCGCACCCTCGACGCGCCCGTCTGGGAGCCGGGGCCGCGGCTGCTGCTCCGCCTCGGCCAGGAAGGGGAGGAGCTTCCCGCCCGGCTGTCGTGGCGTGCGACCGACGGCGCGGAATCGGCTGTCGCGTTCCGCGGCGACCTGTCCGGCTTTCAGGGCCATTTCCGGACCGCCGACGGCGCCATCGGCGAGCTGCGGGGCACGCTCACCGAGCGCCGTGCAGTGGAGGACGTCACCGCCGAGGCCGTCGGGCAGTACTTCGCGGCCGAGGAAGAGCACGACGGCATGTGGCGTGCCGCCGGTCAGCTGTGTCTGCTGCTCGACGACGACGGCGCGCCGGTGGAGCGGGTGACCTGGAGCGACCGCAAGGGCGACGCGACCTCCCTCACCCTGCGGACCGCCGTCACGGGCGAGTCCGGTCCGGCGGCGGATGGCGAGCGGCGGGACGTCACCGGCGAGGTGTCCAGAGTGGAGGCCAGCGACGAGTTCAGGGAGTGGGGCGAGGTCGCCGCCAATCTGCTGCTCAAGGACAACGACAAATGGCTCGCCCACCGGAACCGCGCCGATCTGGAATTCGTCTTCGGCGGTCCCTTCGCCGTCACCGCCTACACGCTGACCTCCGCCAACGACTTCCCCGACCGTGACCCGTCGGACTGGACGCTGGAGGGCTCACGCGACGGCAAGACCTGGAAGCGCCTGGACGCGCGGCAGAACGAGCGCTTCGGCGGGCGCTTCGACACCAGGGAGTTCTCCTTTGCCAACGCGGTGGCCTACCGGCACTACCGACTGTCCATCTCCGCCAACTCCGGAGGCCATGAGACGCAGCTGTGCCGGGTGCGCTTCTTCGACGGCGGTGACACGCCTCCGCAGCCCGGCGTCTGCGACTTCATCGGCTACCGCCAGCGCGCCGGAGCGGAACCCGTGGGCTACCGGGGCACGATCGTCCCCGGTCCGGCGCTCGGGCCGGAGGACCAGGAGGGCGCGGAAGCAGCGGAGCCGTTGCTCGCGGGCGACTTCACCGACACCGCCCGGCGCCTCCAGGACGCCGCACGCCTCCTGGACCGGCTGACCCGGAACCTGCGCTCCTGACGTGCGCGGCCGTACGCCCGGCCCGTCCACGGCCGGGCGTACGGCCCCGCCGAATCGGCAGCGTCGCAGTCATGACGAGACGGGGTGACCGATACACACCGTCTCTCCGCCGAAGGGGAGGTGTGTGACCGGGTTGGCCAGCAGCCAGGTGCCCTCTGCCCTCCGGAACGTGTCCTCGTAGTGGCCGACGTTCGCGGGGAGCACCGGGGGCACCATGCCGCCGGTGTAGCCGTCGACCCGGTAGGCGGCGAAGTAGGAGGCGGCGGTGGCCTCCGCCGCGGAAACCAGGCTGCTCGCAGCCGGTCCGCTCCTCCCACCGGCTGCCCGTACTCACCGCATGCCGGGCAGGCGGCGCAGTTCGTCGATCCGCATCAGGCGGGCGAGGAGGAGGTATCCCACGGCCGTCGCCAGTGCTCCGGCGGCCAGGGCGGCGGCCGTGGGCCCGGTTCCGCTGCCCAGCCCCGTGCACGCGCGCGCCGCGGCCCAGCCCAGCCCGGCGGCCGGGCCCGCGGCGCAGAACAGCTTGACGTAGGTACGGCGCAGGCCGCCGTCGTCGATGCGGCCCCCGAGCCTCCTGCGGAGCAGATACGCGGTGAGGCCGAGGCCTGCCACGTAGGAGAGGGTGTAGGCCCCGGCCATGCCCACCACCGCCCAGCGAGCGGACAGCAGCACATGACAGACCGTGGCCAGCGCGATGTTCACACCCGCGATCCAGGCCGCCATGAAGAACGGCGTACGTGTGTCCTCGAACGCGTAGAAGCCGCGCAGCAGCAGGTACTGGGCGGAGAACGGGACGAGCCCCAGCCCGAACGCTTGCAGCATGTACCCCAGCGGGCGGGCCGAGGCGGCGTCGGCCGCTCCGTGGGCGAACAGCAGCGAGGAGATCTGCGGGCCCAGGGCGACGAAGAGGAAGGCGGCGGGCACGATGACCACCCCGCTGATCCGCAGCGCCCGGGACAGATCCGCGCGCAGCTCCTGGATGCGTCCCTCGGCGACGGCCCGGCTCATGCGCGGCAGCAGCGCCGTCACCAGGGACACGGTCACGATCGACTGCGGCAGCATCCAGATGGTCTGCGCGTAGGTGTAGGCCGAGTAGCCCGCACCGGCCCGGGGCAGTTCCTGGTCGGCGGCGTTGGCGTAGTTCGTGACCACGGTCAGGGCGACCTGGTTGGCCAGGACGAACAGCAGCGTCCACTTCGCCGCGTGGACGCTCTTGCCCAGTCCGGTGCCCCGCCAGTCGAAGCGCGGCCGGAACCGGAAGCCCGCCGCCCGCGCGAACGGGATCAGCGCCAGCGCCTGTACGGCGATACCGGCCGTCGTCCCGATACCCAGCAGCCGCACCTGGCCGGCGGTGATGTCCTCGACCCGGTCGGGCACCGTCATCAGCCCCAGGTAGGCCCCGAACATGCCGACCAGCACGACGTTGTTCAGCACCGGCGTCCACATCATCGCGCCGAACTTCTCGCGGGCGTTCAGGACCTGCCCATAGATGCTGAACAGCCCGTAGAAGAAGATCTGCGGCAGCAGGAACCGGGCGAACGTCACCGTCAGCTCGAACGCCTCGTGACTGTCCGGGGTGTCCCGCATGTACAGGCCCACGATCTGCGGCGCCGCCCACACCGCGAGCGCCGTGCCCACGCCCAGCACGCACACCACGAGCGTGACCAACCGCTGCTCGTACGCCCGGCCGCCATCGGGCTGCGTCGTCCTGGCCCGGACCAGCTGCGGTACCAGCACGGCGTTGAGCGCGCCACCGATCAGCAGGGTGTACAGGCTCGTTGGCACGGTGTTCGCCGTGTTGTACGTACTGGCCAACAGCCCCGTGCCCAGCGCCGCCGCCTGGAGCACCTGACGGATCAGCCCCGTCGCCCGTGACACCACCGTGCCGACAGCCATCAGCAAGGACGAACGAACCAGGCCGCCCTTGTCCTTCTTCCGCCGGACGGCATGCCGCCCCCTCATGTGCTGCTCCGGCGGCATGGTCTGCGCCGCGGAGTCCGCCCCCTCCACCATGGCGACAACCTATGTCTTCGAGGCCCCGCGGTCCCAATCCGCCGACACGAACCGGGACTTGACGCCGTACGTCAGCCGGTCATCCCGGGTACGCGGCGGACACCGCGGCCGTGCTGAGGTGAAGAGCGGATGAACGCCGAGGGCTCCCGAGGGCTTGAGGGAAGCGGTGATCAGTGACCGCCGGGCCGGTCAGGGACGGGAGGCGACGAGCGGCAGATCCCGGTGGAAGACGGCCATGGTCCGGCCGGGGCCGTTGTAGTCCTCGACGGTCTCCGTGTCGAAGCCGAGGCCGCGGTGGAAGGCGATGGAGCCGGAGTTCCCGGTCGACGTGATCGCCTTCAGTCGCCGCGCGCCCTGACGCTCCGCCGCTTCGGCGAACGCCGTGTACAGGCGACGGCCGAGACCGGTGCCGCGGGCGTCGTCCCGCGTGGCGATCAGATGCACGTAACCGGTCCCGTCCGGGGTGACGAACCCGAAGACGTACCCGCGGATCCCGTCCTCCGCCCGGGCGACCAGGCAGGTGGGACCGAACTCCTGCACCAGCGCCAGGAGATGCAGCGACCGAAGATCGCGTTCGCCCCAGTAGCGCGGGTGATCGGTCAGGACCTGGTGGAAGTCGGCCACTTCGGCCGGTGCGATGTGCATCTCCATGGCGGCGATCATGCCAGGGGCCCGCACACCTCGTGCCTGCCTCGGTGCCCTCCGCGGTGAAGTCCTCACGTCTGCCGCGGCCGTTCTTCGGCGTGTTCCGGTCTGGCCCGGACAACGTTGACTGCGGACCATCGCTGCCATGCCCATGCGTATCCACTTCACCGCCGAGGACATGGCCCGCACCCGTCTCGCGCCCGGGCCCCTTCCCCTGGTGGAACTGAACCTGGCACTGCGGGTCCTCCAGGACGGCTCGCATCCGCTGCGCTTCGACGCCTGGCGCCGGCACGCCCGCACGCGCCTCGCCCCGCGGACGCGTCAACTCCTCGACCTGGCCCCGGCGGCGGGATGGTCCACGGACATCTTCATCCCCACTGCGCCCGGGCCCTCGGGGGAGGCGCTGGAGGCGGTACGCGCCACCCCGACCGGTTACCTGCGCCAAGATCTCGAGGAGTGGGCGCACCTCCAGCGCCGGGTGCCCTCCTGGACAAGCCGCATCCCCGAGGAACCGGCCCTGTTCCAGCACCTGGTCGACACCCTGACCCACGCCCACGACCAGGTCATCGCTCCCTGCTGGCCGCAGATCGAGCAGCTCGCCCGCACCGATCGCAGCCTGCGCCTGCGCCACCTGGCCGACCACGGCATGGAGGGACTGCTGAGCCGGCTGCACCCACAGCGCCTGCGATGGAGAGCGCCCGTCCTGGAGGCGACGACGGCCGCAGGCCACAGCGGCGACATCCACCTGGGGGGACGGGGCCTGCTCCTGGTCCCCTCGCTGTTCCGGCCCTCCCACCCGATCATCAACGCCGGCGCCGAGCCCCAGCCGTGGCTGACCTTCCCCGTTCTCGGAGACAACCGGCCCGCCCTCCCCCCGGCGGCCACCGCCGCCGCGCTTACCACCGTGCCCCACTCACTGAGCGCCCTGCTGGGCCGGACCCGCGCCACCGTGCTCGCCGCGATAGCGGACCACCCCGGCTGCACCACCACCCAACTCGCCCGGCGCACCGGTACAGCCCTCGCCAGCGCGAGCGAACACGCCACTGTTCTGCGTACCGCCGGACTCACCACCGTCACCCGCCACCGCAACACCGTTCTGCACACCCTCACCGCGGCCGGCGAAACCCTCCTCAACGCCTCCTCCGGCGCCTGAGAGCCGGGAAGTGGTGCTGGCGTCCCCCCGAACCCCCAGCACCACCGCTTCCCCGGTCCGGACGCCGTCGGCGTCCGGACACACCCAGGTTGGGCCGCCGACGACCGGGGACGCGAACTGTTTCGGCGTGGGCCGAACAACACCCCGACCTGCCGCAGGGCCGCATGGGTGGGGTCACGCCGCCGGTGAGCAGGCTGCGAGGCATGAGAGCGGTGGACAAGAGTGACCTGACGGGGCGGGCGCGGTTGCGGGACGCGGCGCTGGAACTGTTCGCGGAGCGTGGCTGCGAGGCGACGTCGACGCGAGCGGTGGCCGCGGCCGCGGGTCTGTCGCCGGCGCTGGTGACCCGGCACTTCGGATCGAAGGAGGGGCTGCGGGCAGCGGTCGACGAGTACGTACTGGGCCGGATCGGCGCGGAGTTGGAGGCCGTGGAGGCGGGCGCCGCGCTGATGGAGTCGCTCGGCAAGGTCTCGGCCCGGCTGTTCGGCGCGGACCCGGTGCCGCGCGGCTATCTGCGCCACGTCCTGGTGGAGGGCAGCGCCGCGAGCGCCGAGCTGGTCGGACGGCTGCTGAACGGAGCGCGGGCCGAACTCGGTCGGTTGTCCGAGGAGTACGGCGGCCGGACGCCGGAGGGTGAGTGGGCGGCGTCACAGGTGCTGTGCTCTGGTCCTCGGGCCGCTGCTCCTGGAGCGGGTGATGCAGCCCCATCACGGCGAGCCGATGTTCGACCCGCGGGTCCTGGCGGAGCGCAGCGCCGCCAATCAGCGCCTGCTCCTGTCAGGGTTCTACGGCTCGCCGGAGGACCGAAGCGGGGGATAGCACCAGTGCGAGATGTGCGTGTGTTGAGCAAGCTGAACACACGCGCACACTCGCTTCCGGAACGCAGCCCGCCGCCGCACCCCGTGCGCGCCGTCTGGACTGACTCGACCAGTTACAGATCGCGCTGACGGTCCTGGTCGTGATCCACCACGCCGCCCAGCCCTACGGCCCCGCGGACTGGTGGTACGTCGAGGGGCCGGCGCGCACGCCGGCCCTGGCCGCACTGTCCGCGGTCGACGGCTCGTTCTTCATGAGTTTGTTCTTCTTCGTCTCCGCCGTCCTCGTGCCCGGCTCTCACCGACGCCACGGCACCCGGCGGTTCCTGACGGGCCGTCTGATCCGGCTCGGCATCCCCGTGACGGTCGGCGCGCTGACGATCGTGCCCGGCCTGATGTACGCGTACTACGTCCACTACCGGGCACCTGTGGTTCATCCAGAACCTGCTGGCCTGCACCGTGCTGTACGTGGTCTGCAGCCGGGCCGGCCGTCTGCTGGGACGCCTGCGCCGCTCCGCACGGACCAGCGGTCAGCGCCCGGCCCCCGAACACCTGGCCCTGCTGTCGATGACCGCGGCGATCACGGCCGCCACCTTCCTGGTCCGGGTGAAGTACCCGGTGGACACATGGGTCCCGGTGCTGGACTTCCTCCGGGCCGAGCCCGCCCGGGTGCCGCAGTACGCCTCCTTTCCTGGTGGAACAGAACGCCAAGCTCGCCTTCGGCGTGACCAGCCACTGCCTGGTCATGGAGAACGGCGAGGTCGCCATGAGCGGAACCTCGACGGCACTCAGCCACGACCCGCGCGTCAGGGAGGTGTACCTGGGGCTCTGAGCCGGACAGCGGCGGGCCTGCGCCGGTGACGAGGCCGAACGAAAAGGAGGGCTGCCACGTCGTAGCACCGGGAGGCCGAGGGGCCTTCGGCGATGCCGGGAAGGTGGAGGGCTGGAGATGGAAGCGACGCCGCGGATGCGGAGATGGACGAGGACCCTGGCGGTGGCGGCGGTCCTGGTGGCCGGGGGGACCGGCTGCGACGGGCATGCCGAGGTGAACGGCGCCGCAGTGGACGACGCCCCTGAAGCGAAGTGCGCGTACCTCGTGCAGTACGAGGGGCGGTCCTACCTCGACGTGAGGGGAGGGGCCACGACCGACCCGAAGTTCACGGTCGGCAAGAGCCTCGGTACCGGTCTGCTGCCCGGGTGTGACGAATCGGACGAGGCCGACGGCACGCAGAAGCCGGAGAAGGTGAGCGTCTACGAGGTCGAGGGCATCGATGCGGCGGTCGCGGTGGCGGCGGGGAACTCCCCGGAGGAGGCCGTGCTGGTTGCGGTCCGGAACGCGGACCTGACGTCGCTGAACGAGGCGTCCCGAGAGGGTAGTTGAGCGAGCCGTCTCCAATGAACCCAATCGCCCCCGGCCAGGAGAACGGGACGGGGGCGATCGCGGTGCGTCAGATGTGACGGATCAGACGACCGGCGGGGCGGTCAGGCGGCTGTCAGTCCTCCGCGGCGGTGGAGTCGGGCAGCAGGTCGCCGACGTCGAACCCGCACTGCTCCTCGATGTTCGCGATGACCGTAGGGCGGACGGTCTCGGCCTGGGACTCCAGGCTGTCGTCGCCGTTGTGGTACGCGGCCAGGACACTCAGGTCGGTGGCGTCCTTGCCGCTCTCCTTGGCGGCGAGCTGGTTCAGGATGTCACCCAGCTCGGCCGGGGTGAACTGGCCCTCCTCGGACACGGCTAGGGGCGCGGCGATCGAGCAGAAGGTCTCGGCGGGGTCGTCGACGCCCGCGACGGCCTCGTACCGCGCGATCGGATCGAGGTCGAAGTTGGCCTCCGCCAGCGGGTCGGGGTCGGTACCGGTCAGCAGGGTCTCGACGTAGTCCGAGGACTTGCCGGCGGTGAGTTCCGCGACCGACTCCTTGATCACATCGGCGTCCTTCGTGGTGGGGCCCTCGTCCGCCGTATCGCCGTCGTGGGCCTTCACCGCCGAGCCGAACTGGGCCGCGGTCACGGTCCGGCCCTGGTACTCACCCGCGCCGATCGTCCCACTGTCGTACGGCAGCGCCGCCTGGGAGCCGATCGCCGACCAGGTTCCGTCGGCGAGCCGGGCCAGCGACATCACGTAGGTATGTCCCGGCTCGAGACGCGAGCTCTCCTCCACCGCCATCGGCGTGCGGGTGCCGTCCGCGAAGGACCAGCCGTCCACGACCAGGCTCAGCGTGCTCGGCGGCGTGGGAGCGCCGGGACGCGACCAGACCACCTCTCCTATGTCCAGGTCGATACGTCTGCTGATATAGCCCTCGCCTGCCGCGACCTCCTCGGCGGTGGCGGGTATCTCGGCCTCCGAGGTGACATCGACGACCGCGACCCGGTCGGCGTAGGAGACCCAGTCGACGGCCGACCGGTTGGGTAAGGCGTCCTTGCCCTGGGCGATGATGACATCAGGGCGCTCGGGACTGTTGTCGGTGACGAACGGGACCACGAAGGCGGTCGCGCCCAGGGCGGCCACGCCGGCGATGGCACTGAGGAGCTTGGCTCGGGTGCTCATGGTGACGGGGAGCAGCCTTCCTAATAGGTGGCGTTGATGTTCTGCACGTTGTTGCTGCCCAGCCCGTACACGTCGTTGTACGACATGCAGCCGAGCCGGTTGTCGTAGAGGCTCAGCTTCTGGCCTGGGTGTTGAAGACGGCCTTCAACTCGGCCGAAGCCGCGGTCAGTTCGTCGTGCCCGACGCCTGCGTAGTGCTGCGCCGCGGTTTCGGCCGAGCGCAAGCCGTCGAGATCGAGGATCCCGGGGCCGTCCGGTTGGCGCAGAGCCCATCGCACCGCGACCATGCCACCGAGGGAAGCGGCCCACCAACACGGGAGCCGCGACACACCCAGGAAGGAAGCTACGACGTGCCGAACGTGGTGAACCTATGGCGTCACCGGCTGGGGACCGTACCCGCATCGGTCTGGCAGCGCAGCGAAACCGAAGTCCTCATCCTCGCCGACAACGGACTCACGGACCTCCCGCCCGAAATCGGGCGGCTGCGTCGGCTGACCACCTTGGACCTCGGCCACAACCACCTAGGTTCGGTACCCGGCGAACTGGGCGACCTGGCCGGCCTCGAAGGCTGCCTCTACCTGCACGACAACGAGTTGTCCGAGATCCCCGACTCGCTGGGGAACCTGACGCGGCTGCGCTACCTCAACGTCGGCGAGAACGCCCTGGCCACCCTGCCCGAGGCCATCAGCCGGATGGCCGGACTCATCGAACTCCGGGCCCAGCACAACCGGTTGACCGCACTGCCCGACACCATCGGCCGTCTGGGCAGCCTGCGCGAGCTCTGGCTTCGGGGCAACGCGATCGGAGCCCTGCCCTCGTCCACGGCCGACCTCCACGAACTGCGCCACCTGGACCTGCGGGAGAACGCTCTGACCGAACTGCCGCACACGCTGGCCGACTTGCCCCGCTTGCGCCAGCTCGACGTGAGAAGCAACCGCCTCGGCAGCCTGCCGGACTGGGTCATCGACATGCCCTCCCTGGAGAAGCTGGACCTGCGCTGGAACGCGTGCGCCCCTGCGCGGTCGGTGCTGACCGAGCTGGAGCGGCGGGGCTGCGTCGTGCTGCTGTGAAGGCACATGCCCTTGTGCTCCGGCGGTAGCCGGGGGAGGGGGGAGGGGGACCGCTGCCGGCGCTCGCCGGCACGCCCTCTGGCCGGTGACCGCCCGCACCCCGTCACGACGACTCGCGCACCACCAGCTCCGTCGGCAGCGTCACCTGCCGGCGGTCCGCGCCGTGCTGGGTGATGTCGATCAGGATCCGGGTCATCGCCCGGCCCAGCTCCTCCACGGGTTGACGCACCGTGGTCAGCGGCGGGCTGGTGTGGCGGGCGAGGATGGAGTCCTCGAAGCCGACGACGGCGACATCGCCCGGCACCTGCCGCTTCTGGCGGCGGAGTTCGGCCAGGGCGCCGACGGCCATCAGGTCGGAGGCGGCGAAGACCGCGTCGAGGTCCGGCGCGCGTTCAAGAAGCGAACGCATCGCCCGGCGGCCTCCCTCCTCGGTGAAGTCGCCCGCCTCGACCAGGGATTCGTCGGGCTCCACGCCGGCCTCGCGGTGGCCCTCGCGCCAGCCGGCGAGCCGGCTCCGGCCGACGTCCATGTCGAGCGCCCCGGTGACGGTGGCGACGCGGCGGCGGCCCCGGTCCAGCAGGTGCCGTACGGCCGCAGCGGCGCCCCCGGCGTTGTCGGAGCAGACGTAACTGAGTCGCTCCCGCTCGTCGCGGCGGCCGGCCAGCACGGTCGGCAGCCCCATCTCCTCCAGCATCCCGGGCAGCCGGTCACGCGCGTGGACCGAGACCAGCAGCACTCCGTCCACCCGGCGGGTCGCCACCGTCGCGGCGAGCTGGTCCCGCTCGAACCGGTCGCGAACGAGCGTGAGTTGCAGCTGTATCCGCCGCTCGGCGAGCGCACCGCTGACGCCGCGGATCAGCGCGGCGAAGAACGGTTCCGAGCCGAGCCGGCTCTCGGACTCCGGGATCACCAGGGCCACCGCGTCGGTGCGGCTGGTCACCAGGCCGCGGGCCACCGAGTTGGGAACGTAGTTCAACTCCTCGATCGCCGCCAGTACCCGCGCACGGGCATCGGCGCTGACGAGGTCCGAGCCGTTGATGACGCGGGACACCGTGGTCCGCCCCACCCCGGCGCGCGCCGCGACCGTTTTGATCGTGGGTTGGCCGTTCCCTGTCATGATTCCCTCCCCGCCGGCAACCGCGGCGGCACCGGCCGCGGACGTGACCAGCGGTAATTGTGACAGACGCCACCGACGCGGCGCCGCCCTCCCTCGGTCGTCCGGCGAACGCGGGGTGCCCGGCCGCGCAACGAATCGTCTTCAAGTCATTGACATAGCCGTTCGCTGCCACGAGTCTTCCAACCGCCGGTGGGCACGTTCCCACCGCCCGTTGGGCACGTTCCCATGCCGTCGATTGGGAACGTACCCAACGCCTGCCGTGTCCGCCACAGCCCTCGCACACCCGCCATCCCGCCGTCCCGGTGCGCCCGCGCCCATCGCTTGGAGGAAGACACATGAGCACGCTTCACAGGTCATTACGGAGAAGAGCGGCCGGAGTTGTCGCGGCCGCCGGTGCGCTCGCGCTCGTCGTCGGCTGCGGCGGCAGCGACGAATCGGTGACGGGCGGCGGCAAGAAGGACGGCAAGGTCACCATCACCGTGGGGCTGTACGGGGTGATGGGCTTCAAGGAGACGGGCCTCTTCGAGCAGTACGAGAAGGAGCACCCGAACGTCGACATCAAGGCCGAGGTGGCCGGCGACGAGCAGACGTACTACACCGCCCTGCAGACCAGGCTCGCCGCGGGCAAGGGCCTCAAGGACATCCAGGGCATCGAGATCGGCCGGGCCAAGGAGATCGTCGACACCCAGTCCGACAAGTTCGCCGACTTCTCCGACGTGAAGGGCACGGACCACTTCCTGCCGTGGAAGCTGTCCCAGATCACCACCAAGGACGGCAAGGTACTGGGCCTTGGCACCGACATCGGCCCGATGGCCGTCTGCTACCGCAAGGACTACTTCGAGCAGGCCGGACTGCCCACCGACCGCGAGGAGGTCGCCAAGCTGTGGGAGGGCGACTGGAAGAAGTTCGTCGAGGTCGGCCGTACCTTCAAGAAGGACTTCAAGGGCGGTGACGTGGCGTACACGGACGCGGCCAGCGGCCTGTTCAACGCCATGGTCTACGGATACCCCGAGCAGTACTACAACGCCGAGGGCGATCTGATCTACAAGACGAACCCGGCCGTCAAGGAGGCCTGGAACCTCGCCGCCGACGCCGCCGAGGACGGGCTGACCGCCAAACTCCGCCAGTTCCAGCCCGGTTGGGACCCGGGTCTGGCCAACGGCACGTTCGCCACGGCCGTCTGCCCGGCCTGGATGCTCGGCCACATCAGCGAGAAGGCCGGCGAGGCGAACAAGGGCAAGTGGGACGTCGCCAAGGCACCCAAGGGCGCCAACTGGGGCGGCTCCTTCCTCGGCGTCGTCGAGCAGAGCCCGGTGAAGGAGGAGGCCAAGAAGCTCGTCGCCTGGCTGACCGCCCCCGAGCAGCAGACGCACATCTTCGAGAAGCAGGGCAGCGTTCCGTCCTCGCAGGAGGCACTGGAATCCCCCGAGGTGCAGAAGGTCACCTCCGAGTACTTCGACAACGCCCCGATCGGACAGATCTTCGGCGAGGCCGCCAAGGAGATCCCGGACAAGCAGGTCCTCGGCCGCAAGGACGGCACGATCAAGGACACCTTCTCCCAGGGCCTGGCCCTGATCGAGCAGGGGGACGCCTCGCCCGACGAGGCATGGCAGACCACCTCGGAGCGCATCGAGAAGGCGGTCGGCTGACCCGTCGCCCTTCCGGCCACCCGGGCCCGCCCGCACGTCACTGACGGGATCACACCATCCCCTCCGCACGTCACCGGCGGGCCCGGGGCCGGCAACCGCTCACACCCCAGCTCGAAAGCAGCTCAGGCAGCTCAGGCAGCTCAGGCAGTTCTGAAGGAAGGAAGTCCGGTGGCCACCTCCACCACCAAGGCCCAGGTCGGCGGCGAAGGGCCTCGCGGACCGTCCCGCACACCGGACGGCGAAGGCACGGGCCGGCGGCTCGGCGCGCTGCTGCACCGCCTGGACGTCAAGGGCGCACCGTACGCCTTCGTCGCACCGTTCTTCGTCGTGTTCGCCGCGTTCAGCCTCTACCCCCTCCTCTACACCTCCTGGATCTCCCTGCACCGGGTGGAACTGGCCACCCTCGACGTCATGGAGTGGGTGGCGTTCGACAACTACGTCGAGCTCTGGGGCGACGACCGCTTCTGGAACGCCCTGGCGAACACCATCACGATCGGTGTCCTGTCCACGGTGCCGCAGCTGCTGATGGCGCTCGGCCTGGCCCACCTGCTCAACTACCGCATGCGCGGCTCGCTCTTCTTCCGGGTCGCCTCGCTCGTCCCCTACGCCACCTCGGTCGGCGCCGCCGCGCTGGTGTTCACCATGATCTTCGAACGCGACTTCGGCATGATCAACTGGGCACTCGGTTCGGTCGGCCTAGGTCCGGTGGACTGGGAGGCCGACAAGTGGCCCGCTCAGCTCGCCATCTCGACCATCGTCATCTGGCGCTGGACCGGCTACAACGCGCTGCTCTACCTGGCCGCCATGCAGGCCATCCCCGCCGACCGGTACGAGGCCGCCGCCATCGACGGAGCCTCCCGCTGGAAGCAGTTCACGCACGTCACCGTGCCGGGGATCCGCTCCACCGTCGTCTTCACCATCGTGCTGTCCACCATCGGCGCGACGCAGCTCTTCGGCGAACCGCTGATCTTCGGACAGGGGCCCAACGGCGTGACGGGCGGCGCCGACAACCAGTACCAGACCCTCGGTCTGCTGCTGTACGAGGAGGGCTGGAAGAACTACCAGATGGGCCGGTCGGCGACCGTCGCCTGGGTGATGTTCATGCTGCTCGTCGTCGTCTTCGTGGCGCAGCGGCTGATCAAGTATCTGACCGGACGCCTGCGCGCCCGTCCGTCCTGACGCCCCGACCAGGAGTCTTCCATGACCACAGACAGCCTTCCGGTCCGGACGGACGCGTCGGTCCGGACCACCCCGATGAGCAGCACCGTGAGCGGTGGCCGCCGCCGGCTGCTGGGCCGGGGCGCCGGCCGCCAGCACCACGCGGGCCCGGTCGCCTACGTCCTGCTCGCCATCACGGCGATCCTGTCGATCTTCCCGCTGTACTGGACGATGGTGGCGGCCTCCACCGACAACACCCGGGTCAGCCAGACGCCGCCGCCGTTCCTGCCAGGACCCAACCTCTTCAGCAATCTCGCCCGCGCCTGGGACGAGGCGGCGATGGGCAAGGCCATGATCAACAGTACGATCGTGGCCGGTGTCATCGCGCTGTCCACGGTGCTGTTCGCGACGCTGGCCGGGTTCGCCTTCGCCAAGCTGCGGTTCAAGGGCCGCAACGTCCTGCTCATGCTGGTGATCGGCACCATGATGGTGCCGCCGCAGCTCGGCGTCGTACCGCTGTTCATGATGATGTCCGAGCTGGGCTGGTCGCAGGAGCTGCCCGCCGTCATCTTCCCCACCCTGGTGAGCGCGGTCGGTGTCTTCTTCATGCGGCAGTACCTGTCGGAGGCGCTGCCGGACGAGCTGGTCGAGGCCGGCCGCGTCGACGGCGCGCACTCGCTGCGGATCTTCTGGTCCATCGTGCTGCCCGTGGCCCGCCCGGCGATGGCGGTCATCTTCATGATCACGTTCGTGCACGCCTGGAACGACTTCTTCTGGCCGTTCGTGGTGCTCGACATGACCAACCCGACGGTCCCCGTCGCCCTCACCCAGCTCAGCGCCGGCTACGTCCGCGACCAGTCCCTGATCATGGCGGGCGCGCTGCTCGGCACGCTGCCGCTGCTTGCGATGTTCGTCGTCTTCGGCCGCCAGATCGTCAGCGGCATCATGGCGGGCGCCGTCAAGGGCTGACCCGCCGAACCATCCCCAGCCTGTCCCACCTGTCCCACCTGGAAAGGACTTACGTGGTCACCGCAGCACATCAGCAGACCGCGTCCGCCCCGGACGCCGCCTCCCGCACCTTCCCCGAAGGCTTCCTCTGGGGCTTCTCGACCGCCGCCTACCAGATCGAGGGTGCCGCCGCGGAGGACGGCCGCACACCGTCCATCTGGGACACCTACGCCCGCACCCCCGGCCGGGTCCGCAACGGCGACACCGGCGACATCGCCTGCGACCACTACCACCGCTGGCGCGAGGACGTCGCCCTCATGGCCGACCTCGGCGCCGGCGCCTACCGCTTCTCCCTCGCCTGGCCGCGCGTCCAGCCCACCGGCCGCGGACCCGCCGTGCAGAAGGGGCTCGACTTCTACCGGCGTCTCGTCGACGAGTTGCTGGAGAAGAACATCCAGCCCGTCGTCACGCTCTACCACTGGGACCTGCCGCAGGAGCTGGAGGATGCCGGGGGCTGGCCGGAGCGTGCCACCGCCGAGCGGTTCGCCGAGTACGCGGCCCTGGCCGCCGACGCGCTCGGCGACCGGGTGAAGACCTGGACCACCCTCAACGAGCCCTGGTGCAGCGCCTTCCTCGGCTACGGCTCCGGCGTGCACGCCCCCGGCCGCACCGAACCCGTCGCCGCCCTGCGCGCCGCCCACCACCTCAACCTGGCCCACGGCCTGGCCGTCCAGGCCCTGCGCGACCGCCTCCCCGCCGACGCCCAGTGCCTGGTCAGCCTCAACTTCCACCAGGTGCGCCCGCTCACCGGCAACGACGCCGACGTCGACGCGGCGCGCCGCATCGACGCGCTGGCCAACCGGATCTTCACCGGACCGATGCTGCGCGGCGCCTACCCGGAGGACCTCCTCAAGGACACCGCCGCGCTGACCGACTGGTCGTACGTGCGCGACGGCGACCTGGCCCTGATCAACCAGCCGTTGGACCTCCTCGGCGTCAACTACTACACGCCCACCGTCGTCTCCCGGGCCGACGGCAGCGGCAGCCACACCTCGGACGGGCACGGCGACAGCGTCCACAGCCCATGGCCGGCCGCCGACGAGGTCGCCTTCCACCAGCCCCCCGGCGACACCACCCCGATGAAGGGCTGGGCCGTCGACCCGACCGGCCTGTACGACCTGCTGCGACGGCTGACGTCCGACTTCCCCGGGCTGCCGCTGGCCATCACCGAGAACGGCACCGCCTCCGACGACTACGCCGACCCCTCGGGCCAGGTCAACGACCCCACCCGGATCGCCTACCTGCGCGGCCACCTGGCCGCCGTCCACCAGGCCGTCGCGGACGGAGCGGACGTACGCGGGTACTTCCTGTGGTCGCTGCTGGACAACTTCGAGTGGGGCCACGGCTACGGCAAGCGCTTCGGCGCGGTGTACGTGGACTACCCGACCGGCACCCGCATCCCGAAGGCGAGCGCCCGCTGGTACTCGGAGGTGGCCCGCACCGGCGTCCTGCCCGGCAACTGACCGGCCCTGGTGCGCGGCACCCCGCACCCGCCCCGCGCGCGGTGCCGCACCACGAGCCCGCGTTCCGCGCCCCGCCCTTGCG